>NZ_JAYKZX010000001.1:362500-725000 GCF_035989265.1 Sphingobium sp. HWE2-09 | reverse complement strand
AAGGCACCGGGCCGGTAGCTCAGGTGGTTAGAGCGCACGCCTGATAAGCGTGAGGTCGGAGGTTCAACTCCTCCCCGGCCCACCAGTTTTGCCGTCTCGGAACCCGTCCGGGGGACGGGTTCAGGCAAAACTCCCGAGCGCAAGCGACGGGATGGTTGGGGGCTTTAGCTCAGCTGGGAGAGCGGTTGCTTTGCAAGCATCAGGTCATCGGTTCGATCCCGATAAGCTCCACCATTTTTGATTAGGTCCGCCGCATAAGCGGTGAGTATCGATCAGATGGCTCTAGCCAGATTTCCAGAGATGAAGAGTAGCGGTTTGCCAGCTTAGGCTGGTGATATGGCGTACAGATGTACGCCTCTTTGACATTGTGAATGGGTTTTTTAATCGATGCCGTGGCGACATGGGGTTGGTTTTTGGTGCTTGCCGCAAGGCAGGTGACAAAGGCTGATCTGATGATCGTTCACACAAGATTATCTGGCTGAGTTTAATAACCACACGAAAGCTAACGGCGAATGCTACCCAGTATTGTCGTTGGTGGTGTGGACTCTCAAGCGTGAGGTAAGGGCATCTGGTGAATGCCTTGGCATGTACAGGCGATGAAGGACGTGGCACGCTGCGATAAGCGTGGGGGAGCCGTGAGCAGGCTTTGATCCCGCGATTTCCGAATGGGATAACCCACCTTCACCATTTAAGACTGGTCCTGAGGAAACTCAGGCCCCGTGTTAAATGGGAGAGGTATCACTAAGCTGAATAAAATAGGCTTTGGTGAAGCGAACCCGGAGAACTGAAACATCTCAGTACCCGGAGGAAAAGACATCAACCGAGATTCCGTTAGTAGTGGCGAGCGAACGCGGACCAGGCCAGCGCCTGGGATATAGTTAGCAGAACGCTCTGGAAAGTGCGGCCATAGCGGGTGACAGCCCCGTATGCGAAAATGATATTCCAGGACTTGAGTAGGGCGGAGCACGTGAAACTCTGTCTGAACATGGGGGGACCACCCTCCAAGCCTAAATACTCGTACATGACCGATAGTGAACCAGTACCGTGAGGGAAAGGTGAAAAGCACCCCGATGAGGGGAGTGAAACAGTACCTGAAACCGGATGCCTACAAGCAGTGGGAGGGTCCTTGAGACCTGACCGCGTACCTCTTGCATAATGGGTCTGTGACTTAGTGTATCAAGCAAGCTTAAGCCGTTAGGTGTAGGCGCAGCGAAAGCGAGTCTGAATAGGGCGACCATGAGTTTGATGCATTAGACCCGAAACCCGGCGATCTATGCATGACCAGGTTGAAGGTGCGGTAACACGCACTGGAGGACCGAACCGTTCAATGTTGAAAAATTGTCGGATGAGTTGTGCTTAGGGGTGAAAGGCCAATCAAGCCGGGAAATAGCTGGTTCTCCGCGAAATCTATTGAGGTAGAGCGTCGGATGATTGCCGTTGGGGGTAGAGCACTGGATGGTTGCGGGGGTCGCGAGATCTACCAATACTAACCAAACTCCGAATACCAACGAGTTTAGTCCGGCAGACAGACGGCGGGTGCTAAGGTCCGTCGTCAAAAGGGAAACAGCCCTAACCTACAGCTAAGGTCCCCAAGTCATCACTAAGTGGGAAAGCATGTGGGATTTCCAAAACAACCAGGAGGTTGGCTTAGAAGCAGCCATCCTTTAAAGAAAGCGTAACAGCTCACTGGTCTAAATAAGAGATCCTGCGGCGAAGATGTAACGGGGCTAAAGTGATGCACCGAAGCTTAGGGTTCAGTCTTTGACTGAGCGGTAGCGGAGCGTTCCGTAGGCCGTTGAAGCGGAAGGGTAACCGACCGTGGAGGTATCGGAAGTGCGAATGCAGACATGAGTAGCGATTAACAGTGTGAGATGCACTGTCGCCGAAATTCCAAGGGTTCCTGCTTAAAGCTAATCTGAGCAGGGTAAGCCGGCCCCTAAGACGAGCCCGAAGGGGGTAGTCGATGGGAACCACGTTAATATTCGTGGGCCTGGAGGTGTGTGACGGATGGCGTAAATGGTCTGGGCTTATTGGATTGCTCCAGGCTGTGAAGTTGTCCCAGGAAATAGCCCCTCCGTATAGACCGTACCCTAAACCGACACAGGTGGAATGGTAGAGTATACCAAGGCGTTTGAGAGAAGTATCCTGAAGGAACTCGGCAAATTGCCTCCGTACCTTCGGAAGAAGGAGGCCCCATATATGCGCAAGCACTTATGGGGGGCACAGGCCAGGGGGTAGCGACTGTTTAGCAAAAACACAGGGCTCTGCTAAGTCGGCTTCAAGACGACGTATAGGGCCTGACGCCTGCCCGGTGCCTGAAGGTTAAGAGGAGGAGTGCAAGCTCTGAATTGAAGCCCAGGTAAACGGCGGCCGTAACTATAACGGTCCTAAGGTAGCGAAATTCCTTGTCGGGTAAGTTCCGACCTGCACGAATGGCGTAACGACTTCCCCACTGTCTCCAGGATATGCTCAGCGAAATTGAATTCTCCGTGAAGATGCGGAGTACCCGCGGTTAGACGGAAAGACCCCGTGCACCTTTACTGCAACTTCAGAGTGGCATTAGGAAAGAGCTGTGTAGCATAGGTGGGAGGCTTTGAAGCATCGACGCCAGTTGATGTGGAGCCATAGGTGAAATACCACCCTGCTGTTTTCTGATGTCTAACCTCGTACCGTTATCCGGTACAGGGACCCTCTGTGGTGGGTAGTTTGACTGGGGCGGTCGCCTCCTAAAGAGTAACGGAGGCGCGCGATGGTGGGCTCAGGACGGTTGGAAACCGTCTGTTAGAGTGCAATGGCATAAGCCCGCCTGACTGCGAGACTGACAAGTCGAGCAGAGACGAAAGTCGGTCATAGTGATCCGGTGGTCCCTCGTGGAAGGGCCATCGCTCAACGGATAAAAGGTACGCCGGGGATAACAGGCTGATGATTCCCAAGAGCTCATATCGACGGAATCGTTTGGCACCTCGATGTCGGCTCATCACATCCTGGGGCTGGAGCAGGTCCCAAGGGTTTGGCTGTTCGCCAATTAAAGTGGTACGTGAGCTGGGTTCAGAACGTCGCGAGACAGTTTGGTCCCTATCTGCCGTGGGCGTCGAAATTTGAGAGGAGTTGACCCTAGTACGAGAGGACCGGGTTGAACATACCTCTGGTGTACCTGTCGTCACGCCAGTGGCGCAGCAGGGTAGCTATGTATGGACGGGATAACCGCTGAAAGCATCTAAGCGGGAAGCCTCCCTCAAGATAAGATTTCTTAGGACCGTGGAAGACCACCACGTTGATAGATCGGATGTGGAAGTGCGGTAACGCATGAAGCTAACCGATACTAATTGTCCTATTCGCGCTTAAGAGTCCCACCATCAACGACAGCACTGGTTATCAGCGCATGTCAGCGACGGTCGGTTGTTAAGCCAGCCCAGATATAGCTTACAAACATACAAACCCGCCTGTTGGCAGGTTTGAACCCAACAAACCCGCCTGTTGGCGAGGTTTGCACCCAATATGTGCACGGCATCGATTATAACCCCCTTATATGCGCCCGCTTCATTGCTTGGTGACCATAGCGTCTGTGACCCACCCGATCCCATCCCGAACTCGGCCGTGAAACCAGTCTGCGCCGATGGTACTATTGCTCAAGCACTGGAAGAGTAGGGCGTCGCCAGGCATTGAAGCGCGCGCATATATCGGACACACAAAACCCATTCACTTTGTCGTTAGCGACCTCTGGTCGCGCCTCTGGCGCGGGATGGAGCAGCCCGGTAGCTCGTCAGGCTCATAACCTGAAGGTCGTAGGTTCAAATCCTACTCCCGCAACCAATCTGAGGTCCAAAAAGACCAACAACGTCTCAAATAGACGTCAAAAAACAGCCTTTTTCCAGGCTGTTATCTCGTGTAGCATGATTTCACACAGGATCATAACCGCTCAGGTGGTTGGCATGGGATTTGTTGGTAAATTTGTTGGTTCGAGAGCCAGGATTTTAAGTCCCGCGCGCGGCATTCAGGAGTCCTGATCCGTGCTCACCGATACCCTTATCCAATCGATTCTCCCCGCCGATCGCATCATCAAGAAAGCCGATGGCGGTGGCCTCAATATCTGTGTCCTGCCCAATGGGCGACGCGAGTGGCGACTTTCCTATCGCTGTGATCGCAAGCAGAAGAGCATCACCGGTGGAGACTATCCGCTAATGAGCATCGATCGCGCCCGGGTGTGGCGCGAGGAAATGAAGGCGGCACTCGCCAACGGCAATGATCCGGCCTACATCAAGCGACAGCAAAGATATGAGGATCAGGCCGAACGTACGACATTCCGCCAACTGGCCCAGGAATGGATGATGGCCAAACGACCGGGGTGGTCAGATCGCTATGCTGGCGTGATCGAAAGGCGGCTTGAAGCAGATATCTTTCCGACCATCGGCAAGCTGTCTGTCCGCTCTATCTTGCCGCGCGACATGCTCATTGCGCTCAAGACTATCGAGGACAGGGGCGCCATCGAGATGGCGCATCGGGTACGGGCCTATTGCAGCGAGATTTTCCGGTTCGGTATTCCAGACGGAAGAGTGAAATCTGACCCTTGTCGTGATCTCGGAACGGTCATGCGCAAGCGCGCCGCGGTGAACCATCGATCTAAAGTCCCAATCAAGGAATTGCCACGCTTCTACGCAGCCCTGAATGCTGATACCGGCTCAAAGTTAAGTCATCTCGCCTTGCGCTGGACCATCCTCACGATGGTTCGGACAACGGAAACTCGCCATGCGCAATGGTCTGAGTTCGAGGGGCTGGGAGGTCCAGAGCCGCTATGGCGAATTCCTGCTGAACGCATGAAGATGCGCATAGAGCATCTCGTGCCCTTGCCACCACAAGCCGTTACGCTTCTCCGGGAGATCAAAGAACTCAACGTCTATGGGAAATATGGCAACGAGCGGTTTGGGCAATATCTCTTCCCGGTGATCGGCAATCAGGGTGATACGATCAGTCAGAACCGCATGCTGATCTTGCTCCAGCGCTTGGGCGTCGGTGACAAAGCGACGGTGCATGGGTTCCGGTCGATCGCCAGCACGGTTCTCAACGAGACAGGGATGTTCAAGGCCGATTGGATCGAGCTTCAACTGGCACATGTGCCGGGCGGCGTACGCGCCGTTTACAATGCCGCACGCTATCTGCCCCGCCGTCGCAGGATGCTCGAATGGTGGGCGGACTATCTCGACAAGGCCGAACAGGCGTCAGCAGCCATCGCCATTGAGAAGGCGACTCCGGTTAGGCCTGCTGTAGGAACGCTGGAGTGGTTTCAGTCGTCCTGGTAAGCGCTCGGCGCCTGCATCCAGCGTAATATCCGTGATAGGCGCCAAGCGACCGCTCTGGCGCCTATCTTCTCTGGTGCCGGAAACCTACCTAAATGGATCTCGCGATAGATTGACGCTTTGGGCTTCCCCGTCTTCTCAATCACCGCTTTAAGCCGCAAAAACTGCTCGTCTCTTTCTGTCATCTGCAAACCTACTTTTAAAGCCTGGTCTGCCCGCGCCATCATCATGCTAATCCGGCATCGGCTTTTCAAGTGGCACCTGAGCCCGTCCCGAACCTAAATACCTATGGCCGCAATTGGGACTTGTACGAACCCGCTGGCGCGGGATTGGCACCTGGCTCGAATTGACCTCGACGATCTGGCGTGGCGCTGTGGTTGAGGCCCGAGCAAGGTAGGCAGAACATCACGATTCCTTTCAACCAAGGAGTCGAACGATGATCAACGCTATTTCTGAAGTTCCTGTTGGATCGCTGCGCCAGCGCATGATCGACGATATGAACATGCGCCGATACGCACGCGAGACGCGGCGCAACTATGTCCGGGACGTCGCGCGCCTTGCCGCTTATCTCGGCCGCCCTCCCGATACCGCGACGGCGGAAGACCTCCGTCAGTTCCAGATCGATCAGAGAGAAGCGGGACTAGGCGTACCGACGATGAACAGCATCGTCGCTGCCCTGCGCTTCTTTTTCACGCATACGCTCGATCGGCCCGATCTTTCTCGCAAGCTCTATACCGTCAAGCACCCGCGCTCTTTACCTGTCGTCCTCGGCCCCGATGAAGTCGCTCGGCTGCTGGAGGCAACCACCTGTCTCAAGCATCAGGCTGCGCTCTCGGTTGTCTATGGTGCCGGGCTGCGGGTGGCTGAGGTTGCGATGCTCAAGGTCCGCGACATTGATAGCGAGCGTATGCTGATCCGTGTCGAGCGCGGCAAAGGCGGTCGATATCGCAACGCGATTCTGTCGGCTGATCTGCTCGTCTTGTTGCGCGAGTGGTGGAAGGTCGGACGACAGCAGGGCGTGATGCACGCCGATGGCTGGCTGTTCCCCGGACAGCATGAGATGAAGCCGATCAGCACGCGCCATCTCTACCGGATTGTTGCCGAGGCCGCGCAGGCGGCTGGCATTGCGAAGAAGGTCGGCCCGCACACGTTGCGGCACAGTTTCGCCACGCACTTGCTGGAGGATGGCGTAGACATCCGCGTCATCCAGGCGTTGCTGGGGCACGCGCAACTGGAGACCACGGCATTCTATACCAAGGTCGCAACCCGAACCGCGCGCGCCGTCATCAGCCCGCTGTCAACGGGGACCGAAGATTCCGCAAAAGTGGGCTCTCCCGCAATTTCGATGCAGGTGTCATGCCATGATACGCGCCCGGAGCAGGTCGAGGCCAGCCCGGCCGTACATGGAACGCTTGATCAGCTTGAGCTTGTTGATCTTGCCTTCGACCGGTCCAGTGCTCCACGGCAAAATCAATGCGGCGCGCACCGCATCAAGATCGCGCCGGGGGCCGCGCGCGAACGAAGCGAGGGCGCTTCCAAGTGCCTGGGCGATCCATGGCTCGAACTCTACGGCGTCGCGTCCGACCAGTATGGTGTGGAAACGCCGCGCAAGGTCGGCAGCATCCGCGACTATGGGCGAGGCGACGCGTACGGCATCAACGAACCGCGCATCGTCTTGGCAGAGTGTATCGGTGGACGTGGTGAGAAGCCTGACCGCCTGTCGCGAGGATGGTGCTTTCCAGCGTGGGTGTCTGACAGATGGCGATGTAGGCGGTGACAGGCCATCGCGTAACCGAGCCTTGATACAGCGACGAAAGCTGCGCGCTTCGCCACGATAGCCTAGCCCGCACACCTCGCGGTAGAGCTGAGTGGCATTGCGACAGCCTTCCTCCCAGCGCGAGACGAGATATGTTTCGAAGGCATTCGCGGGCTGACGCGATGCGCGTTCCCAGGTTCCAGGCTGTTTGTCGAGAAGCCACTGGCGGATCGTCTTGCGATCTCGGCCGGTTTCATGCGCTATTGCCGATATCGTCCAGCCTTTGTCGCGCAAGCGTATGCATCCGGTGAGAACCGCGGATCAGGCCGCTTGGCGTTGATCGTCTGTCGCGCGCCAGTTCCAGGGAAGCAGTTCGTGGAGACGGTTCTGGGGGATGTCGGCGATGCGGCTGAGCACATCGGCTAGCCAAGCCTGCGGATCTATATCGTTGAGCTTTGCCGTGGCGATAAGGCTCAGCATGAAGGCTGTGCGCTGACCGCCGCGATCTGAACCAGCGAAGAGCCATGATTTTCTTCCAAGGGCAATGCCCCTGAGCGCCCGTTCAGCTGCGTTATTCGTGAGGCAGATGCGGCCGTCGCCGAGGAAGGCAGTAAATGCAGGCCATGCCTTGAGCATGTAATCCATGGCCTCGGCCACATCGCTGTTCTTCGATAGCTTTGACCGGTTGTCGCGCATCCATTCTTCCAGATCGGCAACACGCGGTGCGCTGTGCTCCTGTCGAAGGGCGTGGCGCTCCTGGGCCGGTCTGCCGTTGATGGCGCGCTCGATGTCAAAGATCGCGTCGATACGGCGGACCGCCTCCACTGCCAGCGGAGAGATGACGGCCTTTTTGCGGCGCTTCTTGATCTGCGCGGCGATATCGGCCAGCTCGAAGAAATAACGGCGCGCGTGGCTCCAGCAAACGGCGCGGGTTAGCGGCGCCGGCAGGCGGCCGCCATGGAACAGGGCATTATAGCCGGCATATGCATCAGCCTGAAGAATGCCTCTCCAGCCGCAGATGGCCCACAGGATGCTCGCCCCGCCGGTCGCGGGAATAATGGAAGATCGCTGCGGGCGGTGCGGGTCCGCCAAAAGGTCGATCATCCCGAACATAGGTCCAGATCCGGCCCGTATCGGTCTTGGTCTTGGCCAGCACTGGCACCGTCGTATCGTCGCCATGCAGCCGCTCTGCGGCCAGGACATGGGCCTCGATCACCAGATAGAGTGGCATCAGCGCAGCGGTGCAGGTGCCGACCTGGTCGGCCAGGGTCGAAAGGTTCAGTTCCACGCCCTCGCGGGCGTAGCGGTCACGCTGGCGGTTGAGCGGCTGATGCGCGCCGAACTTCTCGAACAGCAGCATCGCCATGAAGCTGGGGCCAAATAGCCCGCGGGGCGTCACATGAAAAGGCGCCGGCGGTTGGGTGATCTTCTCACAATCCCGGCAGGAGAACTTCTCCCGCACGGTCTGGATCACCTTCCACTGGCGCGGCACGACCTCAAGTGTCTCGGTGATATCCTCACCCAGCTTGCACAGCCGATCCGAGCCGCAGCAGGGGCAGGTATCGGGCGCAGCGATGACAACGCGCTCGCGTGGCAGATGTTCGGGCAAGGGCTTGCGCGCGGGCCGCTTGCGCTCGAACGGCGCGACATTGGTCTTCGCTGCCGCCAACGCGGCCAACGCCTCGTCTTCGCTGGCAGCGGTCTCGCACTCCTCGAGCGTCAGCTCCATCTGGTCGAGCAGATGGCGCGTGCGTTCGGATCGCTGACCAAAAAGGGTGCGGCGCATCTTCTCGTTTGCAGTTGAAGAAGGGCGTTGCGGGCTTCCAGGTCGGCGTTGATCGCCTTTATGCGGGCGACTTCAGCGGCGACAGCCTGGGCTGCGGCAAGCTGCGCGCGAAGGCTCTGGATCTCTGCTTGCGCCGCGTCACCCATGCCCAAAGGCATAGCAGAAAAGCACCGAAATCTCTAGCTTTTTAGCCTCCCGACATCGATTATCCGGCTAGTGTCGGCCGCCAGGTTGCTTGCGGATTACGCCAGTCGATCGCCTCCAACATGCAAGCCAACTGGGAGGCAGAGATGGCAATTACCCCGTTTACAGCCGACGGCCAGATATACTTCCCGCGCATCAGGCGCCCTTCGACAAGCTCAGGAGAGCCTTGGCATAGAGCGACATGCCAATGCCATCATGCCACAGGATCTTGCACAGGTCGCCACGGCGCCCTCGGAAGACATAAAGATCACCGGCATGGGGATCCCGCCTGAAGCTCTGCTGTGCAGGACCAGGGATCGCGTGCCCTTCCTCATATCGGTATGTCCGGTCGCGATCCATATCCGGACGCCGGAGGGAACTGGGATCACGGCTTGACCGACCGCAGCACTGCCGACACCAACCCAGGTGATGCGCCAGCGGGGATGCGTACGATCGCCCGCTCGAACTCCACGATGATCGCCGATCCGATCACCGGCACTGGATCGGGCTGCACCTGCACCTCGGCAAAGCCCTGCTCTGCCTGACCCATCTGTCGCCGCCATCTGTAGATCTGGTTCGGTCGTAGATCAGCACGGCGGGCAATCTCCGCCACGTTCGCCCCGGGCGCCGAAACAGCCGCGACCAACTCACGCTTCTGCTGGTCGGTCCATACCCGCCGCCGCTCCGGGCCTGAAATTACCGTGATCTGACTCATCGCACCGTCCCTAGTACCGGTGCAAACACCAGCGCTTGCACCGGTGCCATCTCGAAATATCAGCCGATCATCGCAAGGCGGCCCTCACCGGAGCGATACGATCTGCTTGCGGTCACTGAACTTGAAATGATCGAACAGGCACGCCACGCTATTAAGGAAAAGCGACGTCGGATCTCCGGACGCTGACATTGCGGCATCTGGCTTGAGGGCCTTTATTGTACCGTCCGCCGCCGCAGTACACAGCGGAATCCAATGTGGGATGTCGCTGTATCTATCATTTCGGGATGTCGAGCCGCAGGTCGGTAGCGTTGGCAATAGTTCTCGGCGCATAGATGGGAGCCGCCTTTGATAACCTTTCGTCCAATCCGGATCGCTGGATTAGCAGGGTCATAACTCCCGCTGAGCCTTCCGCCGCGTGGGTTGCTCAGCGGGCAGCATGATCCTTTCCCCGTCCTGGGAAGTTCCGGCCGCTCGCTCCACCAATCGCGTGTCCACTCCCATATGTTGCCGATCATGTCGTAAATTCCGAATCCATTTGGTGGAAAGCTGCGGACCGGAGAGGTTCGGTCCCACCCGTCGAGACACTGATTGGAGATCGGAAATAGTCCTTGCCAATAATTAGCCATCATTTGGCCACCGGGTGCAAGCTCGTCGCCCCAGGCATATTCTTTTCCGTCAAAGCCGCCTCGCGCTGCGAACTCAAATTCGGCCTCGGTGGGCAGATCCTTTCCCGCCCATTTTGCGTACGCCATTGCATCTGTGTAGCTTATTTGTACTACCGGATGATCCAATAGGTCGAGTTCTTCAATGCATCGGTCGGGGCCAAGCGGATGCCGCCAGTCAGCGCCAAGGGTAAATTGCCACCAGCTTTGCGGATCGCTCGTTTCGCCAAGATGGGCTGGCTGGTGAAAGACTAGAGATCCAGCTCTATCCATTCCCTCCAATATCCCGGGATAATGTTCTGGATCAGGGGCAAGTTCAGCGACGGTAATATAGCTTGTAGCTGCTATGAACGTAGCAAACTGCCGATTGGTAACCGGGGTTTCATCAATCCAGAATGGATCCACAGCGACCTTTCTACGCGGTGCTTCCTCTGGGTAAAAGCGCTCTGATCCCATAGTGAATCGGCCGCCGACCAAGTGCACCATCCCCACAGTCGAAATTACGGCCGAGGTGGATTTCTTCGTAGGAAGGGGCAAAGTAAGACCTTTCATTCGAACTACAGGCCACAGCGTTCCGCGCCTCAGAAATGGTCGCGCGACTCACGAGACTTCGGATCGGGACGCTTCGGAACGGAGTTTGACCCGACTGCAGGCATAAGCCCTCATCAAGATATTTTCCAGGGTATCAAGTGAATCTTGCGAGCCGTTCGCGAATCAGCTAGGCCAATAATCAGCAAATGGCCTTACCAAAATGGCCGAAATGGGGAGGTGAGTATGAGACGGTTAAGAAACCTGCTGCTTTGCGCGTCTGGAACAGTTGCGATTGCTGCCCCAGCATATGGGCAGGAAGAAGGCGGTTTGCAGGAGATTGTTGTTACAGCGCAAAAGCGAGAGCAGAATCTTCAGGACATACCGGTAGCGGTCAGCGCCGTAACGGGCGAGGCCCTCGCGGCAAAGGGTATCGCGCAATTCAGCGACCTCACCCAAATGTCGCCCAGCCTGACGCTTACGGTAGGCGTTCAGCCAGCCAACAGTAGCGTGGTTCTGCGCGGCGTGGGTACGTTGGCATTCAGCACCGGGGTTGAGCCTAGCGTTGCGGTCGTCATCGACGATTTGCCCGTGCTGCATCAGGCCCAGGCATTCAGCAACATGAGTGATGTGGACCGTGTCGAAATTCTGCGCGGACCGCAAGGCACACTGTTCGGCAAGAATTCATCCGCGGGTGTCATCAATATTGCGACGCGCGCGCCCGGCGCGGACTTTGGCGGCTTCGTCAATGGATCGGTTACGTCGGACGGACAATATCTGACTGAGGGGGCAGTCAATGTTCCGCTCGGCAAGGGCGTGGCTGCCCGGGTCAGCGGCTTTTGGCAGCACAATAATGGCTTCATCAAGAATTTGGCTAACGGTTCTATGGTCGGCGGGAATAAGGGGTGGGGCGTCCGGGGCCGGCTGTCGGCTCAGTTGATGGACGATCTGAAGCTCGACCTTGCTATGCGTCGTACCCATGATGTGTCGAACCCCGCGCAAACCTTTCTGGCGGTGCCGACCAACGCGACGATCTTTAATTCGCGCATCGCACTTAATCTGGTGGGCATCAACCCGGAGCTAGGTAACGACAAGATCCGCTATAATTTCAACAACGAAGCGACGAACGATACTACCGCTGTCAGCGCAAAGCTGGAGTGGGACTTGGGTCCTGTGTCTCTCATTTCAGTCACCGGGTATCAGAAATGGAAATACGAAACCTTCATTGATGCTGATAATATGGCCGTGCCGATCTTCGGATCGGCGGTTGGTGTCTACAATATCAGCCCATTTGAGTCGCGCATGTGGACGCAGGAAGTCAGGCTGGTGTCCGATGGGCGTGGTCCCCTGCAATATCTCTTCGGACTTTGGTATTCGGATGGCGAGACTGATCGTACCTTCCTGCGTTATCCACTGGGATCGGCGCAGGCGAACAATTGGACGGCCAATAACGGGTCCAAGACTTATGCGGCCTTCGGTCAGACGACTTATGACATAAGTTCGACCACCCATTTCGATGCGGGTGCCCGGTTCAATCGGGAGAGGATTTTCGTAAACTTCATCGATCGACTGTTGCCGGTGCCCGCGCCGACCGCAGGCAATTGCCTGGTTCAATGTTCAGGCAGGACGGCCGAAAACGAATTTACCTACAAATTCTCTCTGAGGCAGGATTTTACTCGCAGCGTGATGGTCTATGCCTCCTATGGCACGGGCTACAAGGGACAGGCCTATGACATTTCGAGCGGGTTCAATCCGACAAAGGCGGCCAATCCGGTCGAGGCGGAAACGTCGAAAGCCTATGAACTTGGTGTCAAAAGCCGCTTCTGGGATAATCGCGTCCAGTTGAACATCGCTCTGTTCCGCACCGACTATGAGAATTTCCAGGCGCAGTCCCAGATCCAGTTGCCCAATGGCACCAACGCCTTCAACCTCAACAATGTTGGCAGCCTGCGCACGCAGGGCGTGGAGGTCGAGGCTACCGCCATGCCGGTTCAGGCGCTAACCCTCTCGGCGACAGCGGCATATACTGACGCTGAGATGCGTTCCTTCCCCCGGGCGCAATGCTATCCGGGCCAGTCGGCTGCGGCAGGCTGTTCGGGGGGCTTGCAGGATTTGTCTGGTCGTCGCCCGCCCAACTCGCCCAAATTCCGATACACGCTGTCGGCCAAATATGATCGTGAACTGGCTAACGCCGTCGCGGGTTTCCTTCAGGTGGACTGGCGTCATCAAAGTGACACCGGCTATGACCTGCTGCAAAATCCGGTCGCCTTTCAGAAGGCCTATGGCGTTCTCGATCTTTCAATGGGCCTTCGCGATGCCGATGGGGATCGGTTCCGTCTCAGCTTCTTCATTAAGAACCTCTTGAACGAAACCTATGCCGCTACCGTCATGGCGCCTGCGGGCGGTAGCGCGGGAGTCGCGGTTCAGTCGCTGCCCCGTGATTATGCCCGTTACTTTGGCTGGCGTATTGGCTATAATTTCTAATCCTGGATAAGGGGAAGCCTGCCGCTTTCGGGCGGCAGCTTTCTATCATTTGCGCGGCAGGTCCAGCCTGACTTCGATCCGCCATTCAAAATGCTCACCCGGTTTCAGCAGGATGACGCCATCCTGTCGCTCCAGAGAGTTCTGCTTGCCAACCCAGGGTTCGGGCGAAAAGAAACCCTTGTCTAGATCGCCCCAAAGATTGAACAATATCGGCGTTTCGTGCGGATAGCGGGTGGCGGCATGGCTGACGGTTAGTGACAGGCCATCGGCATTGGTCATGCGGACTTGCGCCCGATGTGCTGGAAAGTCGATCAGCGACACCGCCTCGCGCTTGCCTAATGCAGCCAGTGACTTGCCTTTACTGAGGTCGATCGCTTCGAATTTTCCTGCGGGCGAGCTGTCAGGGTTTAGCAGGCTGACGCGACGTGCATCGGCAAAAAGCCGAGTCTGCGCGCCAGACGCGCCCGGCGTCAGACCTGCGATGAACGCCATATGATTGCCGATGGAAAATGGCATGGCCCCACCATTATCGGACGCGGCGCGCAGCTTGTGCAGGATCGTCAACTGGCTGCCCCTGATCTGGTAACGCAATCGCATCCGAAAACCGAAGGGATAGACGGCTCGGGTCTGCGCATCATCGACTAGTTCCAGATCGACATGCGGTGACGCGCCGGTCGTGCGTGTCGAAATAATCCGCCAGTTGTTATCGCGTGCAAAGCCGTGAATGCGCAGCGGATAGTCGGTCCCCTGCCATGTCCAGCCCGACTGACCGGCTTTGGTCTGGTTGCGACCGGTCGCGGGCCAAAGGATAGGCGCGCGCCCTTCGAAATCGTCGGTCGGAGCGAAGTCTCGGCCGCGATAGAGCAACTCAACCCATTGGCCCTTCCAGCGCAGTTCAAGGCTGGACATTTCTGCGCCCTTGCCGGGAGCGATGGCGGCTCGCAACAGCCCGTTGTGGGGTTGGAGTTCGATCAGCCGAGGCGCCGGTCCGTTCGCCGCGTTCGCAGGGAAGCAGAGGGCGGCGGTGGCCAGCGACGCAGCCACGCCACGGGCCCACGGATGCGAAAGGTAGGTCATCCGCCTTTCGCTTCGCCCGTGGAGAGCGGAATCGAGGGATCATATTGCCCGGTCAGGTTTAGCGCCAGATATTTGGCGGCGCGGGCAATATATTGGTCCTTGTCCCCACTGGCCAACTGGATCGCGGGAAGTGCCGCTAGGGCAGGCCTGCCCAAATGCGTAAGGGCGTTAAGCGCCGCCAGACGGACGCGCGGCAGATTTTCCGGCGCGATCATGGCATTGAGTGCCTTGACGCTGGCGGTCGTGTCGCCTGCATGGCCCAGCGCCTCGGCTAATGCAACCCGCACATGCACGGAGAGTTCGGCCCTGAGCCGGTCGCGCAGGATGCCCTGTGCGTTGACTGCGTTGCTTCCAATCATCAGCACGCCCAGCGCCGCCCAGTAGCGGACAACTTCATTGGCATCGGTTAGATTCTTAACGAACAATTCCAAATCCTGCGGCTGACGGCTGGCCGCGCGCGCGGCGAGTTGCATGATCCGGGGCAGGGGATACGCGCCCGGCGCGCGACTGGGGTGGAAGCCCTCCAGCGGCGACGCTTCGGGGATGAAGCCATTATCATTGATTTCGATCATGTGCCGATCAAGCGCGGCCCGCATTTCACGGAGCACCGAAGCGGCCTGCGTTGAGGCGGCCAGGTCAGTCATCTCGCCCGGATCGGTCTGAAGATCGTACAGCTCTTCATGGGGGCGGGGCTGGAAGAAGCGGTCCTGCAAGAGCGGCAACTTGCCTTCCAGATGCATCCGTTCCCATGACTGATAACCCTTGGCTGTCCAGGCGAAGCCTTGAACCTGAGCGGCGGGCAGATAGGGCATATAGTTGCGGATGTAGCGATAGCGGCCGTCCGTGACAGTCCGCACGAAGTCGGGGCGCTCGTCCATGCGGTTGCGCATGCCGAACGCATAGCGGTGGTGACGCTTGCCTCGTGGCGGGAACAGGGTTTCGCCCTGCATATGGGCTGGCTTGGTCACGCCGCAAAGGCCCAAAATGGTTGGCGGCAGGTCGATCAGCCCGACCGCATCTTCAACCTGCGTGCCGGGTTGCTGCGGCATCAGATGGCGCCATTTGGGTGGGCAATAGGCGACCAGCGCGACGCGCAGTCCCTCATCATAGCAATAGCGCTTGCTGCGGGGAAGTGTGCCGCCATTGTCCGAATAGTAGAAGACGATGGTATTGTCCGCCAGGCCATCAGCCTCCAGCTCAGCCAGTCGTGCGCCGACTTCGCCGTCCATTTTAGTCATAAGATTATAGTAAGAGGCGTAATCTTCCCGAATTTCCGGCGTGTCAGGCAGATAGGGCGGAAGTACAACGTCTGCGGCCTTGGTCGCACCCTCGGTCTTTACGAACAATTTGGATTCATGCGTCGTCATGCTGTTGAATATGCTGAAGAATGGCTGTTCGGGCTGCTTTCGATTGCGCCAATGGGCCTGTGCGTCGCATTGATCCCAGATCTTTGCTGGATCAATGTCGCAATTGTAGTCAGTCTTCGAATTATTGGTGCAATAATAGCCGACGTCGCGGAGATATTCCGGCGTCGCACGCCATTCCTTGGGCACCTTTGCGACCGCGCGCATATGGTTCGCCGGCGCGCATGATTCTGGGTGCACGCCGGTGATAAGGGCAAAGCGAGAGGGCGCGCAAACAGGGGCAGCGCAATAGGCATGGTTAAAAAGGACGCCTTTACTCGCCAAAGCATCGATATTCGGCGTTCTGGCCACCTTGTCGCCATAAGCGCCGATGAAGGGGTTGTTGTCCTCGCTTACAATCCAAAGGATGTTTGGGCGGTCGCGCGCAGCGCCCTTCGCGGCGGTTAGGGTTAACGCAGCAACACCGCTCATAATCGATCGTCGTGACACGTCGAAAGACATTCTACTCTCCTATTGGCTAGGCCAAAAAACTCAAATTTGACAAGCCAATATGAACTTGCACCGCTCAAGCCGCGGTTGCAACACGCGATTGTGTATGAATTTGGTTCATGAAATACCAGTTTGACAAATGATTGCTCGGCGGGAGGCGAGGGCACAGATCGAAATACAAATCAAAACTGACAATGAACAAGCTGTATCTAGCGACGTCGGCTGGTGCGCTCTCGACGCTATCGCCTAGCACTGCACAAGTGCCTGCACTGATCAGCGTCGAAAACGCAGGTCCAGAGTCTAGCAAACATAGTTCTTTCCGCAAATTCTGGGAAGTCCTCCAGGGAGCAGGCGTCGCAGTCGACGCTGTTGATATCGATGAGATCGTGCGGCGCGGCTTGTCCACCTCGGTGGACTTTGGCACTGCCGTTCCGGCGCTCAGAGTCCAGTCCGGAGGCGGCGCCAACAGCACATTCTTCCTACGCGGTTTTGGCAACTTTACCTTGATCGGCTTCAGCGATCCCATGATCGCCTTTAACAATGACGACGTCTATATGGGGCGTCCGACTTCCGCTGCAGGCAACCGTTCATATATTACATCTGATGTGGCCATGGAAGCAGCCGGGCTGCCGAGGCTGACGGTTAGTTGTTCAGATGAATGTGATGCTCCTTTTCCCCGCGCCGCTTCATAAGTTGGTTAAACATTGAGAGGGCCGATCAGTAGCAACTGGCGGACTTGAATTATCTAACACCCTATCTTCGGCCGTAACCGGTGCCGCGTCGAGCGCATGAAAGCTGCCCGTGCGTCTCCTGCGGCGGAAGTGGCGAGATCGGCTCCAGAGGTGGCGGGCGGCGAGACCACTAGCGCAATCGGCCGGCAGGGATGGCCAGGAAGCGAGGGTTGCCGCTCGCCTCGAAAGTCTCTACCGCTGATCGGCCGCAGCGCGCAGCCGTCGCGACAAAGGCGTCGCAATCATCGGGTTTCGGCTCGATCGGGAGGGATCGCCGCTGGCCTTATCGCTCTAAAGCTCCTCGGAGAGCCGGCTGCTCGGCCAAGAGTTATGGCCACGGTAAGACGCGCACACCCCCATCCGCTGCGTTCCGTCGGCCGGCCCGAAGAGATCGGAGTTGTGGTTCCAGTCGCTCTCCCTGAACCAGCGCTGATGGTTATATAGCGCGCCAATCAAACTTAGCAGAAAAAGATCGCCACAACTTATCGGTGCTTATCGGAGCCGGCGCGATTGCGCGATCGTGCCAAAATATATTGCAAATCTGCCAACTACTTGCGAATCGGGCGCATCGTCCGAGTATTGCTGGCAGACGAACAATGCCCTTTTGCGGACGAATGCGATGCAAGACGCCGACTATGAAGTTTTTGAGCCCGAAGAAATCCCCCGGCCGGTCTTGGCGGTGGGGATGGAGCTTGTGACTGACGGGCTCGAACAACCGCCTCATCAACACCGTAAGGCGCAGCTTATACTGGCGGTCCGCGGTCTTATCACGTGCGAGGTCGCTCAGGGCTTGTGGATGGTCCCAATGCAGTGCGCGATCTGGGTCCCGGGCGATATGGAGCATAGCGTGCGCTGCGCCGGTGATCTTGAAGTATACATCCTGTTCGTCGATCCCGAGTTGGCCTCCGGCCTGCCTGCAGAATGCAGCACTTTTTCGACCGGCCCGCTGCTGCGCGAACTGATTATCGCCGTGTCGCGCCTGCCGGTGCTTTATGATGTGCAAGGTGCCGACGGGCGCCTCGTCCAGACCATGCTCGACCAACTTCAGCAGGCGCCGATCGAAAGTCTGCACCTGCCGTTGCCGGCCGATCCGCGATTGCGCAAGATCGCAAAGGCCCTGTCCTCGGACCCCTCCAACCGCATGACGCTGGGCGAGTGGGCGCGGATCGTTGCGATGAGCGAGCGCAGCCTGTCTCGCCTCATTCCGAAGCAGACGGGCATGGGCTTTGGCCGTTGGCGCCAGCAGTTCCAGGTCGTGTTCGCGATCGAGCGCCTGACTGAAGGTTGCTCCGTCCAGAACGTAGCCTTCGATCTTGGCTATGAGAGCGCGAGCGCCTTCATCACTATGTTCAAGAAAGTTATGGGACAACCTCCCGGTCAGTTTCTCGCTGCCCGACGGAGCGCGGTCGCAGGTTAGGGCCCGTTATCCGCTGCACCGCGCAAGCTGTACGGTGCAAGACAATGCGACTCGAAGTCCCTAGCGTCCTGTAGCCCGACCCTGCCTTGCGCGGGAACTAATACCGATGCGCGCTTCTGCGGGGTTCTTGCCCAAAGATTGGCGGATCCGAACAATCCATTGCCCGGGTTGGAAAATTCAAACGGGCGCAAAGGGTCTACCCAAGCTCGAACACCGATCTTGTTGGATGAAGCCTATGCTACTTGACGACGCCAAATTTCCGCTTGTGCGCATGCATTATAATCACGCCGACGAGCAGGGCGAGGGAAGCGGCTTCGAGCGTTTCGAAGCTCTGCTAGAGCGTCGGAAGCCCTTCGTCCTGATCGGGCTCGGCGCGCAGCCTGATAAGGTCCAGTCAATCGAGGAGCGCAAGCAGGTCACGCTGTGGATGAAGCGCAATCGGCCTGCGCTACACACCTACGTCCGGGCCATGGTCTACGTCGAGCCGAGCCCCGCCAAACGCTTTCTGGCCAAGGCCTCGGCGCCCGTCTTCCAGAAGTTCTGGGGTTATCCCATTGTCGTGGCGGCATCGGAACCGGATGCCGAGGCTGTTGCCGCGCGCCTGCTTGCCGGTGAGTCCGCTGCGGACATTGAGGTGGAGAAGACGGATACATAGAAGTCTGCTCTGGACGCCTCCCAGTTGGTGGCACTGATCGATCCACCCAAACGCTCCGACCTCGCCGCCGCACGCGCACAAGCCGATTTTGCGCGCATACGCCGGGCGTGCGCGACGGCGGAGGGTGATCTTGCGCGCTTCGACGGAACGGTTCTGACCTCGATCATGGAAGTCGAGCAGGCGTCTTCTTCCTATGCGACCGACCTTGACGAGCGGGAGGGGGCGGTGATGCGCGTCAATGGTCATGACCGCGAAAGAGGCACGGCCTCATCCGCAGCGTGCCCGTGTCCGGCCTTTCCTCCTTCGCTCTGCATGATCCAGACGAAGACAGATTGGCGGCTTTTAGCCAGATGCTGGTAATATCGGGTAATCGCTCTCCGCACGGACCTGATATGTCACGCTGCTCCAGTTGGTTTCACAGTCGCCGGCCTGTTCCTAACACATTCGGCAGTAGGCCAAAATAAGGAGCGAGGCCGATTGTCGATGGCGATGCCTGGATCATAAATTAGGAGACGAGGATGACGGAACTTACCAACTTGCCGACACCGCTCAAGATGCTCTTCGGCAGCATTTCGGCGAAGAACAGCCCGGAGCATATCCGCTGGGCGCTTAAGGAATATGGGGATCTGATGTCGAAGGGGGATGCCCAGCGCATTGTCGAACTGTTCGCGCCGGATGGCTATCTTCTCGATCCTGTGGGGTCCCAGGAGCGGCGTGGGAAGGATTTGTTCGATTTCTACCAGGGATCGTTCGACGCGATGGGCGGATTCATCGAGATGCGTCTCGATGGCGAGGTGCGCATAGCGGGTGACTATGGTGCGGCTGCCTATATTGCGCGGATGACGATCGACGGGCAGGACGTGATGGTCGAGACGCTCGATGTGATGAAGTTCGATGCAAACGGCAAGTTCACGTCGACCCATGCCTATTGGGGGCCGCCGAACATCAAGGCGGGCCGCAAGCCCGAAAAGCTGCAATGATGGCTTGATTCGTCGGCTGTTCAGCACCTTTCGGCACGATTAGGAAGTTGAGGCGTGGCCAAGGAGGCAGTAGCAGCAAGACGGATTTGATTGCGCGAATCCACATTCTAGCGTGGTCGTACGCTGAAGTTCGGTCGAATGAAATCTTGAAAGCGGTCGATCGCGGCGTTTGTATATCCGACCATCGATACCATATATGTGCATAATACCGTAATATAGACGGAGCGTATATATGGTTTCGAAGATTGATGTGACGATCCCTGCCGATGGCGGTATTGCGCTCGGCGCATGGCTGTTCCGGCCGGAAGGGACGGGGCCGCATCCCGCGATCACCATGGCTCACGGCTATGCCGGCACAAAGGAGCATGGCATCGAGCCGTTCGCCCAGGCCTTTGCCGAGGCGGGTTTCGTCGTGCTGGTCCACGACCACCGCAATTTCGGCGCGAGTGGTGGGGAGCCGAGAGGCGACATCAATCCCTGGCGGCAGATCGCCGACTGGCGCCGCGCGATCTCCTATCTGGAATCGCTGGAGGACGTCGACGCCGGGCGGATCGGCCTATGGGGAACGAGCTATGCCGGCGGCCATGCGATCGTGCTCGGCGCGACCGACCGCCGACTGCGCTGCATCGTCGCCCAGGTGCCGACGATCAGCGGCTATGAGCAGGGTCTTCGCCGCATAGCCCCCGAGAATGTTCCTCTGTTAGAGCGGTCTTTTGACGAGGACGAGCGCGCGCAGGCCGCCGGCGAGGCTCCCCGTCGCCAGACGATCGTCAGCGATGATCCTGCCGTGCCCGCATCCTATCGTTCACGCGAGGCGATCGACTTCTATCTCCAGCCTATTCCCGAAGGCATCTGGGACAACGAAGTGACGGTGCGGTCGACGCGGGCGGCCCGGATGTACGAACCGGGAGCTTGGATCGCGCGCGTGTCGCCGACCCCACTGCTGATGATCGTCGCGGCAGAGGACCGGGTCACCGTCACCGATCTGGCGCTGGTGGCCTACGAGCGCGCGCTCGAACCCAAGAAGCTGACGCTAATCCCGGGCGGTCATTTCGACCCCTATGTCTCGGAATTTCCCCGCGCTTCGTCAGCCGCGCTGGCCTGGTTTCGCGAGCATCTCGCCTGAAATCGGGGTTGCGATGTGGCTTCCTGCCAGCCCGGGCGACGAACCGATCACGGCACCGCCCCCGTCAACGGTCGGTTGGATCGCGCAGCGTGCGTTTCAGACAACTTCGCCCGTAACGTAACACAAAGGCAGCGAGTATGACTTCAATATATAAAGGCTTTGATCTGTCGGGAAAGGTGGCCGTTCTCACCGGCTCGACATCCGGTATGGGGTTGGCGATCGCACGGGGCCTTGCCCAGTGCGGGTGCAGCGTGATTGTGTCCAGTCACCTTCAGGACGAAACCGACGCTACCGCCCGGTCGCTGTTGCAGGAGGGCTTTGTCGCGAAGGGAGTGAAGTGCGATATCACCGACCGTAACGATGTCGAAAGCTTCGGTGAACGGGCGACCGGCGCATTCGGCAGGGTCGATATCCTCTTCTGCCTGGCCGCCGAGGTGCCGCCAATTGGCCCCATTCTCAGCCAGCCGCCCGAAACGCTCGACCGCCTGCTGTTGACGACAGTTGTGAACACCTACTCGATCGTGCGGCAACTCCTTCCAGCGATGGTCGCCCAGCGCGACGGGAGCATCATCCTGATGTCGAGCATCGCGTCGGAGAGAGCCAGCGCCGGTCTGGCGGGCTACGGCGTCACCAAGGCTGCGCTCAACAGCTTTATCCGCAGTGTCGCAGCCGAATTCGGCGAGTTCAATGTAAGAGCTAATGCCATCGCGCCGGCGTTCGTTCGCACGGAGTTCGCGCGGGACATCTGGAGCAACGAGGCGCTCGCGCAGAAGATGATCGACAGGGTCCCGGTAAAAAGGCTTGCCGATCCCGACGACATTGTCGGCCCCGCCATACTCCTGGCCTCTCCGGCCGGGGCCTATATTTCCGGACAGGTCATCCTGATCGATGGTGGTCGATCGATCGCCTGATCGCGGCCATCCTAGTAGAACCATCCCAATCATCAGAAAAGGATCATGCCATGCCTATATTTCATGCCCATATTCCCGCCGGCAAGTTTTCCAGCGAAGAAAAAAGGGGCCTGGTTGACGCTTTGAACCTCGCGCTTCATGAAGCGATGGAGACGCCCATGGACGATCGCTTCGTCGTCATCAGCGAGCACCGCGAAGATGAGCTTTTCATCCACCCGACATTCCCTGCGCATCAGAGATCCGATCGGGCCTTGATCGTAACGGTGACCTTCGGCGATAGCAGAACAATCGAGCAGAAGCGCAGGCTTGCCGAACTGGTCACTCGCTACGCGGTGGAGCGCGCGGGTGTCGAACAGGATGATATCAGTCTGTTGATGTATCCCATTGCACTCGAGAATATGAGCTTTGGCGGCGGCAAGCTCGTCACCGATATCGACCTTTCCATGCCGTGGGTGTCAAAGGGGTAAGGATGGCTGGCGCGCAAGATAAAGAGCCTGCGCGATTGCGGGCGCATTTGTCCTCCGCCTCCTGCCGAGGACCAGCCGGTGAAATTGACAGCCATGGTCATCGCTACAATATCGGCATGTCTCTTTACTGGACGGACTGATGCCGCAATTCGATGACGTGACCTATCCTCAGACTGGGGAAACGCGCTGCAACTCTACCGCGATCCGGCAGGCGGCGCGGCACATGACGCGCTTCTACGATGCCGCGCTAGCCGGCACGGGCCTGCGCGGCACGCAATACACAACTTTGCTCTTTCTTTCGCGACAGGGTCCGATGCCGGTTGGCCGGCTGGCGGAGGCGATGGTGATGGATCGGACGACAGTGGGGCATCTCGTCAAACCGCTCGAGCGCGATGGCCTTCTGCGCATCGCGCCCGATCCGCACGATCGCAGGTCGCGAACCGTGACCGTGACCGAAGAGGGGATGCGGCGCGTACGCGATGGCTACGCCGCGTGGGAGAAAGCGCAGGGGGTGTTCGAAGCCAACTTCGGCACGGAGAATGCTCAGCAGATGCGGAAGATCATGGCGGCGGTCGTGGCGACCCAATTGCCGCTGGATTAGCGGATATTGCGTGATCCCCCGCGAATAACGATGAGAACCAGTTGAGGAGGATCGGCCATGTCCGACAATAGCGTAGCCCACCGCCCACGCATTGCCATCGCTGGCGCGACCGGGCGCGTGGGTAAGGCTCTTGTCAGCCGCCTGATCGACGACCCGGTCGATCTGGTCGCGCTGTCGCGGGAGCCTGAAACCGCAAGCCTACCCGTTGAGGTACTGACTTCGAGGATTGATTTCGCGAACCCTTCATCGCTCGCCGCCGCGCTGCGTGGCGCCGATCGCCTGTTCCTCGCACATGGCACATCGACGGATCAGGTGGCGCACGAAATCGCGCTGATCGATGCGGCGTGCAGCGCGGGGGTCCAGCATATCGTGAAGCTGTCGGTGATGGGCCCAGCCTCAGCGCTGCATCCTTTCGACTGGCACATGGCGATCGAGGCGCATCTGGCTGGATGCGGCATCGGCTACACATTGCTGCGCCCATCCTCGTTCATGGAAATATTGGCCCGCGCCGGCGCACCGGTCGCGCGCGATAGCTGGGGCGGCGCGGCAGGCGAGGGCCGGGTCAACCTGATCGACAGCCGCGACGTGGCCGATGTGGCACGGGTCGCGCTGCTCGACGCGGCGCATCTTCATGTCCAGCGGGCGTGGCATCTTACCGGGTCGGCGGCGGTCAGCATGGCCGAAGTGGCGGACGAACTGTCTCGCCTGTTGGGCAGGCCCGTCACCTATCGCCACCGATCCCCTGACGAGCATCGCGCCGTTCTCATTCGATCTGGTCTCTCCGATCTGGTTGCCGACGTGCTGCTTGGCATCGATCACCTGTTCCGGGATTCGGTATTGGCTGAAACCACCGCCACCGTCGCGGACCTGACCGGGGCGGCGCCGCGATCCGTCGGCGCTTGGCTGCGCGAGAATATCGCGCAATTCCGATAGCGGCGAGCGGCGTAGCGGCGATTGACCGTATCCGTTACCATATGAAGGGGAAACGAAGTGGAACATGAACTCTACTGGATCAGCGGCAGTCCCTATGCCTGGCGCGTGCTGCTCGCGCTCGAATATCGGGGAGTGCCCTATGTTTCCCGCCGCCTCGATTCAGGCAGGCAGGAGAACCGGTCGCCCGAATTCCTCGCACTCAACCCGCGTGGCAAGGTGCCGGTTCTGAAGACCGGCGACATCGTCATCTGCGAATCCGTCGCTATCCTGGCATTTCTGGACACTGCGCATCCCGCCATCCCGCTGTTCGGCCAAACGGCCGACGCGCATGGCCGGATATGGCACCGCATATGGGAGTTCGAGAATTACGCGCGCGATCTCATCGAAACTGAGATCGTGCGCCCGTTGTTGCGGGGCAATGGCGGGGATAATCCCGAGGGGGTGCGCGCGTCTGCGGTCCGGGTCGTCGACACGCTGGGCTGGATGGATCTCGCCTTGTCCTGCGCGCCCTATCTGGCAGGCGACGATATTACCGCAGCAGACATTGTCGCTCTGCCGAACATTCAACTGCTCCGACGTGTGGCGGCTCGGCCGGACGCAATCGGCTTGGGGATTGGCCTGGACGCGCTCGACGCGCAACTGCCGGCGCTCCGTGCTTGGGTGGCGCGCATGGAGGCGATGCCCGGCTATGACGAAGCCTATCCTCCGCACTGGCGCGACTCATAAGGCGCGCCCGGTGCCTTCGCATGTTGACCGTCCGTTTCTGAAAGCGGTCTGCGCCCCTTTTCCAAAGGACGGGTATGACTGACTGGCATTTTTATGAGCCGACGAAGGGCCATGGCCTGCGCCACGATCCGCTCAACGCTATCGTCGCCCCGCGACCGATCGGATGGATCAGCACGGTCTCACGCGAAGGGGTGCGCAATCTGGCTCCCTACAGCTTTTTCAATCTGTTCAGCTACAAGCCGGCGATCGTCGGCTTCTGTTCGCTTGGCGAAAAGGATTCCCTCATCAATGCGCGCGAGACAGGCGAGTTCGTCTGGAACCTGGCGACGCGAAATCTTGCCGAAGCGGTCAATGCGTCCGCAGCCATGGTGCAGGC
Source organism: Sphingobium sp. HWE2-09 (assembly GCF_035989265.1). Classification (GTDB taxonomy): domain Bacteria; phylum Pseudomonadota; class Alphaproteobacteria; order Sphingomonadales; family Sphingomonadaceae; genus Sphingobium. The sequence continues at coordinate 699,739 of NZ_JAYKZX010000001.1, read as the reverse complement.
GGATGTGGACGAGTTCGAACTGACGGGGCTGGAGACCCTGCCTGCGGCCAATGTGCGCCCGTTCCGCGTTGCGGCAAGCCCCGTGCAATTCGAGTGCGTCGTCACCCAGATCGTGCAGCTCAAGAACCGGGGCGATGCGGCGGTGCCGGCATGGTTGGTGCTGGGTGAAGCGGTAGCGATTCATATTGACCGGACAATGATCGAAGACGGCGTATATCAGACCACGCGAGCGCGTCCGATCCTGCGCGGTGGTGGCCCTGCCGACTATTTCGAGATTGATGCGGGCCAGCTGTTCAGGCTTGATCGACCGGATGTCTAACCCGATGTGCCATATCATTTCCGTCAATCGGACGGGGGAGATCAACGCTAAAACCTTATTCGGACCGTGTCCCTGTATAGGGGACATTATGATGCGCAAATACTCGGTACAAAGTCGAACTGATATGAGATGACAATCTTAAACGTTGCGGCAGTGACATGCTGAGACACTCCGCCGCAACGGAAAGGAACGATGGCATGACCGAGAGCGAGAAGAACAAGAAATTGGTATCTGATTTCCTCGACGAAACCCTTAGTGGTCTGGGACCGGAAGTGGCCTTCGACAAATACTGCCATCCCACCGATTACCGGCAGCATAATCCTCGCCTTGCTAATGGCAAGGAGGGGTATCTCGAGTTCGCACGCATTGCGTCGCTGTGCGATGGGTTTTCGTGGGTCCGCCACAAGATGGGTGCGGATGGCGATCTGGTGTGGTCGCAGTCCGAAACGACTGGCTTCCACTGGCCGGACGAGCCCGCTCCGGCTGATCCTCAGTCAATGCGTCACGTTTTCTTCGATGTGTGGCGTGTCGAGGATGGTAAGCTGGTCGAGCACTGGGACGCCTATCAGAAAATTCCGTCTCACTCGGTAAACGGTAATGACATGATCTGATCATCGCTGAAGTCTAGCGATCGTGATTGTCATACAGAAAGGCTTTGCAGCTCGTGGCATCGGTAGCGAGTTTATAATATCAAGAATTGAAATACGTATCTTGAACTCTTAGAAGATGTGATTCCATCGCGCGGAATGCACCTTCTGGATTCCGGTTTCGGATATTATCGACGACTGCTTCGTGGTCAGCCATGGATGTTGCCGTGCTGCGCTTCTGGTGCAATTGATCGTTCAACTCGCCCCATATACCTCGGTTCATATTCATCTGCACTGATTCGAGGAGCGCCAGAAGCAGCATGCTGTTTGCCGCACGTCCAATCGCGTGATGAAGGCGGCGATCCCAGAACGCCCAGTCGGACTGATGTTGACTATTGCGCATCCGCTCCATGCACAGCTCAATCTCGTCCATATTTTCGCGGCGGGCGCGCGTTGCCGCAAATCGCGCAAGAACCGGCTCGAGAACCAATCGGGCCTCCATCACCTCACGGGGATTTGTCAGCTCGGCCAAATCATTGGTGCGGCTCGCACTGCCTCCAACAAGCGGTTTCATGCCGAAATAAGTTCCGCTGCCGACCACTCGCCAAATCGAACCTTCTTCAGCCAGCCGTCTTAGTACGCTACGTAGCTGGCTACGAGTCAATCCGATCTGCTCAGCAAAATCTCGCTCTGGCGGGAGGCGGGCTTCACCACGTTCGCGCGCCAGCCGGATATACGATTTTACCTTTTCTATATCGGAATTAAGCTCATCGCGTCCTCTTTTTGCTCCCGGTTGGGACCGCACCGCTGTCATTTTCTTTAACCAATCAGCCACTTTAAAAAACCGACATAAGCTATTGCCGCATCCGGGACAACCGCATCCGCATAGGGCTGCCGGGCGTATCTACGAAGCGACACCCGCTTTCTCATCCGGTGTGTTGCATGATTTGTGCGCTGTCCAGATGCACGATTGATCTGCGGCTCGGGCAAATCGCCCCTCTCTAAGTTACCCGCGACTTGCTGGCTGAGGATGCTTTCGAACGGCGTGGCGCTCGAGCAGCTTAGGTTCCAGAGCGCTGGTGGGAGGCGCCATCTAAAAAACGGGTGTAACCTGACAATGCTACCTTTCGTGAAGGCGCATCAATCATACTCTACCAATGCACCGAATTTGAAGCCATCGGCGGCATAATGGATGCGCATCTGAGCAGTGTTTGGTTGACACCAATTAGCATATTGGGCTAGAAATGTAAAAAGAAGAAGGGCTCTAATGCGTATGCTACTTGTGAACGAAGCTTATGCCGTCATTGTCAACACCGCGCGGCCCCATTCCGAAGCGTTCACCAAATCGTTGCAGTCTGGCTATGGTTCGCCGCTCAGATACGGTGCTACGGTTAGGTTTTTTTGGGGGGCGGCGAGCTTTGAATGGCCCCTCAACTGAAGTCGAGATGGAGCGAGGGGCGATGCGAAGAAGTCACTTGCTTAACCGGTCGGTGGAGAGCCGAATGAACGTCATCAACTCGATGGTATAGATTGCCGAATTTAGGACTGGCTCTGGCAGGAATCTGAATGCGGAAGTCCATTGGATCCGGCTGGTGCTCATTAACTTATGGAAAGCTCATGAAACTCAATGACAAGGTTGCTCTAGTGACGGGCGGAGCCGGGGGTATAGGCAGCGTCATAGCGCGACAGTTGTGCGAGGCTGGCGCAACGGTGGTCATTGCCGACATCGAGGCTGGCGCCCAGGCTGAGGCAACGGTCAGCGCCATCGCTGCGGCGGGCGGGAAGATATACATGATGGAGCTCGATCAGCGTTCGCCCGAGGCCATTACGCACTGCGCGCGCGCCATCGAGCAGAACCACGGTCGGCTCGACATATTGGTGAACAACGCCGCCTGGAACATCAGAATTCCCTTTGACGACCTGGATGCCCTGACGCTGGAGATTTGGGATCGCATCTCGGAAACAAATTTTCGCGGGCCGTTCTTGCTGGTTCGGGCCTGCGCCGCCCTGCTCAAGGCAGGCGGGGGCGGACATGTCGTCAACATATCATCCGTGGGCGGACTGCACCCGATTGGCAGCAGCATCGCCTATTCGGCGAGCAAGGCTGGACTCAATCACCTTACGCGGTGCCTGGCGGTTGCTATGGCGCCCGAAGTGAGCGTCAATTGCATCGCGTCCGGGTTCGTCATGAACACCGGGATGTCGAACCGTGCGGTCGATCCAGCGACGCAGGAGGCGGCGGGCAAGCGCTCGCTGCTTGGCCATGCGACCCAACCGCAGGATATCGCCGCACAGGTTCTGACATTCGTGACATCGACGTCAATGACGGGGCAGACGGTCCTGATCGACGCCGGTTTGGCCGACGGGCATTGCCTCTGAAACGCGAGGGAACAGGAGTTGAATATGAGTCATCAATTGGAACCCGCCGACTATCAGGATGGCGACGTTATTTGCAAAGGCCGGCTGGTCCTGCCATCAGGTACCGACGCCCGCCCCGGTATTGTCGTGTTTCCGGACATTTTTGGCATTAGCGATCTGTCCGAACCCGGAGATCATCCGATCGATCGAGCCATTCGACTAGCCGATGAACTCGGATATGTGGCCCTCGTGGCTGATGTCTACGGCGAAGGCGCGCCCCCGCCCTTTCCCGACGCGGTGGACGTGGTCGCATCCTGGCTGGCGAATCCCGAAAAGATTGCAAGGCGCGCTGCCGCTGCGGTGGAAGCGCTGAAGGCGCATCCGCGGTGCGATGGTCGCGTCGCGGCGATCGGCTTCTGCTTCGGCGGCGGTGTCGTCATGGCGCTGGTGCGTTCCGGCGCTGATCTGGTTGCCGGCGTGACCTTCCACGGTGTGCTCGCGACACCGAAACCGGCACTTTCGGGCATGGTCAAGGCAAAGCTTCTCGTTCTCCACGGCGGCGACGATTATGGCGGCACCGGCGGCACCGGGGAACTCGCTTTTGGCGGCGAGGGGGGTGACCTCAAATCGGCAACGGTCATCGAATTCATGCAGGAAATGTCCGCAGCGAATATTGACTGCCAGATGATCTCTTACAGCGGGGTCGTGCATGCCTTCACGATCGCCGCCAGAGACGCACTGGGCATCCCCGGCGTGAAATATGATGCTGTCGCTGACCGGCGATCGTGGCAGGCGATGGTGACTTTCTTCGAAGAGATATTTTGAAGCTGCTGTGATCCCGTCGGGACGCCTGCACTGTGACCGTCGCGCTGTCATCGCGCTGCGCCATCCCGGCTTCTCAGAAGTCTCCCCGGCCTGCTCGGGCGCTAGGCGCCATCCCGGCAGCCTTTACCGTTATTTTTCAATGTTCGGAGTCTGAACCGATGGCGGAAATCGCGAGTATAACGACGACAGGTCGCCTGGCTGGCAAGCGCGTGCTGATCACGGGCACGGGGGGAGGGCAGGGCGCCGCCGTGCAGCGCGCCTTCAGTATGGAAGGTGCCATTACCGTCGGGTGCGACCGCATGGCGGGAACCGCCGAGGCGTCCGCCGAGACGCTGCGGACAGAGGGATTTGAGGCCGTCGGCTTGACGGTCGATCTTTCAGACTCTGGCAAGGCGCGGGAGTGGGTGGACTGGGGCGTCGCGCAGATGGGTGGCTTGGATGTCGTCTATCATAACGCGGCGGCGACGGAATTTGCGCCCTTCGACGAAATGACCCGCGAGCTTTGGGATTTTACGATCCGCAACGAAGTGGATATGGTGTTCGACGTCATTCATCCCGCATGGCGACACCTTCAGGAGCGCGGCGGCAGCATCATCACTATCGGGTCGGTCGCGGGGCTGTCCGCGGATGCCAATCTGGGCCAATCCGCCCACATGGCGGCGAAAGGCGCGGTCATAGCGCTAACTAAGCAACTCGCCGCCGAAGGCGGCGCGCATCGCATCCGGGTCAACTGCATTTCCCCAGGCGTGATCCTGACACCGGCGTTGGACGACCTTCCGGAATCGATGAAGACCTATTTTTCAGACCGTACCTATCTGGGCCGGCTCGGCACCGTCGCAGACATCGTGCCGGCGGCCATCTACCTCGCGTCTGACGAGAGTTCCTACATGACGGGGGCCAATCTCGTGATCGACGGAGGCCTTACCACCGGCACGTCGCGGACCCGCGAGAACGGAGGCGTTTCAGTCGTCCAGGAATCTGCATAACCGGTGGCAGGCGGCCAGGCGGCTGCGTTGAAGCCTGCTCGTATGTCGATCAGCAGTTCAGCATCCGATATGTGTGCGATGCGGCAGGCGCAGGGTCGATACATGCCCAATACGGCGAGTGGTTTAGTCCATTGGTAGTTTGGTTCTTGCGTCATTCTCTTCTTTTCATGCCTCTGGGAGAATTTAGATGGTTGAATGCTCGAATATCCTGATCATAGGCGGAGGCATTGGTGGACTGTCTGCTGCCCTGGCACTGCAGAATATTGGTTTTAAGGTCACCGTTTTCGAACAGGCGCATGAATTGCGCGATATCGGTGGCGGCGTGCTGATCACGCCGAACGCCATGCTTGCGCTGAGCGGATTGGGCGTGGCTGACAAACTAATATCCTTGGCTGACCCCATCCCCGAGTTTCGCATAAATAATATCCAGGGCGTGCAGACTTTTGTCGCTCCCGACACCTCCTACCATCCGGAAAAATATGGCGCGCCTTCGCTGCACGCGCATCGAAGCGATGTGCATTCGGTGCTCAAGGACGCCGTCCTTGCTAACGATCCCGACTGTATCCGCCTCGATCACAGCTTTGTGGGCATGACGCAGGACGACCATCAAGTCACTGCCAACTTCGCCAATGACGCGTCAGCCAGCGGCGATTTGCTGATCGGCTGCGACGGATGCTCGTCAAGGGTCAGAACGGCCGTAACGGAAGCACAGGAAGTAAGTTATATCGGCCTTGTCTCCTATCGGGTGGTTCTGCCATGGTCTGACGTTCCCACTCAGACCGTGCAGCACCCCTACACCATGTATATCGGTCCCCGGCGGCAGTTTCTGCATTATTCGCTCCGCCACGGGTCCGTGTTGAACATCAATGCCATTGCCCAACAGCCTGAGTGGGAGCCGGAGGGATGGTCGGTTCCCGCTGACAAGGCGGAGTTGAAGACATTGTTTCATGACTTCTGCTCGCCTGTCCTGGACTTGATCGACGCCATGCCCTCCACTCGCTTGTTCAAATGGGGATTACGTGATCGCGATCCGATGGACCAATGGATTCATGGAAGGGTAGCCATGCTGGGTGATGCGGCGCACCCGATGACGCCCTTCCTCGGCCAAGGGGCATGCATCGCGATAGAGGATGCGGTGGTGCTGGGGCGCGCATTGGAGAGCAGCAAAGACTATCGTGAAGCCTTTGCGAGATATGAGCGCGCACGCAAGGACCGCGCCAACAGCGTCCAGATCCGCTCCAAAGAACTTGCAAAGAATTGGATGAGAGAGAATGCACAAGAATTCGGTCCCGATGCCGAGGCGATGGGACTGTTCAATTATGATGCGACCACAGTTCCGATGTGAATGATCGTTGATCGGCGACGCCCTCCCGACAAGTTGAGAAGGGCATCGCCCAGGTCGGCGGCGTGTTCCCCACAGCCGATCTGTGGACGGACGCCATCAGTTGACGTTGACAGCGGCGGTGGCGAAAATGGGGCGATCGTTGCGGGTCGTCGCCGAAGTGCATGGTCTGTCGCTGATGCTGAATTTGGTGAGCCACGGATCGAGATATTGTGTTCTCCCGATTAGCGGTCCGGCGCAGTTTATCCGCCAAGGGCTGATTGCGGTTGCTCCGTTGGGCAACATGGCCGTGGTGTGGATGCTCGCAGTGTCCTCGGAGCGCTCCCATTCTCTGGCGCTTTGCACCCTGGGAAAAATGTCCGCGACGCATTTGTCGTCATGGTCGCCAGCGGCCCCTGGGTCCAGAAACCTAAAGACGGTTGGGACACATAGGCCGGATTAACGGGTCTCGACACCTTTCACCTACCGCCACCAGGCCACGCCTGCGCTTATTTCGTGACGGAACGTTCCGGCCGGTCGTTGTACTAGGGCCGATCGTCGCTTGCGCTCGCGGCAGGTAGCCTGGCCCGCCGCACATCCCGCCCACTCACCTCTTCAAAAGCATTATTGCCGATTGACAAGCGACCCAATTACATGTTTGGTGCGCATAATTAAGATAAATGATATCAACTATGCGCCATATTGGAGGTTGAGTTGCCGTTCAAGTATCTCAAGACGTCTGTTACGGATGGCGTCGCGCTGGTCGAAATGGCCCGCCCTCCCGTCAACGCATTTGATCGAGAAATGTATATCGAGGTCGCGCGGCTGTTTTCTGAGCCGGACACCTACCTGCCGAACGTCACGGCCATCGTCCTGACCGGGCAGGGCAAGCATTTTTGCGGCGGCAATGATCTCGATGAATTCGCGACGATGACGCCGGAAAATGGCGGGGAGCGCATGTGGCGGGTGCGGGAAGCTTTTTTCGCCATTCAAGATTGTCCGGCGCCGGTCATCGCGGCGGTTCGCGGCGCTGCGGTGGGCACAGGCCTTGCCGTGGCGGCATCCTGCGATTTCGTCATCGCTGCCGAAGACGCCTCTTTCGGCCTGCCGGAACTTAGGGTCGGCGTTATGGGCGGTGCGCGCCACCTCGCGAGGATAGCGCCCCAGCCGCTCGTCCGCCGCATGTTCTTGACCAGTGAGAATCTGCCCGCGAGCGAATTTGCGGCGGCGGGGGGCGCCGTAGTGGTGTGCCCCACGGACCGGGTGGTCGACGTCGCGACTGCCTATGCGGCCAAGATCGCCGCGCACAGCGTCCCCACCGTGCGGATCGGCAAACAGATACTGAACCGGATCGAGACCATGACGATCCGGAGCGGATACGAGTTTGAACAAGGCTTCACCGTCAGTTTGAGCGGAGCGGAAGACTCGAAAGAAGCGCTCAGCGCTTTTCGCGAGCGCCGGAAGCCCAAGTTTACCGATTTATTGGTGCCTGCTTCGGCAAGGTCGTTCTAGCCCGCTCAATATCTTCTGCGTAGCCATGAACCGGGTGTCTAATTCCCCAAGATCATTCAACGCATGGCCTGGTTCAGCTCACTCAAAGCAAAGGTATAATATGAATAACGCTGAGCTCATTGAACGCATGGCTGATGATGCCCGTCCACTGTTTGTCAGCGCGGAAGCTGTTAGGACGCAATCGGACTGGCCTTTGGCTATTGCGAAACTGCGGCATGCCTATAGTTCGCCGCATTCGCATCGTGAGGTACCGCCTCGCACGATCGCCCGCGGCGCCCATGGATGGTTGCGGACGATGAGCGCCATTCCGAACGACAGCCGATTCATGGGCGCGAAGATTTTCGGCATCGGCACCCGGCGCATGGTCAACTATCTGATCGTGCTGATCGAGCAGGACAGCGGTTTGATTGCGGGTTTCGTGGATGGGGGGGCGGTAACGGCAATTCGGACTGCCGCGACCTCCGCGCTGGCCATCGATCGCCTTTCCAGAGCTGGTTCCCTAAGGGTCGGCATGCTCGGCAGCGGTGAGGAAGCGCGGGCGCACCTCGCGGCGCTCGCTGCCATCCGGCCGATTGACTCCCTATCGGTCTATAGTCCCACGCCGGCGCGCCGGAACGCGTTCGTAAGCCAGCATGGCGCACAGCATGCGTCGTCTGCCATCGCGGTCGATACGCGGGAGGCGGCGGCGCGGGATTGCGATGTCCTGATCGCGGCGGCGCGGTCGCATGACGAGACGCCGATCGTGACGTCGGATATGCTAGAGCCAGGAAAACTCGTCGTTTCCATCGGCTCCACCATGCCCGAGCAGCGGGAGATAGACGTATCGGTCGTGGCCGGGGCGGACCTCATCGTTTGCGACGCCGTCGAAGAGGTTGCGAACGAGACGGGAGACATGCTGGCGGCGCGGGATGCCGGCATAGAATTTCTGCCGAAGATGATTTCTCTCAACGGGCTGATGGCGGGGGATCATGATAGCCTGGTCGCGCAATCACGGCATATCCTTTTCAAGTCGGTAGGAAGCGCTTTCCAGGATATCGTGATAGCCGAGCTAGCATATCAGGAAGCATCGCGAACGGGGATGGCAGTCCAGTTTCCGTTCGAATTTCATACCAAATATGCGTGATCGATAACGAGAAATTTGAGAGGTGTGTTATGAGCAGCACTAACGTAAAGGTTCGCTCGCTTCCCGATCCGGCCACCGTGGTTCCGGAAAAGCTTGCACATTTCGTGTTGAAAACCAACAATTATGAGCCAATGGTCGATTGGTACAAGAAAGTATTGAATGCGCGCGTAGTCTTGTCCGCGCCTCATATTTCCTTTCTGACATTTGACGACGAGCATCATAGGATAGCGATAACGAAGGTCCCACGCCTTGCGCCGCGAGATCCCAACGCATGTGGAACCGAACATGTGGCTTTCACTTTTCGCGATCTTGGCTCTCTGCTTGCTAACTACAAGAGAGTGAAGGCATCGGGCATATTGCCCAGCTTCCCGATCAATCATGGGAATACGATTTCCCTATATTATGACGATCCGGATGGGAATCGGGTGGAGTTGCAGGTCGATAGCTTTCCGACAGCGCAGGAGTTGCAAGATTATCTGGAAAATGATCCGGATTATGCAAGCAATCCGCTCGGAGCGCCATTCGATCCAGAAGTTTTGCTGGCCCGCTATGAAGCCGGCGAGCCGCTAAGCAATCTTATCAAGGTCCCGCCCTTGGATAGGTCGCCGATGGACATCCTACAGGAAATGGGCCTCGGCCCAAACAATATCTGAAGAAGCCTGCACGGCTTTACATCTCTCAGGTGATGGAATCGAGAATATCATGAAGATCGACAAGGCCGATTTGCGAACGTGGGCGCGCGAACATCTAAAAGGGGTGGTGAATGTCACCATCCCCTCCTTTACGTCCGACCTGCGTCACCTGAACGAGGCCGCGGTCCGACATGATCTGGATCTCCATGTGGAACGTGGCTTTCAAGGCACGTTGCTGGTCAGCGAAGTGACGATCACTGTTGAGGAATATGCCCGTTTCTGCAGTATTGCCCGCGACCATGCAGGGGATCGTCTCGATCTGGTGGCGCATGCCGCCTTCGGGACGATCGAAGAGAATATCGCGGCGAGCAACCTGGCCGCCGACAACGGCGCGTCGCTTGTCCTCCTGACATATCCACCTGGCTTCTATGCGCGGACGGCGGAAGACATTTATGACCATACTCGCAAGTTCTGCGACGCCGTTAAATTGCCTGTCATGCTGTTTCCCCTGCCCACATGGGGATTTGGCCGTGTGCACGGCTCGGATATCCCGTCCTCCATCCTGCGTCGACTGCTCGACGACTGCCCGAACATTGTGGCGATCAAGGCGGAGGGCGGCTATCCCAATATTATGGGCTATGTCGAATGCCACCGTCTCTTCAGCAAGGAAGCGGTGGTGAGTTGCCCGATCGAGGCCGACATGATCGCGCTCTCGCAAATATTGCCGATTCAATATTCGGCCACCAGCAATACCGAATATTATGGCGGCATGATCCCTCGCATTTTCGGCCATCTCCAGGCCGGTGAGTTCGATGAGGCGACCGAGCTATATTGGCAGATCCAGCCGGCCCGCAAGGCGAACGGAACCGCGGCTGCCACATGGGCGGGGACTGGCCTCATCAACCGGCTGCAATGGAAGTATCAGGCATGGCTGAACGGCTATAATGGCGGTGCGTTGCGCCAGCCGTCGATGCGCGTGTCCGACGAACTGATGCGCGTTCTGCGGCAGGGGCTCGTCAAATCCGGCCTTCCCGTGACCGATCTGCCGGACAGCGAATTTTTCGTCGGAAGGCATCCCGCATGACGGTGGCCGATCGCGTCAGGCTTCCGATGCTCCGCGACCGCAGCCTGCTGCGATCTCAAGCCTATGTCGATGGCAGATGGATTGACGGGAACGCCTGCTTCGACGTGCATGATCCGGCTGACCTTGGCGTCATCACCGCCGTTCCCGATCTGAGCGCAGAGGACGCGGCGGCCGCCATTGCCGCTGCGGCGGCGGCGCAGCCCGCCTGGGCCGCGCTACCGGCAACTCGCCGGTCGGCGTTCTTGCGCCGTTGGTTCGATCTGGTCCTGACAAATGAACAGGACTTGGCCGTGCTGATCAGTGCCGAAGAAGGCAAGCCCTTAGCCGAAGCGCTTGCCGAGGTCCGTTATGGCGCGAGCTTTATCGAATGGTTCGCCGAAGAGGCAAAGCGCGTCTATGGCGAGACCATTCCCGCACCCGCCGCTGATCGCCGGATCCTCGTGCTGCGTCAGCCCATTGGCGTCGTGGCGGCCATCACGCCTTGGAACTTTCCCCTGGCCATGATCACGCGCAAGGCCGCCGCTGCAATGGCGGCGGGCTGCGCGATCGTCGTCAAACCATCCGAGCTTACGCCGCTAACGGCTTTGGCATTGGCGGCCTTGGCCGAAAGCGCCGGGGTGCCGGCCGGCATCTTGAACGTAATTACGACATCCGACCCTGTTTCCGTCGGACAGCAATTGTGCGGCAACCCGCTGGTGCGGAAGATCAGCTTCACAGGCTCGACCGAAGTCGGCCGCATCTTGTTGCGGCAATCGGCGGACACGATCAAGAAATGTTCCATGGAATTGGGCGGCAACGCGCCGGTTCTTGTTTTCGACGACGCCGATCTATCGGCAGCTATCCGGGGCACCCTGGCCGCCAAATTTAGAAATGCCGGCCAGGCCTGTATCGCAGCAAATCGCATTCTCGTTCAGCGGAATATCTACCCGGCCTTCGCCGCGCAGTTGAGCGAAGAAGTACATCGCCTTCGTGTCGGCCATGGTCTTTCCCAGGATGTCGCCATCGGCCCGCTCGTCGATGCAGGCACCTTCGATAAGGTTTCGCGCCATGTTGCCAATGCTGTCGAAAGAGGAGCCACGATCGCCGTTGGCGGTAGTCGGCACGCGCTTGGCGGCACCTTCTTCCAGCCGACGGTTCTAACCGGGGTCTCGGCCGATATGGATGTGTTCCGGGAAGAGACCTTCGGTCCGGTCGCTGCGCTCGTGCCGTTTTCGGATGAGGCGGATGCCATCGCGCTCGCCAATGACAGCGAATTTGGTCTGGCCGCTTATGTGTTTACGCGGGATCTTGGGCGCGCCCTCCGCGTCTCCGAAGCGCTTGAGGCGGGCATGATCGGATTGAACGAGGGAATTATATCGACAGAGGTGGCTCCTTTCGGTGGGGTTAAGCAGTCTGGGCTTGGACGGGAAGGCTCTCGGCACGGCATCGAGGAGTATTTAGAAATAAAATATATCTGTATCGGGGGAATGTAGAAAGAAACATTCTCCAAGCCGAGTTCAGAACCGGAAATAGAAATTTCTGTTCTTCAGGGAATTTATAAAATGGACTTTCATATTTCCGAAGACGTGACAATGTTGCGTGATATGCTGCACCGTTTCATTAGAACGGAAATGCCGCGCGACATGGCCGCCAAATGGGATAAGAATAACGAGTTTCCGCGGGAGGTGTTCGACAAGCTGGCGGATCTGGGCGTCATGGGTCTGACCGTTCCGGAAGAATATGGCGGTTCCGGACCCGATATTCTCGCCACCATGATTGTCATCGAAGAACTGTCCAAGCGTAGCCTGGCCGTCAGCGTTCCCTATATCATGTCTGCCTGTTATGCGGGAATGAACCTGGTGGAATGCGGCTCGCCGGTGCAGAAGGCGCGGCTTCTTCCCCTGGTCGCCGCCGGCAAGCTGCTGTTTGCCTATGGATGGACCGAGCCCAATGTGGGCGCGGATCTGGCATCCGTTCAAACGACGGCAGTCCGCGAGGGTGACGAAATCGTCGTGAACGGGTCGAAGCGTTTCTGCTCCGGGGCCGCCATTTGCGACTATATCTACACCTTGGTACGGAGCGGGCCAGCGGAGGACCGCAGGCGCAATCTGTCCTTCGTCCTCATCCCCCCTCTACGCCAGGTGTCGATATCACCCCGATCGAGGGCCTGGGGATGAAGGGCGCTGCCACGACCGACGTCACATTTACCGACGTTCGCGTGCCGATCGAAAATTTGGTCGGTGGAGAGGATGGCTGGAACGCCGGTTGGCGCATGCTCACCGGCACCGGGCTGGACGTGGAGAAGCTCGAAGTCGCCGCCATTGCACTTGGCATCGGTGAGGCGGCATTTGCTGATGCTCTGGATTATAGCCGCGAGCGGCAACAGTTCGGCCGGCCGATCGGCGACCTCCAGTCAATCCGTCACAAGCTGGCGGATATGCGGACCAAACTTCATGCCGCTCGATTGATGCTGCACCATAGCGCGTGGCTGGCTGGGCGCGGGGAGCCCTGCGGCGTAGAAACCGCGATGACTAAGTTATTCTGTACCGAGGTTGGGCGCGAAGCCGCGCTGCAGGGGCAGACCATCCTGGGTGCCTATGGCTATGTCAAAGGCTTCGACATGGAACGCTACGTCCGGGACGCTTTGCTCATGCCGATTATTGGTGGTTCGTCCGATGTGCAGCGCAACAATATCGCCAAGTGGGCGGATAGCGAAAAAACGCTGATCTAGTCTTGATCGGCTTGAGATAAGGAGAGGCATCATGGAACAGCGGGTAGAATTTAAAAGCAGCGGCGAGACGATCCAGGCGGTGCTCCGACGGCCTGAGGGTCTGGAAGGCGATGTGCCCCTCGTCATCATGGCTGGGGGCTGGTGTTACACCAAAGAGATCGTCATGCCGCATTACTCGAAATTTTTTGAGGAGATCGGCTGCGCAACACTTGCCTTCGACTATCGCAATTTCGGGGAAAGCACGGGATCGCCACGCCAACATGTCGATCCTTGGGAGCAGATCGAGGATTATCGCAATGCGATAAGCTTTGCGCGGACATTGCCCGACATCGATCACGACAAGACCGGTATCTGGGGCATCTCCTATAGTGGCGGGCATGTTCTGATCGTCTCCGCGCTCGACAACCGTCCCGCATTCGCGATCTCGACGATCCCGGTGATCGACGGAAAGCAGACGATGCGCCGGACTCACGGTGAAGCGCGCTTTGGTGCGCTGAACGCGCTGATCGCGGGCGACCGCGAGCGCCGCTTCTCCGGCCAGCAAGGCGAGATGATGCCGATGTCTCCGGAAATATCCCCACACAATGAGCTCACGACCTGGCCGTTCCCGCATGTTCGTGAAGCCTTCATGATGATTAAGGCAAATGAAGCGCCTTTGCATGAACATGTTAACACGATTCACTCGACTGAATTGCTGCTTTCCTATCGAGCGATTCCCTATGCGAAGGAGATCTACGATACGCCGGTATTGATGACATTGGCGCATGGGGACAATATTACGTCCGCCGATCTTGAAGTCGACGCGTTCAACAATATCCCCAATCCTCGAAAAGAACTCGTCTCTGTGCGCGGTGTGGATCATATGAGCATCTATCGGGACGTTGCCCATCTGGGCGTGGTCGCGCGTGTCCAGCAGGCCTGGCTCAAGCGGTTCCTCGGTTCGCAATAGGTCGGGTGGAACGGGGAGGGGGCGGAATGAAGTCCGATGCAAACGGCTGGTCAACGCGTGTGGATCCGGAAATGGCCGCCAGATACAAGGCGGAAGGTGCCTGGTCCGACGTGACGGTGGGGCAGCGTCTGCAACAGCTCGCCGCCGCTCACCCGTCACAGTTGCTGGTCATCGACGGGGAAGCGGAGATGACTGTGGCTCAATGCCTGGACCGCGCTTTGCGATTGGCGACAGCCCTGTGCGGATGGGGACTGAATGCCGGAGACGTCGTTAGCTTTCAGCTTCCCAACTGGCATGAGGCGGTGCTGGTCGAACTGGCTTGCGCTTTGGGCGGTTTCGTCTGCAATCCCATAGTTCCAATCTACAGGGACAGGGAAGTCGGCTTCATCATTGCCGATGCACGTAGCAAGGTTCTATTCGTGCCCGAAAATTTCCGTGGTTTCGATTATCGGGCTATGGTCGATCGGCTGATGGGGCAGGGTGTGACAGCTGATCATATTATTTTCGTCCGGTCGGATGAGAGGATGTTCGAGCGCCTGATCGAAACCACTGCGCCCGCCACGCTGGTCGATCCCGACCCCGACCATGTCAAACTCCTGCTTTACACGTCAGGAACAACCGGCGATCCCAAGGGGGTTCTCCATACGCACAATACAATCGACTGTGAGGTGCGAAACTTCTCCGCTCATTTTGGTCTTGGCGAACATGACGTGGTGCTCATGCCTTCCACGCTGGGCCACATCACCGGCTATCTTTACGGCATCCAATTGCCGGTAACATTGGGTATTCCCGTGATCCTCATGGACAGCTGGGACGCCAAGATCGCTGCCGATCTTATTTCTGAGCACCGCGTGACCTTCACGATCGGCGCAACGCCTTTTCTGGCCGAACTGGTGCAGGTGGCCACGAGGGATGGCCTGTCCCTGCCGTCGCTTCGAATATTTCCCTGTGGCGGCGCCCCTGTACCCCCGAGCTTGGTCGAGGCAGCGGAAAGAATACTGACCTCGTGCACGGTTTGCCGTGTGTACGGAAGCACCGAGGCACCCACGGTTTCACTGGGCAGCATGGGTGATGTCCCCATCGGCATCAGGGCGGAAACGGATGGAAAGGTCGTTGGCCACAACGTTCGCCTCATTCTCGCCGATGGATCAGAGGCGGAACGCGGTCAGGACGGCGAAATCACGACGCGAGGGCCCGAAGTCTTTGTGGGATACAAAGAGACCTCCCAGAACGACGCGTTCGACGAGCAGGGCTATTTCAAGACCGGCGATTTGGGAGTTCTGGATAGTGACGGAAACCTGATGGTTACAGGTCGCATCAAGGATATCATCATTCGCGGCGGTGAAAATATCAGCGCGAAGGAAGTCGAGGATGCGATTCATTTGCATCCGGCCATTTCGGAGGCAGCGGTCGTCGCGATGCCACATCCGCGCCTGGGCGAAACCTGCTGCGCTTTCGTGACGCTAAGGCCAGGGGAGATCTTCGATTTCGAAGCCATGCTTGCAACGCTCACTGAGCAAGGACTCGCCAAGCAGAAATGGCCCGAACGCCTCGAGATAATTGCCGAAATGCCTTTAACGCCCTCGGGCAAGATACGGAAAAATATACTTCGGGAGCAAGTTAGAGAAGCCGTGCAGGCGCGCTGATCCTCGCCCTCTCTCTCTCTCTCTCTCTCTCTCTCTCTCTCATCCATTCGGCAATCACGATCTGCCGACAAGCCTGGACCGCCGTGCATGCGGATACGAAAATGTAATCCACCTTACCCAGCTTCGCGATAGGCCGCTCCGGCGGTAATGAGGAAGGCTCACATTAGCTTTCTAGGCTCTCGGGCTCTCCGCAAGAATTGACCAATTTTATCTCGGCAGACCAAATTCGTCCCCACAGCCGGGGACAGCAAAAGCCAGGACTTTCCACTAAACTGCTTCCATATTTGGGATAATGGAAAAACCTATGACCTTGCCACTCTCCTTGCCGGCGCGTCTCGATAACCCTGGCCTGACGCCTCTGATGCTTAGCCATGCGGCATGGGTAACGCACGATGTCGAAGCGACGGCAGACTTCTACATGCGCGTGATGGGGATGGAACTTGCCAGTACCATACTGGGCGCATCCGTGCCTTCGACCGGGGATGACTTTCCCTATTTCCACATCTTTTTTAGGATGGCTGATGGCTCGACCATCGCATTTTTCGAGGCGCCCGGATTGCCTGAGCGCTCGACGGTAAGTCATCCGGCATATGAGATTTTCGATCATATCGCGCTTCAGGCAAAAAATCATGAAGAGGTTGACCGTTGGTATGGCTGGCTGGTCGAGAACGACATCGACGTGATCGGCCCGACGGACCATAATGGCCTGATTTACAGCATTTATTTTCACGACCCTAATGGCATACGTCTGGAGATCACGACGCCCACCGATCCCAACTGGAACAAGCACACCTCTCGCGGAAAACAGCATCTTGCGATGTGGCTGGAAGGCAAGCGCAACGCGATCGAGCAAAATCGCGACCTGCGCGAAGCCATGGTCGAATTGATCCACTCTGTTGCCAAGCGCTGAACCATGATCCCAGTCTACAAGGATTCCGCGCAGGCGCTCGACGGCCTGCTGACCGATGGAATGACGATATGCGTGGGAGGCTTCGGGCTGTGCGGCGTGCCCGAAAGCCTGATCGACGCGCTTCAGCAGTCGGGCGTCCGTGATTTGACCTGCGTTTCCAACAATGCCGGCATCGACGGCGTCGGTCTCGGGAAATTGCTCCGCACCCGGCAAGTCCGTAAGATGATTTCCTCCTATGTCGGCGAAAACAAGGAGTTCGAGCGTCAGTATCTGGCGGGTGAACTGGAAGTGGAATTTTGTCCCCAAGGCACATTGGCCGAGCGGATAAGGGCGGGCGGCGCGGGTATACCCGGCTTTTACACCCGGACGGGAATCGGCACGTCTGTCGCGGACGGCAAGGAGACCAAGGAGTTCGACGGCGAAACCTATTTGCTGGAACGCGGCATCAGGGCTGACCTGGCGCTGATAAAGGCCTGGCGGGCGGACGAAGCGGGCAACATCCAGTTCCGCCGCACGGCGCGCAATTTCAATCAACCGGTTGCGACATCGTCAAACATGACAGTCGCGGAGGTCGAGGAAATCGTTCCGGTGGGCATGTTTGATCCGGACCAGATTCATCTTCCCGGTATCTATGTGAAGCGCCTTGTGCTGCCTCCGCCTTATGAAAAGAAGATCGAATTCCGCACTACCCGCCCCCGGGAGGCCGTATGATGACCGACAAACAGAGAGGTTGGACCCGCTTCGAAATAGCGGAGCGGGCGTCTCGTGAGTTACGCGACGGATATTATGTCAATCTGGGGATCGGGATTCCCACGCTCATAGCCAACTGCATACCCGATGGGATGAACGTGACCCTCCAGTCCGAAAACGGTATGTTGGGGATCGGGCCGTTTCCGTTCGATGAGGATGTCGATCCCGACCTCATCAATGCCGGAAAGCAGACGATCAGCGCGTTGCCGCAATCGAGCTTTTTCTCCTCATCGGATAGTTTCGCGATGATCCGCGGCGGGCATATCGACCTGACCGTGCTGGGCGCGATGGAAGTTTCCGAGCGCGGCGACATAGCCAATTGGCTTATTCCAGGCAAGATGATCAAGGGCATGGGGGGCGCGATGGATCTGGTCGCCGGCGTCCGACGCGTGATCGTCGTGATGGAGCATGTGTCGAAATCGGGCGAGCCTAAATTCGTACAGCAATGTTCGCTTCCTCTCACTGGGGCGAACGTGGTCGATATGATCGTGACCGATCTGGCCGTATTCCGCCGCGATGACCGGTCTTTACCCTTCAGGTTGATTGAGACGGCTCCGGGCGTAAGCGCTGAAGAGATCGCTGCCAAAACGCCCGCGCATTACGACAACTAATTGGCGGGCCGGATCAGGAAAGGACTAAGGGATGGCGAGGGTGTATGCATCCGCACAGGAATTGGCGGACGAGATCGGCACGCCGATCGGACCGGGCGAATGGTTTGAAATCACCCAGGCGCAGATCGACGAATTCGCCTCTGCAACGGGCGATAGGCAGTGGATTCATGTCGATGTAGAGCGCGCTAGCCGGGAAGCGCCTGGCGGCAAGACGATTGCGCATGGCTATCTGCTGCTTTCCCTTCTGGGGACATTGCAGCCCGCGCTATTCACGGTCGCATCGCGGCAAACGCTGAATGTCGGCCTCAACAAGCTGCGTTTCCTAGCCCCGGTCCCCGCAGGCTCGCGTGTGCGGCTCATACAGACGGTCACGGGAGCGGAGCCCCAGGGGGCCGGGCTGCGTATCACGTACGATACGAAGATCGAACTGGAAGGTTCGGAAAAACCGGCCGTGGCGGCTGAAATCGTCTTCCTGCATTTTGACTGATTGGTAAGCGGTGTGAGCATCAATGGACAGGCATATATCGTAGGCGCTTTCGAGCATCCGCTTCGCAAGACGCCGCACAAGACGATCATGCAACTGCACGCGGAAGTGATAGCCGGCGCGCTTGCAGACGCTGGCCTGACGATCGGAGACATTGACGGATACTTTACAGGGACCGACGCGCCAGGACTGGGTTCGGTTTCCGCAGCCGAATATCTGGGCCTGAGACCGCGCTATATCGACACCACCAGCACTGGCGGATCGGGCTATATCATCGCTGTCGGCCACGCGGCGGCCGCCATTGCAATGGGGAAATGTTCTGTCGCGCTGATTACGCTGGCCGGACGTCCCAGGACGGGCCTGGAACTGCAAGGCGAAATGCCGTTTCTGGCTGACCCGCTGGTCCCCGAGGTGCCCTATGAAGCACCTTTTTCCGTCAATATTGTCAACGCTTATGCGCTCGCGGCGCGCCGTCACATGCACGAGTTCGGGACCACATCGGAACAGCTGGCATGGGTGAAGGTCGCCGCATCGCACCACGCGCAGCATAACCCCCATGCCATGCTACGCGACGTCGTGACCGTGGAGGACGTGCTCGCCTCGCCGATGATCGCCGATCCGTTGCACAAGCTGGATTGCTGTGTCGTAAGCGACGGTGGTGGCGCACTGATCGTGGCCCGTCCGGATATCGCCAGGGCGTTGAACCGTCCGCTCGTCAAAGTGCTGGGATCGGGCGAGGCGTATAAGACCCTCAATGGCGGACGTATCGACCTTACCTATTCGGCGGGTCGTGATTCGGGTCACGCAGCCTTTGCCGAGGCGGGCGTGACGCCGCAGGATATCGACTATGCTTCGATATATGACAGCTTCACCATCACCGTCCTCATGCAACTTGAGGATCTGGGATTCTGCGAGAAGGGCCAAGGCGGCCGCTTCGTTTCCGATGGCGGGTTGATATCAGGCGTCGGCAAGCTGCCGGTCAACACCGATGGCGGCGGCCTGTGCAATAACCACCCGGTCAATCGGGGCGGCATGACAAAGGTGATCGAAGCGGTCCGTCAGTTGCGCGGTGAAGCGCATCCGGCGGTGCAGGTTCCCGATTGCAGCCTGGCTCTGGCGCACGGAACCGGCGGCTTTCTAGGTACGCGGCACATTGGCGGCACGATTATCCTGGAGCGGGAGGCATGATGGTGGATGAGGAAGACGTCTCGGGTATCGCCGAATGGCGATCGCCGTCGGGAGCGTTGCAACTGGGACTTTGCAATATATGTGGAGCGACCCATTACTATCCACGGCGCGTGTGCCCATTCTGCTTCAGCGCCGATGTTGGGCGAACCGACGCAACGGGAAACGGCCGCGTTTACAGCTATAGCTATTCGAGCCGAGGGCCCAATGGCCCCAACATCCTCGCCTATGTGACGCTTGATGAGGGTATCACGATGCTGACCAATCTCGTCGATGTCGATCCGGCCGATGTAACAATAGACATGCGCGTCACAGTCGATTTCCGCCCGCTGGGCCAAACTGTCGTACCGCTGTTCCGTCCAGCATGAGCGATATGTCCGAAATTATCTACACCGTTCGCGGCGAGGTCGCGGAAATCCGGCTCAACGCGCCGCAGCGCCTGAACGCGCTATCGACGGCGATGATGGAGGATCTTGTCAGCGCATTTGGCAGGGCCTCTCGCGAAACGCGCGCCATCTTCCTTTGTGGGGAAGGGCGAAGCTTCTGCTCGGGCGTCGACCTGACATCGGATGCGACCGTTCCGCACGCCGATCTGGACGGTGGTGCCATCCTTGAGCAGCATGTGAATCCTGATGATCCTGGCGATCAATGACCTTCCGATTCCAATAGTCTGCGCGGTGCAGGGCGCGGCGGCCGGATTGGGGATGGCGCTCGCGCTATCGTGCGATTTCGTAGTGGCTGACCGCGCTGCTTACTTCATGGCGCCTTTCGCTCGCCTTGGCCTCATACCTGACGGGGGTGTCGCATGGATACTTGCTCGCGCGATTGGACGGGTGCGGGCCATTCAACTGCTGATGACGGCTGAAAAGCTTTCTGCACAAAAGGCCTGCGATTGGGGCCTTATCTCTCAACTCGCGGAGGATGATAAATTGACAGATGCAGCATGGGACGTTGCGGAAAAGCTAAGCAAGGGACCCACACTGGCCCTCGCCGGGATCCGACGGCTGGTAGGTGAAGCCGGCGTGGCCGAACTGGGGGCTGCGCTCTCCTTGGAGCGCGATCTACAGCGGAAGATTCCCGCTACGCTCGACTGTCAGGAAGGCAATGCCGCCTTTCGGGAGAAGCGCGCGCCAAGGTTTGTAGGTCGATGAGCCTCGCTCCCGATATTCGCGCTGGTCTGCGGCTGCCGGTGATCTGCGCGCCCATGTTCACGGTCACCGGACCGGAAATGGTGCGGGAAGCGTGCCTTGCGGGCGTGATCGGGGGTCTCCCCCGCCATAATGCCCGTAGCGTGGAGGAATTCGAATCCTGGTTGCGGCTCATTCGCGACGCAATCGATAGGCGTCACGACGAGACCCCCGACGCCAAAATCGGCGCCATCGCCGTCAATCTTGCGTCCAATTTGTCGCCCGCCGAATTCGATGAGAATCTTGCACTTTGCCAGCGCTACGGCGTCAAGATAATCATCAACGCGACCGGCAATCCGACCGAGTTGATCCGCCGCGCCCATGACAAGGGTTTTCTCGTCTTTGCGGACGCGGTCAACCTGCGCTTCGCGGAAAAGGCGATCGCGCTTGGTGTCGAAGGGATCAACGCGATCGGTGCAGGTGGTGGCGGCCATTCTGGCACCGTGTCGCATCTGGCCTTCGTAGCGGCCGTTCGGGCTCGCTTCTCCGGCACGATAGCGATGGGAGGAGCGATCAGTTCTGGGGCGGCTATCCGGGCGGCCGAGATATTGGGCGCAGATCTGGCGTTTCTAGGAACCCGATTCATCGCGACGCAGGAATCGCGGGCGCCGGAGGGCTATAAGCAGATGATCGTGAATTCCCATATCGGTGATCTCTCCTACACCGATCAATTAGGCGGGGCGCCTGCCAATTGGCTAACCGCCTCGCTAGACGCTGCGGCGGACAAGCCTGAAGCGCGTGCCTGGCGCGACGTGTGGAGCGCGGGTCAAGGCATCGAACTGATCGATGACATTCCTAATGTGGCCGACCTCGTGGATCGCCTTGAAGCGGAATATCGTGCAGCGGCGAATGTTCCGGTATTCGGAGCGGGTGGCTAACGGAACTAAGCCATCACGCTCCACCCCTCCTTGAGAACCGGCAATTGGGTCCATGACATATCCGCTGTGGTTGGGTACGGCCACGGCAGGCAGCAATTTGGGCCTTATGATGAGAATTTGGACGCGTTGGGCTGACGGATCGGGGCTGCTGCCCTGATCCGCCTGCAAGGCGCTGCAGCTCCCAGAACGCCAGGTAGTTCGCGTAGTGCCATATGCTACGGTCTAATTTGCGCCCAGTAATTTTACCTTAAACGTCGGTTCTCAGGACTCTGTGGGGACGGCCGCTGGTTCCGCATAGGCGAGAGGAGGCCGCCTGCTTTTCGTCTTGATCATCAAGCCGACGAGCGCGGGATTGCGCGTGCCTCAAGCGCGATGAGGAACAGAGGCTCGCGGTGTCACTGAAGGCGGCGATGAGTGGCAAGATATTTGCCCGGCGATTGGCCTAGTGCCTTTCGGAACATTGTGCAGAAGGAACTCGCGCTTTCATAACCAAGGTCGAATGCGACGTTTTGGACGCTGTCTCCTTCGGCTAGCCGTCTGAGCGCTATGATGATCTGAAATTGTTGTCGCCACTGGCCGAAGGTCAAGCCCACTTCCCGTTGCACCAGCCGGAACAGGCTCCGTTCGCTCATGCCGACACGGCGCGACCATTCTGACATAGTTGAGCGGTCTGTCGGATCTGTCACAAACGCCTGCGCGATCTGTCGCAGCCGAGTATCGGCAGGGAAGGGGACGTGAAGACGCTCTATAGGCGCCGTCTCAAGCTCGTTTAATGTCGTATCGATCAGGCTCTTGGCGGATCCAGACGGGTCATAGAGGGCGGGCAACTTGGAAACAGCAATGATAAGCTCTCGAAGCAATGGGGATATCCCCAACGTACAGCAACATTGCGGCAGAGCGCTGGCGATGTTGGCGTCCAGACACAAGCAATAAATATCAAGATCGCCTACTGCGGACACGCTATGGGTCTCGTTGGCGGGAATCCACAGCGCGCAATGGGGGGGACGATCCAGAAACCATTTGCCACCTCACAGGTGACGACCCCGCGTAAGCACAGAATGATCTCGGCCCTTTGGTGAGAATGGGCCTCAACTCTGAAGTCCTCGCTCGTGAGATATGAGGGACTTGCCGAAATTGCCCGCGGCACCATATGCTGTTCAAAAATGGTTTCGAGCGCGATTTCGCGCATATTATTCTCTCCTGACGTCGCCCTTTTTGTCGTCAACGAAATTCTATGAATGGGCATTCAAGCCTGATCAATATGAGTTTACCGCAAGTTCACTCAATCAAGATGCGATTTGTCATTATGACTGCAGCCTAAGACCATATCTCCATATCATCTCTTGTGGAGACCATACTCTTGCTGCTCCTACGATCAAGCGTTCCGATGTTTATCCGTTTGATTTGTATTGCGACGCTGCCGGATAAGGTGAGCGCGGGAAAAAGGTCCTGTGCGCCACCGGGCGACGCACGGTCTGTTTTGGCAGGATCGCGAAATTCGTTGACCGGCCACGCTTAGGCGATTGGTGCCCGGCGACCCTATAGCTGCTGGCTTGATCAATAGAGCAGGTGGATTGAATGTCGTCAGAGCTAAGTAGATTGAGCATTCTGGTTTCAGGCGCAGGCGCCGCCGGTCAAACGGTGTCATACTGGTTGGCGCGTCACGGCGCTAGGGTGACACTTCTCGAGCGCGCGTCCGCGCCGCGAATTGGCGGTTTCGCGATCGATCTGCGGGGCGTCGCTGTCACCGTGGCCGATCGGATGGGCATTCTCGAGCAAGCCAGAGCAGCGCGCGTGCGCACGCGGGAGATTGTTCGCATTGCACCGGACGGGTCGGCGGTCTGGAAAACAGACGGCAATTTCGGGGCAGGCGAGGGTGTCTCGGGCGACGTCGAAATCCTCCGCGATGATCTGACTTCGATCCTCGCCTCGGCGCAAGCGCAGGTGGACGGTGTCGAAAATCTCTTCAACGATAGCATCGCTACGCTGGTGCAGGACGAGGACGGGGTAGATGTGACCTTCGCCTCCGGCAAGAGCGCTAAATATGATCTGGTGATCGGCGCCGACGGCCTTCACTCCAATGTCCGCGCATTGGCATTTGGCCCGGAAGAGAAATTCGCGCGGCCACGCCGTCAATAT
Source organism: Sphingobium sp. HWE2-09 (assembly GCF_035989265.1). Lineage (GTDB taxonomy): Bacteria > Pseudomonadota > Alphaproteobacteria > Sphingomonadales > Sphingomonadaceae > Sphingobium. The sequence continues at coordinate 675,543 of NZ_JAYKZX010000001.1, read as the reverse complement.
TGTGCAATCTTCACGCTTCCCAATATTTTGAACATGGAACGCCAATGGCTGATGCTCAATCTGCCGGGCAAATCGGTTAGCGTCATCCAATATGGTGCCGACAAGCATACGCGGAGCATGTTCATCTTCGCTTCACCCCCAATTGATTTCGACCGGCGCGACACGGTCGAGCAAAAGCGCATCCTGAAGGAGGTCTTTGAGCCGGACAATGACAAATGGGTCATCCGCCAGATACTGGATGAACTTGAGCCAGCCAATGACCTGTATTTTGATGATGTTACCCAAATTCACATGGAGTCCTGGTCCAACGGCCGTGTCGCGCTCGTCGGTGATGCCGGCTATGCCCCGACATTGATGACCGGCCAGGGATCGAGCCTTGCCGTCGTTGGTGGATATGTCCTCGCAGGAGAGCTCAAGCGCGCAGGCGGCGACCATCGCGTCGCGTTTCCTGAATATCGCCGCGTGCTCCGCGACTATGTGGCCGCGAACCAGGCGCTGATCAATTCACCGGAATTCGACATCATCGCCGACAGCTGGGAGGAAATCCATGCCCGCGATCGACGGATCAAAGAAATCCTCGATAGTGCCGGGGACACGCCGGCTGCCGAGCGCGGTGACGATGGTTCAACGGGGGCGGAGCTCGTCAAGGCGGCCAACGCCGTGGAACTACCGCACTATTGATCGCTAGGATCGCATCCTGAGACGGGGCCGCCCTGGAGGGGGACGGGGCGGCCACTTTGCCGGGTTTCCAATGACAAATAGCAGCACATCCTCCTCGCTGCTTGATTGCACTGGCGACCCCGTTGTTAACTGGCTTCAAATCCTTAAAGTGGAGAGGCGATCATGCTGAGCGAGTTGATTGCATCCAGCGCTCGGCGGGGTGTGAGTTGATATGTGGTGCAGGGAATAGAAGGCTAACGAAGTGCTGTTACCCGAAGAGCAACAGCAGTGCGCCCATATGAGATGCCTAGGCATAAAATTGATACAGGCGGAACCCGGGTCGGCGATGTTTGGTCTGGACTGGCGTGATGAGCTCATGGCGACATCAACGTCCCATATGCCGGCATCGGCACCGATCTTCAGCTTGATGGAAGCTGCATGCGCGCATGCCATCTGGTCAGTGATCGAACGGCCGAAATCGACCTTGATATTGAGCTTACGCGTCGACCATCTTCGGTCGGCGACGCCGGGCTGCCGGCTCATCGGCCAAGCTGAATGTTTTCGCGTGACGAAGCGTATCGCGTTCGCCCGCGGCGTTGCCTACGACAAGGATGAAGCCGATCCGGTTGTCAATGCAATCGCCAGTTTCTTCTACACCCAGGCGAACTAAATATGGATCGTCCCTACGCCGCCTTCCTTGGCATCAGAATCGATGAGGATCATATGGGCCTCCCGGTTTGCTCCATGTCGCCGAGTGAGAAGAATAGTGGTCACTCCGGCATGCTGCACGGTGGGGCTCTAGCGGGCTTGCTGGAGTGCGCGGCGGGGGTGTTTGCCGAATCCGTTACCAACGATGCGAGCATCGACGTCCAGCCTGTTTCGATAACCGTCGATTACATGCGGGCTGCCATGCATGCCGAAACGCATGCCAACGCGGAGATTGTCCGGCGCGGCGACCGGATCATTCATGTTGATGCCACCGCCTGGCAGGAAGATGCCGGCAAACCGATTGCAATGGCCCGCCTTGTATTTTCCCTGCGGCGCTGATCCGCAACCTAGAATTTGTGCGGACGCATACCATGCCGATTCCGCTTTGGAGAACGACCTATATGGAGTAATCATGATGGCGCGGCCATTTCGGGTAAAAAGAACAGCTGGTTGCAGGAGACGGGATGATGAACGCCTATGAGTCTGAAAAACTGGGGTGCGAGCCTCGGGGATTACATTCGATCATAGACGTCATCGGAGACGATTGTTTCGGGAAGGAGCTTCTCCTCTTTCTCAATGATGTTTGCGGCGCCGACCACTGTGCCGTGTTCCAGATCGAATCGGCGCAACCGGTCAAGCTTGCGGTCGCGAGCCTCGACGACAGTGACACAGCAGAGCGTTGCACCAACGCCTATATCGAATCGGGGCTGTGGCAGCGCGACCCTACGATGACGGCTGCGAGGTTCACGTTCAATCACGTGCATCCGTCGCTTATCCGCATGGATATTCAGAGTCTTGAAGATCCCGAGCTGCGGAGCAAGATATACTCGCATATGGGACAACGTCTTCTGTTGTGCGGTCGATCGGCAGTTGGACATGTCGCGCTGAGTGTGCTGCATTCGGTCGAAAGGGGCGATTTTGCAGAAGACGCGATCGCCAACTTAGAAGCCCTAGCATCGCCGCTATTGTCTATTTTAGGCAAGCATGCGAGCGCGCTTTGGCAACGGAGGCTATTGTTCGAGTCGCTCAACTCGCTGGAAGCGATAGAAGCTTGCGTGGCCAAGTCCCCGGACGGACTTCCGCGGCGCGAAGCGCAGGTATGCTCCCGTATCCTTTATGGCATGTCATCGCTTGGAATCTCGCTGGAACTCGGCGTGAGCGAAGAAACCGTCATGACGTATCGCAAGCGGGTTTATCATCGGCTCAATATTGCTACGCAGCGCGAATTGTTGATGTGGTATGTATCCCTGTGGAGCGTCGGCACCACGATGCCGCGGAGAAGTCCGGCTTCATACGCACGTTGATCGACGGCCTGCGGGTGGGGGAGCTTGCGTCCAGCATGGTGCGGCGATGATACCCATACGCAGTCGGCACGGATGGGAGCCATCTGACCGGTCTCCCCGCACCGATGCGACGGATGCCTGTCATGCCGTCAGCTTATCTGCCTTGTGGCCTGATCGATCCTGCCGAAAATGGATCGACCGGTAGCGTCGACCATCTCGATCTCGACCCGATCGCCAATCTGCATGAACGGCGTTGACGGCGCCCCGTGCAAAATTGTTTCCACCACCCGGATTTCCGCGATGCAGCTATAGCCGCTGCCACCTTCGGAGATTGGTTGCCCTGGTCCCCCTTCAGCATCTCGGTTCGAAACGGTTCCGGCACCAATGATGGTACCTGCAGACAAAGGCCGCGTCTTTGCGGCATGCGCGATAAGGTCGGCATGGCTGAACGTCGCGTCCTCGCCCGCCTCGGCTTTACCGAAAGGTTGGCCGTTGAGGCTGACGAGCAGGGGAAGGTGCAGTCGTCCATCCCGCCAAGTGTCTCCAAGTTCGTCTTTGGTCACGGCGACGGGGGAGTATGTGGTGGGCGGCTTGCCGTGGAAAAATCCGAACCCCTTGGCCAGTTCTGGGGGAATGAGATTCCGCAGCGAGACATCGTTGCAGAGCATGAACAGACGAATATACTGCTCCGCCTCGGCGGCGCTAACGCCCTGCGGAACGTCGCCGGTGACGACCGCGATCTCCGCCTCGAAATCGTAACCCCATGCCTCATCGCCAACGAGGATCGGATCGTGCGGAGCGACGTTACAGTCGGACCCACCCTGATACATGATTGGATCATGATAGAAGCTTGGCGGCATCTCCGCGCCCCGTGCCTGCCTGACGAGGGCTACATGGTTGACATAGGCACTGGCGTCCGCCCACTGATAAGCGCGCGGCAGGGGGGACATGCAGGCACCCTGATCGAACGGTTGCCCGGTCACCACGCCACTTTCAAGGTCAGCCGCGACGCTGCTTAGTTGCGGCGACAGTTCTTCCCAATTGTCTAGCGCCGCCTGCATGGTGGGCGCGATATCGTCCACGGCCGTGCAACGGGACAGGTCGCGCGTCACGACGACGAGGCGGCCGTCGCGGCCGGATTTGAGGGAAGCAAGTTTCATGATCGATGACCTTCTGGAGTATCAGGCTGGCCGGAGGGGTGAGCCTTAATGAATGCAGGGTGATGGGCGCAGGCCGTTTCGATCCTGCGCATCCGCGGAAATGACTCAAGATCGAAAGCGAAGCGGCGTGCGTTGTAAAGCTGCGGGATTAAAACGCATTCGAACAACCCAGGCGCATCGACCAGATAGTCCCCCGTCGCGCGCTGTTCGAGTTTATGTTCAAGCGGCTTCAACTTCGCCGCCAGCCAATGATGATACCAGCGATCCACAGAAGCTTGATCCTGCGACATGTCTTTCTTCAGATACTGAAGGACTGTTAGATTAAGAGGCGCATGGAGCTCGGTCGCGATCATTGAGGCTGCTTCCCGGACGATGAAGCGTTTGTCAGGATCTTGCGGAAGGAGCGGGGCACCCCCATAGACCTCATCGAGCCATTCGATTATCGCCACCGATTGCATCATGGATCGACCGCCAATCTGGAGCACAGGTACGCCGCCGGCAGGATTGATGCGGAGAAACGCTTCTTTCACTTGGTCGCCGGCGGCCAGGTTTACCGTTTCGATCGCATAGTCCAGTTCCTTGAGATTCAAAGCGATGCGCACACGATAACTGGTTGAGCTCCGGAAGTAGGAATAGAGCTGTATCATACCAAAGGCCCTTAATGTTCAATGATATTGCTCAGTGTTTGGGGGCGAAGCGCAAGTCTATGCATATCCGTATGCAAGCATAAATGAATTGGAACGCAAGTACTAATGGTCGGAAAACATGATTTGTAAGTAACGCTATCATCGATTGGCGTTAGCCGATCATCAGCATGCCGCCATTCACGCTGAAAGTCTGACCCGTGATGTAGGATGCTGTGTCGGCGGCAAGGAATGACACCATATGGCCAACGTCGATCGGCTGCCCCATCTTGCCCAGCGGGATTGTCTTTGTCGTCGCCTCAACCATTGCGCGGCCCTGGGGTGTTGAACAGGCGACATCGATGATCGCTGTGTGGATCAAACCGGGTGAAATCACATTCACACGGATATTGTGGGGCGCCAGCTCTTTGGCCAAGCCTTTGCTTGCTGAATTAACCGCGCCTTTGGCCCCCGAATAGACCACGATCCCCGGCTCGCCGAAGCGCGCGGAGTCCGACCCAATATTGATGATCACGCCGCTGCCTTGCTTTATCATATAGGGAGCACATAATTTTACGCCGATCAGCACGCCCTTGAGATCAACGTCGATGATCCTTTCCCAGTCGTCCGGGTCCGAATCCAGGAATGCTGTGGGGGCGGCGACGATGCCGGCATTATTGACGAGAATGTCGATCCGGCCCTCGGCATCGAAAACAGCCTCCACGGCTCGCTCGAACGAAGAAAAGGAGGACACGTCCGCCTGTTGCACCGAGACATGAAAACCCTCAGCCGCAAGTTGCGCAGCCAGCTTCTCAGCTTCGTCTACAACGATGTCGAGGATCACCACATGGGCGCCATCGCGCGCCAGACATTGCGTGATGCCCGCGCCGATGCCCCGCCCGCCGCCGGTGACGATTGCGACCTTGTCGTTTAGCATATCCCTGCTCCAATAGCCTTTGGTGACCGATAGTTGATGTGTCGCGACGAGACGGCCTTATGGCAGCCCTCGCGCTACCAGTTCGCGCTTGAGAATTTTGCCGGCGGGACTTTTCGGTAGTTCGTCGATGATATCGATCATGCGCGGATATTTATAGGCCGCCATCTGCTTCTTGCAAAAGTCGATTAATTCTTTTGTCGTCGCTGTTGCGCCATGCTTCAAGCTGACTATGGCTTTCACCGTTTCCCCCCGATAGGGATCCTGCACGCCAATGACGGCGGCTTCTCGGACGGCGGGATGAGCGTACAGCACATCCTCAACCTCGCGCGGCCAGACTTTGAAACCGCCTGCAATGATCATGTCCTTCTTGCGGTCGATGAGGAACAGCCAACCATCAGCATCGAGGAAGCCGACGTCGCCGGTATGAAAACCGTCCGCCCGCATGGCCTCGGCCGTTGCCTGCGGGTTGCGCCAGTAGCCCGGCGAGACGGCGGGGCCTTGAAGCACGACTTCGCCGGCCTCGCCCGGGGGCAAAACCACGCCATCGTCATCGACGATATGAACGGAGAAGGTGGAAACGGCGCGGCCGACCGACAGGGTGCCGGTCGCCGGATCGATCCTTCTCGAGCCGTCCGCCGGCTCCATGAAGACGCCCCCCGTGGTTTCAGTCAGCCCATAGCCTGTGCGGATCATGTTGCCGGTATGGCTGCGATATTGATCCGTGACGGCAGCCGAAACCGGGGCGCCGCCGCTGAAGGGCTTGACTATGCTCGCCAAAATGTCCGGCGCGCTCTCCGCCGCGTTCATCAGCGCAATATAGACGGTGATTGATCCCGATGTCGTATGCGGCTTGTGCCGCGCGATCGCTTCGATCACGATGGCGGGATCAAACCTGTAGCAGAGCAGTAGCGTGCCCCCTGCATGGATCGTACTGCCAGCACACATTATCAGCCCTGCGATGTGGAACAGCGGAGCAATGGCCAGTGTCACGACGCCATCGGGCAGATCCTGCGAGACGCGCGACAATTGGGAACCCAACGCAACGCCGCGATGCAGATTGATGACGCCTTTAGGCGTGCCGCTCGTGCCCGACGTATATACAAGCAGCGCGATATCTTCCGGATTTGGCCCTTTGCAGTCGGGATAGCGGCCGACGTTGTCCGCTATGAACGTCGTCAGATCGGTAGTCCCTGCGGGCGGGGCGGGCGGTTCGCCCCCGAAGAAGCGGGGTTCGGGAACAGATTGGTAAGCCCAGCCATTCGTCGTAAGAACCAGTGTGGGCCGGTGAACATCGTCACCCAGATTGGCATAGGAAATGCCAATCAAGTCGGCTTCTGCGACAAGAACGGTCGGTTGCGCGTCGTTGAGGATCAGACCTAGTTCGCGGCTTCGGTTCATTGGATTAATCGTCACCGCCGTGCCGCCGCATTTCCAGGTCGCCAGCAGAACCACGAAGAACTGCGGGATATTTTGCATGTAAAGCGCAAGACGGTCGCCGCGCTGGAAACCGCTGTCCAGCAGACCGGCCGCCATCGCGTTGCTGGCTACCTCCACATCGGCATAGCTGAGTGTCGCATCGAAATAATGCAGGAAAGTCCGCTCGGGATCTCTGGCGTGCGCGGCACGGAAAAGAGCCAGGCCGTCGCTATAGTCAGCCTCGAAATGTTCGGCGGCGGTCACACCTTGGAATGTGTCGGCCATCAGACGATCCGCTCCAATATGCTTGCATAATTCGCCACACCGGTGCCGCCCATATTGAAGACGCCCCCCAGCGTCGCACCCGCGACCTGCATGCCCGCCGGCGCCTCGTTACACAGTTGCATCGCTGTCAGGACATGCATGGACACACCGGTTGCGCCTATAGGATGGCCCTTGGCTTTCAGCCCGCCTGACGGGTTCACCGGAAGCTTGCCTCCCATTTCGGTCAGGCCCTCCTTGACGACACGAGACCCTTGGCCATGGGGCGCCAGGCCCATTGCTTCATATTCCAGGAGCTCTGCAATCGTGAAGCAATCATGCGTCTCGACGAAGCTCAGATCGCTCAAAGTAGTGTGCGACAGGCGGAAGGCCTGGTCCCACGCGGCAGTGCATCCTTCCAGGAAGGTGGGGTCGCGAAGGGACATCGGGAGGAAATCCTGGACATGCGACGCTGCCTTGAAGGTAACGGCGCGAACGGAGGCGCGGGCAGCATCGTCGCTCGCCAGCACCAACGCCGCCGCCCCATCCGAAACCGGAGAACAATCAGTCCGTTTCAGCGGGCCGGCCACGAGAGGGTTACGCTCGCTCTCCATGCGGCAAAATTCATAACCTAAATCCTTGCGCAGTTGCGCCCAAGGATTGTTGACGCCGTTGCGATGGTTCTTCGCTGCTATCAGGGCAAGTGCGTCGCTCTGGTCGCCATGGCGTTCGAAATATTGCGACGCGATTTGTCCAAAAAGTCCGGCAAAGCCTCCACGTACCGCCCCTTCCTCCTGAACATAGGACGCCCCGAGCAGGTTTTTGCCGACAGCCTCTCCCCGTGCATCCGTCATCTTCTCGGCACCGACGACCAAGACGTGCCGGGCCCTGCCGGCGTCGATGGCATTGAGCGCCTGATAAATGGCGGCCGACCCCGAGGCGCACGCGTTCTCAACGCGCGTGGCGGGCTTGAAGCGCAGGTCCGGTGAAGCCTGCAGCACAAGACTTGCGGCAAAGTCCTGACGAGAAAAGCCGCTGTTGAAATGACCGACGAAGATCTGGTCAACGTCCGCCGGACCGATCCCGGCATGCCGCATGGCCTCCAACGCAGCCGTGATGATCAGGGTCTCGAGCGTCTCCTGCTCATGTTTTCCAAATGCGGTATGAGCCCAACCTATGATCGACCCAGTCATGCCATCCTATTCCTATATCTAATGCCGAAATACGCCGCGCGTTGGCCCAAGCCCTATGCACTGAAAGATGATGGTCAGGTTCGCTGACTATCCGCGTCGGATGCCTGACAAGATGGGCATCGCCGCAATACCCATCATGCCGGGACGGGGCTTGTCAGACCGCATCTCGGCTTCGCGAACCCTGACGCGGCCTCATGAAATATTTTCCGTCTCGGCTGTCATACGCCCCATGGCGATCAATCGCGGGATAAGATCCCCAAGCGGCCCTGGCTTGACCGGTTTAGCGCCATCCAGATCGACGATCCGCCCATAGGCTTCGTCGAACATTTCGATGGTCACCGGTTCGGCCGGGTCGAACTGGACGCCGTGCGATTCAAAAACGCGGTGTTGGGCAAAGAAGCCGCCGCCTGCCGCGATGATCGTTGCCGTGTCGTTGCACCGGTCACTTGCAAGCCAGGCGACTGCCGGCGACACAAGGTCGGCACGCAGCCATTGCGACAACTCACCCATGGGCACAGTTTCCGTCATTCGCGTCAGTGCGCTGGGCGAGATCGCGTTCACCAGAACATTGTGTTTCCGTCCTTCCAGCGCCAGGCAATTCATCATACCCACCAGTCCCATTTTCGCCGCGCCATAGTTCGTCTGGCCAAAATTGCCGTTCGTGCCGGCAGGCGAGGTGGTGAAGATCACGCGCCCATATTTTTGCGCGACCATGAGCGGCCACGCCGCATGGGTGAGGTGATAGGCGCCTTTCAGATGAACGGCGAGAACGTCCTCGAAATTCTTCAAGGTCATCTTGGGGAAGCTGCTGTCGCGCAGAATTCCCGCGTTGTTCACAACGATGTCGATCTGGCCATATTCGTCGATCGCCGTCTGCACGATCCCCTGTGCCTGCTCTGGATCCGCCACGTTGGCGAAGCTGGCCACCGCATCGCCACCCGCGCTTCGGATCTCTTCGACAACGGCTTCCGCCGCCGATCCGCTCGCGCCTTCGCCCTGGAGGCTTGCGCCTAGATCGTTGACCACCACCTTGGCGCCCAGTCGTCCAAACAACAGCGCATATTCCCTACCCAAGCCGGCGCCTGCCCCGGTGATGATAGCTACCCGACCTTCAAGATTAACGCCCATAATCATCTCCTCATACCCAGCCGGCTTAAGCTCGGTATGCGTCACTACTTTATTGCCAAGCCTGAATAAGCCTATCGCCCTTCGATGCGCAGTCCCAATTCTGGGGGACGGCTCAGGACATGCCGACGTCCCGTCACCGGGGACTGACGCGACGCCAAGCTGTAGCCAATGTGCAAAGACTTGCAGCCACGCTGCCATTTTGCCTGCATCAGACGGAGGTTCACCTGTCATTGTCTCATCTTGATCTGTTCCGAGTCCAGGTTTCGGATTATTTGCAGGACGCATTGACGTCTGAGATGCGCCAGGCGCCGCGCACGATCATGCTGCTCGATGTGGATTTGCAACAGGCTTGGCATCGCCGGCTTGCGCAGAAGGGGTGGGCGGTGCCCAACTGGCCCGTCGAGCATGGCGGCACGGGCTGGTCGAGGGAGGAGCTGGCGGTTTTTCAGGAGGAGCTCGTCGCCGCATCCGCCCCGCCGCTTTCCCCAAATCTGCAGATGATCGGGCCGGTCCTCATGGCGTTCGGCACGCCTGAGCAGCAGGAACGGCACCTCCCTTCGTTGCGGTCCGGCGAGATTCTGTGGTGTCAGGGCTATTCGGAGCCGGGCGCCGGTTCGGACTTGGCGGCCTTACAGACCCGTGCGGTCCAGGATGGTGATGACTATATCGTCAACGGGCAGAAGATATGGACCAGTTATGCGCATGTCGCGGACTGGATGTTCTGTCTCGTGCGAACCTCGACCGAGGGGAAGCGGCAAGCGGGCATATCTTTCCTGCTGATCGACATGAAGACACCGGGCATCACCGTCCGGCCGATCTGGTCGATCGATGGTCTCCATCATTTCAATGAAGTTTTCTTCAATGATGTTCGGATACCGGTTACGAACCGAATAGGAGCCGAAAACGGCGGTTGGAATATCGCCAAATATCTCCTTGAGCATGAGCGCAACGGCGTCGCCGACACCCCTTATCTCCGGATGCGCTTGAGAAAAGTGAAGGACGTTGCGCGACAGTCGCCCGATGATCTTGGGTCCGGCTCCATCCTTCTCAATCCTGTCTTTGCGCGGCGTCTGCTAAAAGCTGAAATCGATCTGCTTGCCTTGGAGTGTCTTTCCGCGCGTGCAGCTTCGGCTGAGGATGATGCCAGTGCGCGCCTGTCCTCTGCGCTAAAACTGCGCGGAAGCGAAGTGGAGCAGGAGATCGCCGAACTGGGACGGCTGGCCTTGGCCTGCACCGGGCGGCTCGATCAGTCGGACACTCTCAAAGATTCCGCGAGCACGCCTATAGGGTCGCCCGGCGGACCAGAGGTCATGCTCAATTACCTCAACGGTCGCGCCGCTACCATCTATGGCGGCTCAAGCGAAATCCAGCGCGGAATTATCTTCAAACAATTACGCCTGCACGGCGTCTGAGCCGATCGGAACAAGAATTTGCAATTTCACCTTTCAGAGGATCAGATCGCGATCCGCGACACGATCGGCGCCTTCTTGGCGGACAATTACGACCTTCACGCGCGGCAAGCAATTATCGATGGACCGGCGCAATGGTCTCCAGAAATATGGGACCGTTTTGCGAAGGACCTCGGCTTGCTGGGTCTCACCTTTCCCGAAAGTGTGGGCGGATTGGACGGTGGTCCGGTCGATACCTTGCTTGTCATGGATCAGTTCGGCGAGGCGCTCGTCGTGGAGCCGTATCTGGAGACGTGCGTGATCGGCGCTGCGATCCTTCGCCAGTCGCGCAGCGAACTGGCAAGAGATCTTCTACAGCGGGCAGCGGCAGGCACAGCTCGATTCGCGCTGGCATGGCAAGAAGAAGGGGCGCGTTATGCGCCTCAGCGCGCCGCTACAGTGGCGACGCGCAAGGATGGCGGCTTCCTGATTGACGGACGGAAGTCCATGGTCGTCGCTGCGCCCGCTGCCACCCATTTGTTTGTGACCGCGACGGTTGCGGACGAACAGGACGGGATGGCCATCTTTGCTGTCGCATCCGACCACCCGGCACTGAGATGTCGAGAGGGTCGCACGATCGATGGGAAGGGTGTTGCGGAGGTTGTCTTTGACGCGTGCGCTGTCGATGTCGATGCACTCATTATTCAACCTTCCGGCGGAATATCGGTAATAGGTGAGGCACTCGACGCCGCGATCGCCGCGCTCTGTGCCGAAGCGGTGGGAATAATGCGGCGCCTCTTACGCGTCACGCTCGACCATCTCGAGCAGCGTCGTCAATTCGGATCAGCCCTGATAGACTTTCAGGCGCTGCAGCACCGGTTGGCTGACATGCATGTACATTACGAATTGGCGCAGGCGATGGCTTTTTTCGCTGCGGACCTTTTGTCGGAAGCCGCCGAGCGCCGAACGGCTGGCGTCTCGGCTTGTAAAGTAAGTATTGGTGAAGCGCTGCGGGCGGTCGCACAGGATGCCGTTCAGATGCATGGGGCCATGGGGATCACCGACGAATCGACGGTTGGACACTTGTTCAAGCGCGCGACCGCTTTGGAGAATGAATTTGGATCGATCGATTACCATCTCGACCGAATGCTATCGGCAGGCGTAGCAAAAATTCCAGCAGTTCTATAGCTGCGCAACGGCGCAATCATATTCCAGCGGTACGCTTCGAGCAGCATTTCGCCGTCCATCGGCAAGGATGCGGGCTTCCGCATTGAATGGCGCAGTCATAGGAACCAGTAGCCGGCAATGCCACAGGATTTTCGTTTGCCGGCAAGCTTTCGGCGGGGCCTCGGTTGACAACAAGCTAAATTGATAAGTTCGTTCACATTGGTTGAGCTTTGGTTGGCATATCACGGTCGTGCGGTCAGCGCATCTAGGCTCGGGGCAGGGGTCCTGTTTGAGCAGAGCTTCTCTCTCTCCCTCTCGTCGCATCTGATGGGGCCACTCCATGTCCCGCAGAAGGGGACATCGCTGATTGGATTTAATGTGACAGATAAGCGATAATTGTTTGAGGAGCCAAATATGGCAAAGTACGACGGTGAAAAGTTTGCAGCAAACTTCAAGGCGGCCATTCCCGACTTCCGTGCAATTGTCGGCGAGAAGTGGGTTGCGAACGATGAGGAGACTTTGTTCGCTTACCGCGCTGCCGATTCCGCAAGTGATGATGAGTCTTTTCTCCCCAGTGCGGTGATCTCTCCGGCTTCCGTTGAAGAGGTTCAGGCGGTTGTCCGGGCTGCGAATGTACACAAGACGCCGCTCTGGCCTATCTCTACTGGCAAGAACTACGCTTATGGAGGGCCCGCGCCCCGGGCGAAAGGCACGGGCGTTCTCGATTTGCGTCGTATGAACAAGATCCTTGAAATCAACGAGAAGCAGAATTACGCGCTGGTTGAGCCGGGCGTAAGCTATTTTGATCTGCATCGCGAGCTTCGGCGTCGCGATACCAAGCTCTGGGTCTGTCCTGCGGCTCCCGGCTGGGGCGGCGTCATGGGCAATGCGCTGGACCGCGGGGTGGGCTGGACGCCTTATGGCGATAATTATGCCGCCCAATGCGGCATGGAAGTGGTCCTGCCAAGTGGCGAGCTCTTGCGCACTGGAATGGGCGCATTGCCGAACAGCAAGACCTGGCAGATGTTCAAATATGGGTTCGGCCCCTATATCGACGGTATATTCACCCAGTCGAACTTCGGTGTGGTGACTAAGATGGGCATGTGGCTCATGCAAGAGCCGCCGGTGGTAAAGCCTGTGATGGTTAGCTTCGAGAACGAAGACGACCTCGCGCTGGTCGTCGATGCGCTCGCGCCGCTCCGTGTCAATGGCCTGCTGCCTGGCGCTTTAATGTTGTTCGACTATCTCAGCGATGCGGCCTGCGAGTTCTCCCGGTCGGACTTCGAGCCTAAGAAGGGCGTGCTGTCGGAGGCAGCAAAGAAATCGATGCGCGAGAAACTCGATTGCGGCTTCTGGAATCTCTACACCTGTTTCTATGGGACGCAGGAGATAGTCGACGCCTGCTACGGGATCTTTGAAGCGACGCTGAAGAAGATCAAGGGCGCCAGATTCTTCCTCGAAGGATCGCGTGACGACAAGATTTCGTGGAAGTATCGCATGAAGCTGATGCGAGGACAGCCCAACATGGGAGAGTTCTCCCAGCTCAACTGGATCGGCGGCGGCGGGCATATGGTCTTCGCCCCGGTCCTCTCGACCGACGGCTCCGAGGCGATCAAGATCTATAATATCGTCAAGGATATGTACAATCAGGCCGGCTTCGATCCCATTCTCGAATTTGCGATGGGCGGTCGGGAACTGCATCTTATCACCATGTTCTTTTTTGACCGTACCGATCCGGATGAACGCAAGCGCGCGGACGAGGTGTTCCGGAAGTCGATCTATGCGTGCGCCAAGGAGGGCTATGGCGAATATCGCACCCATCTTGGCTATATGGACGACGTCGCGAGCACATACAGCTTCAACAACAACGCGCTCCTGCATTTCAATGAAAGCATCAAGGATGCGATCGATCCCAATGGCATTCTCGCGCCCGGGAAAAGCGGCATCTGGCCGCGCAGCATGAGGGGGGCATAATCATGCGCAAGCGCAATCCTCTCGTCCTTGCCGCCGCCGGGCTACCCCTTCTCCTCCTGGCCTCCTGTCAGGGTCATGCGGAAAGCCAGCCGGCTAGCGGTTCGGGCAAACAGCAGGTCGCGTCTGAACTGGCTACTTTGCGTGAGGACGTTCTACGGCTGGACAAGCTTCCGAAGTCGCAGCGTCTTTTCGAGGAACGTTGCGCGATCTGCCACGGTACGACGGACAGCCATCCTGCAAATCGGCTGCTCACCAACCGATATGGAGCCGGCAAGGGCAACATCGTTGGTCGAAGCGATCTGACACCCGAGACTGTCAAGATGGTGGTGCGAAACGGCCAGCTGGGGATGTTCCCCTTCTCCAAAATGGATCTCAACGACGAAGATCTCAACGAGATCGCGAACTATGTCGCTGGGAGCGCTCCAAAGTGACCCTAACCCGCAGAACGCTCATCAAGGCTGCGCCGGTGATAGCGGCGCCGCTGGCCGTCGGCTTTGAATTGTCAGGCGTCCGCTCCATCCCTGATAAGGTTTTACCGCTCGTTTTATTTGAAAGCCGAAACATGATAAGTGAGCGGTTCTCAGCGGCGCTTCCTACCAGCCTCAAGCGGTTTGAAGTTCAAGATAGCGGCGCGCTTCAATATCATGAAATAGCCGATGTACTGGCGGATACATCCATATTCCTCCTCGGTCTGACTGGATCGGCCACGTTTCTGATGCTCCAGAGACTGGCCGTTGATGCGGGCCGGCGGTTCGTGCTGACAGCTAGTCATCTGCCATGCTGCGAGGGCGGAAATGTCCACATCGCTCGAGCCGGACTTGCGAGCTCAGCGACACGGGACTTATCCGATCACGACGGGTGGGTAGAAACGTTGGCAGAGTCCTACTTGGCAATGTCTTTGCTGAACAGCAGCGTGATGCGTTCAGATCAGAAAGAGCCGAGCAGCCTGCCAGGATCATTGTCGCAGTCCGCATACTCTTGGGTGCTCCGTTAATTGCACAGGCTAGATTGTTGGGGTACCGCGGTTCCATGAGGGCAAGTTTGACGGTTTTCCGCTTTCTTGTTCGGTCCGAAGGCGAGTCTCCTGAGTTCATTCGTCCGCTTAGCGGCCGTGACGGCAGCAGAGTTTAGCGGCATTACCCAGCGAAGCGATGTCATTGGTGCCGTCGCCATGTCTCGATCTTAGTCTTCCGGTTCGCCGGTGACAGGAACGTGTGCACATTCAAGTATTAGTCGCGCAAGTGACCGTTGAAAAATTGCACGAAGGCGTTGCCGCTCGCCCCCCCCCGACACGCTTAGGAGAGCCTTGCCGCGCCGGTTGAAGTCATGGACCCACCGTGCTCCTGGCCCCAGCGGTCGAGAGCCTTCAACATAAGCTCTGGTCCCTAAACTTCTCGCCCGCGTCATATCCGCAAGGGCCGCCGTTTTCGGTGGCTTTCACTGACTGGCTGTCGATTACACCCGCGCTCAGCGAAGCGCCGCGACCTGTGATCTTGGGCAGGGTCATTACCGGCACCATATCCATGGTCTGGAGCAAACCGGCGTTACGCCAAGCGTCGCAATAGCGCTGCACCGTTGCGGCGGGCGGAAAGCATTCGCGCATAAACTTTCAGGCGGGGCCGCTTGCTGCTATGTAATTCAAGGCATTCACCATCTTGCGCATCTCTGTCGTTCGACGACGACCGCCGTGCTTGAGGGGCGGCGTGAAAGGCTTCCCCAAAAACGTCTCACGGTCCGTGAATCCGCTGGAAAAGCGTAATCCTTTACGGTTCTGCTCCTGCCAGACCAGCCAATGTCATTGAACACTCCATCTCCCGCAGGAAGGCGTGAATCACAACATGGTGATACTTCTCAACAATTTTCGGGCGGGCTCCACAATCGGCTACGCCCTATCCGTCAGGAAAACGGAGCCATGCGGATCTTGCCAGGACCGTCATCATAGGGTGTCAGGATATCGACGGTCAGCTTAACATTCGCGAATTTCCATTCGCCGTCGACTAGGGCATAGTCGTCATTATATTTGCCCATCAGCCAAAAGGCCTTACTATCCTTCTTCATGACTAGGCTCTGCCACAAGTACCAGCTACCGATACCGCGGTCGTCCGACACATCGATGATAGGGTTAAGCATGTAGTGGGCGGCAAAGGCAACGGTCTGGCCAGAGCCTCGAAATAATTCTCGTATTGCTTCGCGACCCTGGTGAATGCCAAACATGCCTCCTTCCCAAACTGCATCCTCCGTAAAGAGCTCGGCAAGCGAATCTGGGGCATAATTTTGATCGCAGTAACCCGCATAGCGATATTTGAGTCGCCGGATGGCTTCGACTGCTAAGAGGTTGGCGACATCTGCCTGATTAGGGGAGTCATCAGAAGGCATGATATTCCCTTTGGTGTAGCTGGCGTATCAGAAACGACTGTGTCGTTGATAAGGGCTTGCCCCACATCGAGATGTCCCGCCTAGCCGGGACATCATGTGCATGATGACCTACGCATGGCCGCGCCTCGTTGCGCCGCCATAGATTCAGCCGTTCAGCATCAGTGTGGGGATCTAATGGGTCTGACCGTAATTCTCTTCCGCCATATGCTTTGCCGCGATATAGCCGAAGGTCATGGCTGGACCGATACTCGATCCTCCGCCCGGATATGTACCGCGCATCACCGTATTCTGGTCAGGTCCGATCGCATAAAGTCCGGGCATGACATCCCCGGATGGGCTCAGCACCTGGGCATTTGCGTTGGTCTCTAAACCGAGCACAGAGCTTATGCTTCCTGGATATAAGGCGAGGGCATAATATGGCCCACCTTCAAGAGGCGCCAGATTGGGGTTTGGCTGATGACCAGCGTCGCCCTGCGAAGCGTCAAATGCGTTCTCGCCGCGCCGAAATAACGGGTCTTTACCATCTCGCGCATGGTGATTGAATTCTTCAATCGTTACATTTAATGTCATTACATCAATGCCGATCTTATTTGCGAGATCCTGTATTGTGTCTGCTTGGAGAAGATAGCCTTGTCGGATGAGGTGCCCGATAGGATAAGGTGCAGGCAGCGCAAGTCCCATTCCGTACTTGCGCAAAAAACGTCGATTGCCGATGAGCCAGGCTTTCGTGATTTTCTGGGCATGCATGGCTTGGCCGAACACCAGATAGGGTGCAGCCTCGTTTATGAAACGCTTGCCGAATGCATCCACTATCAGCGAACCAGGCTTGCCGCGGTCGAAGCCGAAATGCGGATATTTGTCTAGCCTGCCGTCAACATGGCGTAGAACGGAAACCGGGACCCATCCCCCCATTGTCAGGATTATCCTCACCCAGCGCGCCCCCCGCAGCCTGTCCCAGACGTATCCCATCGCCTACATTAGTATCGGGCTGAACCGAAATATGGGCGTCGGGCAGCGGCATGTAGCGCTCGCGCCATTTCGGGTCTGCGCCAAAGCCGCCGCTGGCTAGCACGATTCCGCGTCGCGCCCTTATGGTACTCCGACTGCCGTCAAGGTTAACCACGATAGCTTCCAATCGGCCTTCGCTAACGATTAGTTCCTCAAGCGGGGTGGATGGCTTGAGAATGACGCCGAGATCCAGGGAGATCGAATAAGCCGGCCGATAAGCGCATTGCCATTGGCTAAATAGGAGCCACGACCAAAACGCAGCAAGTCGAAGCCATAGCGCAGGAACCGCTTGCTGGTGAAAGTGAAAGAGGCGGCGTTTTTGAATGTGGACTGGAAGCGACCGGCCTCACGCATGTCAACTTGCATCGTACCAAACTGCGCGATGCCTCGCAAAGGCAGCTTCAGGAGCTTCAGATACGGACCAAGCTTTTTGCCATCATACGGGTCCACCAGCATCGTACGTCCCACCGATGCACCCGGCAGTTCTGGATAATAGTCGGGCATGGTGAAGCCGGCCCAAACGACGGCCGAGTTTGCCTCCATGAACGCAATCATCTCGCGCCCGGCGCGCAAATATGTTGCGATCTTTTCTGAATCATAGAGATTGCCCAGTACCGCGCGCAGATAGGTATCACCGGCCTCGATCGTGTCCGCAATGCCAAGGCCCGATTGATGCTTGTTCGCAACTATCCACGGTCCGCCTAGCGACAGCGCGGTCGTTCCCCCAAAACATGGCGCCTTCTCGCACACTACAACCGATAGACCTAGCTGCGCCGCAACTACAGCAGTAGCCAAGCCGCCGGCAACCGACCCAACTATAATCACATCGACTTCCATGCCGCTCTCCCACCCTATTTTTTCGCGACAACTGAATTGCTAATTTCCGCGATTTACGATCTTGGTCGGTCAGATCGAGCGAACATAATCATTACGAAGCCGAACCCGTTTCAGATTCCAACCGCGCAATTTCGATTTGGCCATCGGATATCCGCGCTTCGAAGCGTTGCAATGGCTTGTCTGTCAGCGTGCCAGTCGGACAACCGGTACGCAAATCGAAACGGACACCATGCGCTGGGCAAAAAATAGAGTTTCCACGGATACGTCCGCCCTCTAGGGCCAGTTTCTGATGCGTGCACTCGTTCGCCACAGCGTACAAACCGTCTGCCGTGCGGCACAGAAGCACTGATTGGCCAAAGGCTTCTACTGCCTTGTTTCTCCCGGCTGGAAGCTGGGCCTCATCTAGTACAGGCACGAACTCAGTCATCGCGCCGAAACCTGCTGTAAATTAAAGACATTGCCTCTAGGCCCTTTCAATAAATCGCGCATTTCCCCGTGCCCTTTTTGGCAGGGTGCGACGAATTGTCGTTCCGACCGGTATCTGTCCGACCGATTGCGTTATCGTTGAACGCATTGTCACGCAAGACAACGCGTTCAACGACCTCAACGAAAACGCTCTGTAGAATGCAAACGTCCAGGCAATATTCTTGTCTGCGACAACAGCGTGACCCATGCTGCGGATGACGCAGCGTATTGCTGCTACGTTGCGTTCTGTCCGAGCGCTGTTTCTGGTGCATACTTATCCAGATAGGCATCGAGCGTTTTCTCAAGGTGCTTTATTCTGATCTCCTGATACTCCGCAAACTGCATTGGGACATCGAGAGCGCCCGAAATACCTTGCTGTATTGCAGTAAGGTTTCGGAAATCTTGGTCGTAGGTTACGCCCATCAAGGGCGAATAATTCTTCAGCGCCTCTGTAAAAGTGATGTCGCTTATATCTTCCATCTCGGCGGCTGGCGGCCGTATCCCGGAAGCCGGAACATCTGCCATGAAATACCATTCCCAGATGCAGGAATGGGGGTCGTTCCCGTTTGGCCGGATGCGATACACGGCGGGAAAGAGCAAAGTGCGCCACACGATCAGGTTGGGGAAGAGGGAGTATTGGGTGGTGTCGATCAGTTCTGTCTCAGGACATGATGAATAGTCGCGACCCGACTTTGCCGTGTAGAAGTCGCGCATGTACTCGGACAGAAATGCGCGCGCCGTCACGCCCTGGGGAACCGTGGGGGGAGTACCAAGCTCATTCTCGATGAAGAACTCGTTGACAACGGCCTGGTCTGATAGATTCTCGGCAATGGCGGGGGCCTGTTTGCCGGTAGGCAGGATGAAGCGGCTGACATGTGGTCCGTACACATCATATTGTCCATTTTCGTCCGCCAAGAATCCTGTGAATTGGGGATGCGTCACCAGCGTGTGATAACTTTCGAGGAATACTTCTACTCCCAGCTTCCAGTTGCAAGGAAAAATCTTCTTGACGTGGCGAGTGATGTACTTGTCGGAGTAGTCCATGTATCCCGACATGTGCCGAGGCAAAACTCCAAGAAAGCTTTCGAGCGAGGGGGCGTCGGGGTCAGGGTTGATGAAGACAAAGCCGCCCCACAGGCCCACCTGCACTTCGGACAGACGGACGGAATTGTCCTTCATGTTCGGGAAATCCCAGCGCATGGGCACATCGATGAGGTTGCCTGCCAAGTCCCAAGTGAATCCATGGAATGGGCATTTCAACTCGCTGACAACCGTATCCTGCTCACAAAGCTTCATCCCGCGGTGCATGCAGGTATTGCGGAAGGCCCGGATCTTCAGATCTTCACCGCGAACGATGATGAATGAAGAACCGGCAATCTCGTAAACCGAGATATCCCCGGCCTCAGGAATTTCCTCTTCGCGGCAAGCCATTTGCCAAACGCGCGACCACAGGCCTTTGACCTCGCGATCATGGAACTCCTTGTCGAAATACCGATGGCGCGTGAAGTCGTAGGACAGAAGATCAGGGTCATTGGAAGTGCATCTGATGTCCTCCGGCGGAACGATCTTGTCTTCGGCCAGGCAATCTTGATAGGATGGCCCTACCTGGCTGGCCTGATCATCGCGCCGTACCCAATCCCGTCCGGGACGAACCGATACACTATTCATGGTTGTCTTCCTTCTTCATTGCTCAGAGCGAATGATCCCGATATTGATCGGGTTCTGCGATATGGAGCGCTTAACAAGTTACATTTTCCAAACTGGTGCGGCAGCGCAACCCGATTTCCTCAGCCGGAAGGGCGTTAAGCTCAGCAGAAAAAATCTCTGGGCCGACATTGTTGAAACCACCGATCTGACGAAGAAGCGCAACAGTCTCGCGCACCCCGAACGCCCCTTCTCCAGGCAACATGCGGCGTGTCGTGCAGTCCTCGAACAGGCTTACCCCAGGGGCGAGTTCGGCGCTGCCGTCATTGAGTTGAACGGCGAAAATGCGGTCGCCGGGAATCGTGCTTAATAATGCTGCGGTGGAACCGCTGCGAAAATAGTGCCAGGTGTCGAACAGGATGCCGGCATTAGGCATCGACACGGCAGATACTATATCCCACGCGGCAGAGAGCGAGTTCACGCCCAGGAATGGGATAAATTCCAATGCCACCTTCAGGCCGCGCTGTTGGGATCGTTCGCAAAGAGCGCCGAAAAGATCTATCTCTTCGTTAAGCGAATAGGTGCCTTTAGGATAGCTGGCAATGGCGCCGAATGAGGTGCAACCGAGTGCTTCAGCGATATCGAAAAACTCATTCTCCGGAAATCTTATATAGTCGGTATCGACTAGCCCGGACCCTGCCGCAGGCATCCAATTCGGCGCCCACGTACTCAATGGCTCCAGATGATTGAATGTAAGACCATGGTCAGCAGCGATTGTCTTCAGTTCAGCAGTGCTCAGACCTGATGCGAGAAGATTAACATAGTCGAGCGGACTCATCGTGAGTTCGCGACACTGAGCGATCTGGGTGGCGCGACACTGTTCAACAAAAGGTAGCGCGTGAACTGTCGCGCTGTACATGACCAAATTGTCGTTCACAGTGGCCGTCCTCCGCTGTTCGACTGGTAAGCGCCGCCGATTTGAAACTGTCTGAAACAATCCCGAACTTCCTGCACGAACAACTCGGGTTGCTCAAATGCTGCAAAATGGCCGCCCTTGTGCGGGGTGTTCCAGTAGATGATGTTGCCGAATACCCGGTCAGCCCATCGCCGCGAGGAACGATAGACTTCCTTCGGAAAATTGCTGATGCCAACGGGTGTATCGATCCGCTCACTGGTGAAGGCGAATTCGATCCCTTCCTGATAAAATCGGGCAGAGGAAGCAGCGGTGTTAGGCAGCCAATACATCATAATATTGTCGAGTATTTCATCCATGCTCAGAATCTCTTCGACCTGGCCATTATGATCCGACCAGCTCTGAAGCTTTTCATAGATCCAGCTTGCTTGCCCCGCCGGTGAGTCGGCGAGTCCGTATCCGATTGTCTGCGGTCGTGTGCGTTGCAGTTCCAGATAGGCTGAGTCCTGCGTCAGGAAATATTCCTGGTCGGCAAGAATGGCTCGCTCTTCATCTGTCGCGGTGGCGATCTCTTCATCAGCGGGAATTATCAGCGGCATATTCAGGTGAACGGCCAGGCATTGCGGGGCTTTCATCGCCGCCATCGCCTTTGTCACCATCGCGCCCCAGTCGCCGCCCTGCTTGACGAAGCGGGCATAGCCGAGCCGCTCCATCAACGTCAGCCAGGCCCGAGCAGTTCGCACCGGTCCCCAACCTGTTTCCGTCGGCTTGTCCGAAAAGCCGTAACCTGGCAATGATGGCAAGACCAGATGGAAGGCATCGCGCGGGTTCCCGCCATGTGCCGCCGGGTCGGTGAGCGGCCCGATGACCTTGAGGAACTCAACGATCGATCCGGGCCAGCCATGGGTCATAAGAAGGGGCAGAGCATCCGGTTCGGGCGACCGGATGTGCAGGAAATGGATGCCCAATCCATTGATGACGGTCCGGTACTGCGGGTATCCGTTCAGCACGGCTTCGCAGCGACGCCAGTCATAGTCATTTAGCCAATAGTCGCACAGCGCCTTCACTCTTGCGAGCGGCGCCCCCTGGCTCCAGTCAGGCACGGGTTCTGTCTCCGGCCAGCGGGTTTCACGCAACCGGCGCCTGAGATCCTCAAGCTCGCTGTCAGCGATGGAAAGAACAAATGGCTCAATGTCATGCAATGTTTGTTCCTTATTTGACGATGCCCCAGCATCAAAAGCCCGCAGGCCCATCGATGCTGGGGCTAGGGGCATTTACAGGCGCAAGCCCGCTGTCACGCCATATTCGGCAGGTCGCCCAGTGTAGCGTACGATCGTATCGTAGTTACGCAGGCTGTTGGTCCAGTAATATTTGTTAGTGATGTTACGGCCCCAGAAGGTGATCTTCCATCTGTCGTCTGAAGCGCCAAACCCGGCTCTGAGATCGAGCGTCGCGTAACCGTCGATCTGCGCGTCCTTCTTGTTGCGGGCCGTTAACTGGGGCGAACCAAAGCTCTTCGTTTGCGCGGCTAAATTGCCGCCGACGAAAGCATCGATCCCACTGGCGACTTCGGTAGAATAGTCAGCAGCGAAGCTGAACTGATATTTTGGTGCAAAGGGCAGTCGAACTCCATTAAAATCCGCGAAGACGGGGAATTTGAAGAATGTGGGCTGACCAGTGGTCGGCGAAATGTTCGTGCTTCCCGTAATACCTTGGAACCGCTTGATTTTGGCATCGACATATGTCGCAGCAGCGCTGATCGAAAGCCTGGGGAGGGGGCGCGCACTCAGCTCCAGTTCTGCGCCCTTGATGACCGACTTTGGCACGTTGACGAGATTGTCTAGCTTGTCGAAGAGAGGATCAACGACAGTAGAGCGAAGTTGTTTGTTACGATAATCATAATAGAAAACAGAACCGTTGATTGTGGCGATGTTCGAGATCGTCGATTTAAACCCTGCCTCATAATCGATGACGGACTCTTGTACGACAGGGCGGAACTGCGCTTGGTTCGCGGCAGCTGCCGCCGGGAAAGCACCTGCTTTATAGCCTTTCGACACATTTACATAGAGCAGAAGGTCATCCGTTGCCTTGTAGTCAAAGCCCAGCCGCCACGACGTGTTGTTTTCCTTGAGGGTGTCACGGAACGTGCCGGTCGCGCAGGTGTCGGGATCGATCGCGTATGACGTGCCCGGAATATATTGATATACCACGCCGGGGCAGAATAGTGGCGTGTAGACGCCTCCGAAAACCGCATTCAGGAACTGTTCGGCTGTGGGATCGCCGGGAAAAGGCTCGACATAGCCGGGTGTCGGTGAGGATCGACTGGCATCGCGATGACGAGAGTTTGTGTAGCGAATACCCGCCTTAGCCGTCAGTCTATCCGACAGATCATATTCGACGTTGCCGAATGCCGCGATACGACGCACATTTTGACGGGTGTCGTAGGTCGTGTTGGAAAAGCCCTGCTGGAATCCGCCCGATGCACCTGAAAAAACCAGATCAGCCTGCTCGTACGACTTCACCTTTTCGAAATTACCGCCAACAACCCACCGGAACGGCCCAGCCCCTGAATTGGCGAGCCTTAGTTCCTCGCTGAATGCGGTGGCGTTCGCGGAGTTCCCAGTATTGTCAATGGCGAGAAGTGGGGATCCCGAAAGGTTCTGAGCCTTATCGTGCTTATATTTGGTGTAGCTGGTAAGAGATGTAATCGTCACATCGCCGAGGATGTCATAAGTCGCGTTGAGCGTTACCTGATCCGTCTTCACATCGGCATAGGGCCGAGCAGCGGGGGACCAGTCAGCGGCGCGGGCATTCCGGGGTGCGGCAGGAAAGTTCAATATTGGCAGGCTAGCCGTCACGCCTCGGCCCGTTAGCTGGCTCACGGTGCCTATCGGAACCTGCAGATCGGCCGGGGTTGTCGGGCGCGCGATTTGTGGCGCCTGCGGATCCGACTTGTCGCGCCAGCCGTTAACGTTCAGCAGGAACGACGCCCTGTCGCTGGGCCTCCAGTCCAGAAGAAGTCTCGCCGCCGTTGTGTTGGTCTTACCCAGCTTGTCGTCGCGGGTATAGCTGCGCTGCCACTCGTCGCCGCGCACTGCCTTTACGGCAAATCGCGCGAGCAGCGTGTCGGAAAGAGGACCGCTGACGAAACCCGCCAGTTCGACGGTGTTGAAGCGGCCATAGCCCAGATCGACGCCAGCCTTGAAGTCCCGCGTAGGCTTTGCCGCGATGAAATTGATGGCACCGCCCGTCGCATTGGCGCCGAACAAAGTCCCCTGCGGCCCCTTGAGCACTTCTATACGCTCGAGATCGAAGGCCGACAGCGTGGAAAATGCGGGCAGGGAAAAAGGCGCCTGATCCATGTAGATGGCGACGTCCGGGGTTGCAGCCAAAGAACTCTCGAAGAAACCCACGCCCCGCAACGTATAGACCGGGGTCGAATTAGGGCTGGGCGTCGTTGTGAGACCAGGCACGACCTTCGCCAGATCGGCTACGCCCTGGATGCGCTGGTTAGCGAGCGCTTCGGCGCCGACGGCCGTTATGCTTAGGCCGACATCCTGCAATTTCTGCTCACGCTTTTGTGCGGTCACGATGATGTCCTGCGTTCCAGAGGTTGCCGCTTGCGGACCTCCTTGTGCTGCTGGCGACGATTCCTGGGCGGCCGCCTGCGCGATGATCGATCCCCCGAGAAGTAAGGCAAATATTCCTTTTTTCAGCATTTCCCGTCTCCCTGATGTTGTTGCTTTAGCGCAACTTTTTGTAGTACGTCCGGACGATAGCACGCCGAATTCGCCTCATTTCTATTTAGACAAATTGGCATTATATTCGTTATTTTTGAAGAGATTGTCTTATTCTTCTAAAATAATTTTCATAAATGATATTGATGAAAACTACGCTATCGGTATTCCGGAAGATATACATGTTCTCGTTATTGCGATACTAGATGGTAATTATCTCTGTGTATGTCCCCTTTATTGGGACGGGGCGATCCAATCTCAGCTCCCATTTCAAGCCGATTCTGAGGTGACGTTATACCGGTTCCCAAGGTCGTCTTCATTGCGGGCGTGGGTCGCCACACGCGAACGAAGCCGCAGACCTCATCGACCGCAATATTTTAAATCACGTCATGGCATGATCGACGACGAGTTCATTAATTGACGTCATGGCTCATAGGTCTAGGTCTTGTGAAAACCGATCGCGACAAAGCCGGTCCGAATGCCGGTCTCCGCACCCATGAACATGCCCTCCAAACGCTGGTCACAGCGTCAATATTTCTCCGCCTTGGCATCTAGCTAGTCTCCTCGCTTGAGCATCACGCAAAGCTCGTGTGAGTTGATCCAGAAGCGTCTATTCAAGCGACGCGGCAAAACGGGTAGCGTGCCGCCTTCTTTCCATGACCTGACGGCTTCGGGGTCAGTCAGCTTCCGGCTTTCGGTCGAATACGAGCAGGGTCGATGTCGCCGAAGCGCATAGGCGGCCTTGTTCGTCGGTCAGTTGGGCTTGTGCAAACGCGGCGCGGCGGCCGATGGACAGCAACGTGCCTTCTGCGCGCACCCGTCCACTTGTCTCGCTGACCGGCCAGTGATAACTGATCTTGAGTTCAAGAGTGGCATAGCCCTGATCCGGGGACAAGCGCGAGTGGACGGCGCAGCCGCAGGCGCTGTCCAGCAACGTCGCAGCATAGCCGCCATGGACAGTCCCAATTGGATTATAGACCGAAGCGTCGGGATCACCTTCGAAGACGGCCCGGCCAGCATCTATCTCCACAAGTGCTATGCCCAAGGTTTGCGTCATAGGTGCCTGACCGCCGTTGGCGAGGAAGGCCCGAAGTTGATCCAGCCCGTCGAGGCGGGCGGCATTCTTCGTGAAGATGTCCATAATCGGGTTCTTTCTGTGACAATTTCCAGCAGCCGATAGCGGATTTGTCGGACCGCAAGATCATCACCCCCAATATGTGGATTATGTCTCAACCTTGCGGAATCGAACTGTCAAGAAACAAAAGTTCGCTCAAAATTGGACTACGAATATCTCTGATACTGGATTATTCGCATCATGATGCCAGATTCTGTCTAATTTAGTTTGCCGTAAGTAGCATGGTGGTCATCCGCTTTTTGGCTAAAGGAGGAAGTTTGGCAGTCATGGCTTTTGCGGCATTGGAGGATTTACCCCGTCCTACTTTCACGAGTGCGACCATTCCCATGCCAAAATGAGGTTTGCACTCGATCCCGTATAGTCCGTCTTTCGTTAATCTTAGCGTGAAGATCTTGTTCATCGCGCCCGCACTAGGCGGCACGCCATCAGGTAATATGCCCGGAATAGTCTCGGCATTATGTCCTGGATCAGTCGGGACAAATGTGATCACGTCGCCAACAGTAGCTTGAACAAAAGCCGGCTCAAATATCATGAATCCCGCTGCACCCTTGTTCTTCATCTCGACTGTGATAGTCTTTCCGGTCGCCGGGGCTATCATCGCAACGGAAATCATACCGGTCATCAAGAACTTCAAGAACATGGCACATCCTTATTTAATGGGAAGTAAGTTACTAAGCGACGCCACAATGACCTCAGATACGAATACGCCGACTGAACTATAAATCAATCTGTCAACATGACTTACATAGCTGTCAACGAACCTGCCTAACCCACGGCACAAACCCGCAATTGATTGCGCATGTCAGGCCATTCCGGCGCGTCAGCCGCGCAGCGGGTGCAAGGAGTAATCATGTTATTTCGCCAGGATTTCGAGGATGGCGGCGGTATCGCCGTAAACAGGATGGAATAGCTTTATTTTTCCGTCGACCACGTGAAAGGCCTCTGCCAGGGGGATGGAAACAGATCTCCCCGAATGACGCGCCGTAACCGAAAAATCACCATAGGCGATAACCCATTCGCCGGAAGTGGTATAGATGTGTGGAATGAACGACAGCTCGCTGAAGAAGTCCATGACATGCATTAAAGCGCGTCGTATCGCATCGATGCCGAAATATTCTCCACCATAGGGTAATGACTTAGCTTCGATCATTTTTCCATCGTCGGCTATAAATGTGAGAAATCCTTCGAGGTTGTGATTATCCAGCAGTTCTACATAAGCAGCTTTTAAGATTTCTTCCGGACCCTGAGACATCTCAAATCTCCTTTTAGAAAGCTAGGTACTTCCTTCGCAGAACGACGAAGGTGGCGATACTGTCGCTATTTGATCCGCACTTTGGGATGCGGCGTCGGGGCGGAGCTTACCTTGTCCCAACTTACTCTGCTAAGAACGGCGGCTCTGTTAACATCATTCAAACTGGTCCAGTTACCAGTCCGGATAACCGCTTCAAGCGACCATGCATGCGCATGGTCGCCTGGCGTATCATTTGTACTTGTAACCCAAGGTGACGCCGAACGTTCTCGGTGCCGCCGGCGACCCGAAATCGGATAACCCTGCTTGTGAGGTAAGCTGAGCGTAATAATATGTGTTCGCCAAATTCTTTCCCCAGACAGTCATGCTCAGTTGGTCGGAATTATCCGTCCACCGGAGCGACCCATTCAGCAAAGCATATTTCTTAAACCTCAAACGATTGTCGATTTCAGAGAAAAAGCCGCTATTGTAGTAAACATTGATATTTGTGTCGAAGTTTCCGATCGTTGTCGGAAGGGTGTGACTGACACCGATATTTCCTGTGAATTTCGGAGCCTGAGGAAGTTGGTTTCCTTTAGCATTATACGGTATCGCAGGATTAACTGCACCGGTCACAGGATCGCAGACGCCCGACAGCAGGTCATTGGTCCCGGTCGCGGTTAGACGGCAAACATTCGGCGCGTTCGGGAAATCGCCGATCTTGCTGCGGATGATGCCTAGGCCGCCTTGGATTGACAGGTTTGGCGATGCGCGTACCTCAAGCTCGATTTCGCCGCCGTAGCTTTTGGCAGATGGTCCGTTGAACACGAGCGCACTGCCGGAAATGACCCGCTGGAATTGGATATTTGCGAACTTATAGTAAAAAGCGCTCAAGTTTACTTTCACACTGCGATCGAAAAATTCGGTCTTAACGCCGGCTTCATAGGCATCGAGCTTTTCGGGCAGATAGGGGTCATTCGACGAAGGTGGCGCCGTCACATTGAAGTTTCCGGATTTTACCCCGCGGTTGTAAGACAGATAGCCCAAAGTATCCGGCCCGAACTTATGATCCAGGGACAAACGCCAAGTGGGCTTTGAATATTTCAGGGTCTGCCGACGCGGCTCACCTGAAACCGGATCGAGGACGGCGTCGGTATCCACGATTTTCAGGACGCTCACCGACCGGACCCGATCCCAGGTGTTACGCAAGCCGACCGTGAGATTTGTTTCCTCCCCAATTGGATAGGTTCCCTGCGCAAAAACGGCCACCGAACGCGTATGAGTTGTTTCGTCGAACGACACGCCAGGCAGCGGCGCGAAGGCTAGGCCTCTCACGTCCCCTGGTACATGGCCCGCCTTATAATCAAAAAAGAAGGCGCCAAGAAACCATTGAAAACGAGAGGATGAAGGGGCAAGGAGGTGGACCTCCTGCGAATACATTTCACCTGCCTGATTGAACTTGCCCGACAGCAGCGGAACGGGCGACAGATCGAGATTGGATTGCCAGTATCCAGTCGTTTTGCGATAGGCGGAAAGGGACATCAGCTTTGCAACATCGAAGTCATGATCGATGCGAAGCGACGCCCCCCTGCGACGTGCCAACGCTTTGTCGGTTACGTCACCATTGGTGTTGAATTTGCCAGGAAACCCTTGTCCAAGGATATTGCGCGCGCCAGGTATCACCTGCACGTTCATCCCCCCGTTTTCTGAACGGGAATAATCTCCTGCCAGCTTGATATCCGTCCTGTCGGTCGGCGACCAGAGAAGCTTCGCCCGGAAATCATAGTCAGTCGAGCCAAGCGTGCGCTCGCCCGTGAAGATGTTCCGGCCGAAACCCTTGCCCTGATTCTGATAGAGTACGGCAAGATTAGCCGTAAGGTTCGACGTGATTGCGCCGGAGATATAACCGGTCGCCTTGACCGTCTCATAATTGGCATAACCGACTGTGAAGGCGGCATCCGTTTTTGGGCCGGGATCCTTTGTCAGGACATGGATGACGCCGCCCGTGGCGTTTCGGCCGAACAGCGTACCCTGCGGGCCTTTAAGCACTTCGACATGATCGACGCTTGAGAAATCGAAAAAGTTGCCGAAAGGCGAGGGCATGTACACGCCATCGACGTAAATGGCGACCGATCCCTCGGTATTCGGATCGCCGTTGGACGTGCCGACACCGCGCAGGAAGGGGTTCGGACCATTTGTCTGGCGCGTGAGGTTGAGCGAGGGTACGCTGGTTTGCAAAGATGCGGTGCCCGAAACACCCTTCGCCTCCGCCAACTCGCCGGAAATAGCGCTGATTGCGACCGGAACATCCTGCAGGCGCTGGTCACGGCGGTTGGCGGTGACGATGATGTCATTTACCGCAGTGTTGCCGGCCGCTGAAGTGTCGGTTTGAGCGTTCGACTGCGAATCAGGAGGTGTCGTCTGCGCGTCCGCCTGTAGAGGCCAGGCGAGGATTGCGGTGGCCATCGCCGTGCTGGTCCAGCACAGTTTCCGTTTTGTCATATTAGAACGCGGCATGTCATCCCCTCACTCCCTGCATGCGATGCAGTTTCGTTTCTCGATCGCCATGCCTTAGCGTCTATTCCCCTCGAGTAACGTCCCCTCTACCGGGACGGTTGGATGGTTTGAGTGAGATGTGCCATGAGCGCAACGTGACTGAACCACTGCAGCGGCTACCGATAGCGACACTTGGAAGTTCGCGCTGCCGGGTTCGATTTAGACCTGTGACGGATTTGTGCCGGTTACCTTGGCGGTCAGAGCTCGCCGTATGATAACGACAAGAGATCAAGCATGTAATAGGGTTGGAGCAGGAGGGGCGCGCGCATCGCGCTGGCAATTGAGTTGCCCCGCGAACCTTGGTGCGTCGGACTTGAGTAAATGAATACCACAGTATCGCCTCAGTCGGATTTGGCAAGCAGGAATGAAAGTCCTCACCGTGACAACCTTTTTTTGGGGGAAGGGGGAGGCTTAAAAGGCCATGTAGATTTAAGATCAGGACTCATTGATTGATCCAGAATAGGATGGTTGCCGTGATGCAGATGGCTGACATGAATGTATGAGCGCATCGATCGTAGCGGACATGGTTGCGTCGCCAGTCCTCAAGCTTGCCGAGCTTAATCTCGATCTTGTGGCGCTGGCGATATAGCATAGCGCCGTGCGGGATAGCGACCTTCCGGTTCTTCTTTGTCAGGAGGCAGGCCGCGATGTTGCGTTCTGCGAGCGCCTTGCGGAACCAGTCGGCGTCATAGCCTCGATCGCCGAGCAGGGCTTTGGCACGGGGCAAAGCGTCGAGCATCAGGGCGGACTCCCATGTAGGCGCTCATCTGCCCCTCGCTCAGCAGCATGACCAGCGGTCTACCCTTGCCGTCGCACATGGCGTGGAGCTTCGAGTTCAGGCCGCCTTTGTTGCGTCCGATACGTCTGTGAACAGACCCTTCTTAATAAGGCTGGAGGCTGTCCGGTATGCCTGTAGATGCGTCGCATCAATCATCAACTGGTCTGGCTTGCCGCCTTGCGCCTAAACGGCGGAGAAAATCTTGAACACCCCGAGCCGGCTCCACCAGACGAAAAGATTGTAAATCGCCTTGGGCGGACCGTAGTCGGCGGGCGCATCGCGCCACCGCAAGCCGCTGCTGATGACAAAGATGATACCGCTGATGATCCGACGATCATCCACCCGCGGCACGCCATGAGACAGCGGAAAATATGGTTCGATTCGGCGCGTCTGCACCTCCGACAGCAAGATCAGATCAATCATGACGACGTCTCCTCACGCCGCCATTCAATCAGCCAATCGACTGCTGAGCAACAGATTTAATAGGTCCTGCCCCGAGAGATCTTGGTAAGCCAAAGGCCGGGCAGTTGGCTCTTGTGCATAGCTGGCGGCAACGATAGTCTGTAGAACTGCGCCGCGGTGTCATACTGTTGGGTGACTGTGATTGTCGATTCCTGTGTGCCCGACCAAACGGTCTTCGGTAGGGGGCGAATAAGATAGCACTGGCTCATATCCGGGGACAAGCAAGGATATCCAGCATTGGTGAACGCCGTCGTCGTCCGCGTTGGCGTGACGCAGGTAAATATGGTTCGATCAAAATACCATGCGGTGCCGGAAAGATCGCTTACATAGCGAATCTGCACCTGGCTGTGACGCGCTCGCATGATCGGATTCTCCATTCCAAGGTCGTTGTTGTAACCTCTCGGAATCACATCAGAACTATGTCTTCCATTGTCACACCAACGTTCGGGCGAAAGGTTTCAGGTTAACTGTGCGGCCAGGAGCGGATTAGCAGCTTTGGGGGGCTTTGGCAGGTTCTCAACATTTTTTGGCCGAAAGAGCCAATGCCGAGCGACAAAAATATTATAGCATGAATCGAGAGCCCATAGCGGTAATCGCTTTAATTCGATGCAGCACCACTGTTGCGGATCAATTCATGTAAAAATACTTAATGTACTAAAAAAATGTAAAATAATCAGGTTCTTAGGGGATGGATGAGATGAAGCAGCACGCCAGACATGTATTTTTTTCTAGCGGGGCGATCATCGGGTTGGGAGCTATATCTTGCCCGGTGCACGCGCAGGTGCAGGCAGGGAGAGAGCCGCAGGCTCAGGTAGCACAATCAAGCCTTCAGGATATCGTCGTAACGGCCCGGAAACGATCTGAGAGCGCCCAAACTGTTCCGGTATCAATTACGGCCGTCGGTGCAGAACAGCTGAAGGCGCGCTCGGTTAACACCATCAGTGACCTGCAGGCTTTAGCGCCCGGTCTTTACCTTCAGCAGGGCTTCGACGATCCACAGTCGCTAGCCCTTACGTTGCGAGGTCGTAAGCAAAACGACAATACCCTGTTGGCCGACCCTTCCGTGGGCTTGTACGTCGATGGGCTCTACATCCCACGCCAGTTCGGTCTCGGTGCTTCCTTGGTCGATATCAGCCGCGTCGAAGTGCTAAGAGGGCCGGCAGGTACTTTGTACGGCCGCAATACAACTGGAGGAGCGATCAGCATTTTGACGACTGATCCTGCTGATGAATTGTCGGGATCCGTTGATCTAACCTTCGCCAACAATGCGACCGCTAGCGCCGTCGGCATTCTCAACGTACCGATCAATGACGACGTAGCTGCTCGGTTTGTTATCCAGCGCGGCATCAGCGACGGATTTGGACGTGACAGTGTCGGTCACCAATTCCTGTCGCAGGACAGCCAATATTACCGCGGAAAGCTCCGCGCCCGTCTTGGCAATTCATGGACAATTCTGGTCGCTGGGCATTACGAGAAAAGCGATGCCGGGGGCGGTGCCACAAGGATAATCGGCCTGACGCCGGCTGGCTTCGGTGATCCGTCAAATCCCGAGGGCGGCCTGCTAACGCAGGTGACCCAAGCCGCGTTAGGGGGGACCGAGGGGCAGGCCGTGGCCTATCTGCGGAATGCGATCGCGCAATCCCAGCGTAATTTCTACACCAACGGTGCTGTGGATAAAGGGTTGTCACAGATCCGACGGGCGGACGCCAATATTACGATCAGTGGCGAGATCGGGGCCGGAGTCCAACTCCGTTCAATATCTGGCTATCAATGGTTGAAGTATCGCGCTGCTTTGCCATCGGTGCTTCCTGTCGTTACCGTAATTCCAACTAATGGCCGGAAGGAAGACAGATATTATAGTCAGGAATTCCAAATTCTTGGTGAACAGTCCCAATTTAATTGGATCGTCGGATTCTATGGTGGTCTTGAAAAGGGCCGGGATTACACCGAATTCAATTTCCTGGGTTTGGGCCTGACGTCCAATTATAATCAGGTTCAGAACAGGAGCCTTGCAGCCTTCGCCCAGGCGACGTGGGAGTTTTTGCCCGATTGGCATGTGACCGCCGGCGGCCGCTACTCGATCGACCGGCGGCGAAATGATGCCACTGACCTTGCTGGCGACACCTGCGTCGTACCTGCGCCTGGCGTGGATTCTACGGCGACTGGTCCAGCGCAATGCCCTCGGAGGTTTCAGACAACGTTCAAAAAGCCGTCATGGCTGATATCCCTCGACCATAGCCTGAATGCTGATGTCCTGATCTATGCCAAGGCTGCACAGGGTTATCGCAGCGGTGGCCAGCAAGCCAGCGGATCGGTTCTTGCGGACTCCTTTATTCCGTTCAAACCGGAAACGAATGTGGAATTTGAGGCAGGCATCAAATCCTATTTCTTCGATCGCAAGCTTCGCCTGAATGTCGACGCCTATCGGGATAAATATTCCGATCTACAGGTAACAACGCAGTTTCAAACCGCCACGGGGGACTATGGGTCGCGTGCGACAAACGCTGCTTCCGCGGTTATTTGGGGCTTGGAGGCGGAAAGCGACCTTCTTGTTGCTTCGGGTCTGACATTGCGCGGTTCGACAGCATACACCAATGCCCAATACAAAAAATTCGTTGATCTCGCCGGCGATCGCTCCGGTGAACCCTTTCCCGTACCGAAATGGACCTGGGCGCTAGGCGCGCGATATGTCCACACGGCAAGTTTTGGTACGGCTGCCATAAACGTGGACTATAACTGGCAGAGCAAGGTCGTCCTTGATCCGACCGCAGTACTGCGCAGCCAAGTTACGCAGCGCGGGTTCGGCTTGTTGAGTGGGCGCATCAATCTCCATCTCGATGGCGCAGGGTTGGATGTGGCATTGTTTGGAAAGAACCTGACCGCAAAGAAATATTATGACCAGGCATTCTCTCTCGAATTTGGTGGTTTCAATTTAGGTTTTCCCGGTGGTGTTCGCACGTTCGGGATAGAAATCATTAAGAAGTTTGGGTCAAAGGAGTAGAAATTACTAGCAGATATTTGCCAAAGCATGTACAAATGGCCGTCGACATAGCGAAACCTGTGACGTTGCAGATGTATTTTCGGCATTTTCAATTCGAGGTTGAGCTTTGACTAGGGCGCTTTCTGGCTGATACGGCTCCCCCTGATCGGTCGGAAAGCGCTCTATCGCGGCGGGGGAGAATATCTCGTCATATCGTCGGGAAGCTCTTTGCGGGAATTTTGGGGTTCCTTGTTCCGGCGCTTGCGAACCCTTCGTTGGTCCCGTCGATCGGCGCATGTCGAAGATATGCCAGTGGAAGGCTGACGGAGAGTTTTGGCAAAGGACCAAGGGTGGGTGAGGCGTCGGGTTACCAAAATCGGCAATCGGATGATCGGCTTCCTTATGCTCACAATCGTGGCGAACGGCCTTGCAAACGGATCGTCGCCATCCACCTCAAACGCGCATATTCTTGAACTTTGGAAACTTGTGAGAACACCCCGCAATTGATCCATAGGCTCGCTTCTAACCCGCTCTAGTTATTAAATTCACAGTTCGTTTGTGGAGCGAAGTCCCATGGAAAGGGACATTGCGGTGCTGGTTGGGGCAATTATGATAGCGAGGCTGGATAGATCTGGATTTAGGAAATCAGCAGTGCTTGTAACAACGGTTGAGTATAAGGATGACGAGGGCGCCGCGCTCCAAGGCTGGCTCTACGTCCCGGACGGTCACGTCGCGGCGTTGCCGGGAGTCCTGGTGGTTCCTGAAGCGCCAGGCTGCGGACCGATGCCAGCGCGACGGGCGCGGATGCTCGCGGAGATGGGCTATGCCGCTTTTGTGATGGATATCTACGGCGATGGCTTGTTCGTTGGCTATACGCCTGAAGCTGAAGCTCTTGCCAATGATATGATTGCGAATCCCGCATTGCTGCTTCGTCGCGTCGAGGCTGGGCTGAGAACGATGAAAACACTCCCTTCAGTGGACGCGAACCGCGTCGCCGCTGTCGGTTATTGTCTGGGCGGCATGGGGGTTCTCAACCTTGTGCGTAGCGGTGTCAAGCTAAAGGCTGCAGTCGCTTTTCACGGTCTTTTGGCGCCGTTTGTCTCCGACACGGCCGAGCCAATTTCGACGCCAATTTTGCTTTGCACAGGAACCGAAGATCCATTTGTGCCGCTAGCCGATGTCGTGAGATTTTGCGATGAGATGACCGCAGCACGAGCAGATTACCGCGTTGTCATGTACGGTGGTGCAGGACATGCCTTCACAAGCTTCGAAATAACCCCTGGGCTTGTGCCCGTTGCATCAGGTAAGTTCGGTTACGACGAAGCGGCCGACAACGAGGCCTGGGCGCAAATGTCGCGCATGCTCGACCAGTTCGTTTAAGCGAGACGTACCAAGATTTGGAATTGAGCCTTAGTTCGGCCGAATGCCGCAGGCGGCGATGCCGTGCGAAGCTGATGCATTTGCATCGGAGTATCATTTGCCGTCTGTGTCACCGATCTGGACAATTTCGATGTGCCATTATACGACTGGAACGTGTCGTAGAAGCATGTATGGCTTAGCTAAATCTTGCTGAGCGCCTAATAGTCTCGGCGTCGGCGGGATTACGCGAAGCCAGGTTAGCGCAGGCGGCGATGTGGCGCTTGCAGCAGCGCCTTAAGTTTGAGGGCGTAAACGGCCTGCTAAAGACACGCGCTTTCGCGTATAGCATCCTCTTGGTACAAACGTGGCCGAGCGCGTGGCGCGCCTTACACTTGACGTTTCGCCGCGCAAGGCAACGCTATCGACAGCGGGCGCGACGTAGCGTGCGGGCACAGATCACCGCAGCGTACTTCGCAGCATCCACAAGCGCGCATGGGCTTGCGCCGGGCAACTGCCGACCGATCCGGGCTTTGTCGCAATGTTCAAAGTTGTGTATGGCTCGTAAGCGGGGCCTGAGGCTTTCAATTACCCACAAATGTTGCGGCTGACGTTAGAGCGGATTTCGACCGTTATGAATCGGCAAGGGTTTCCAAGAGCGTGATTTTCTGATTCAGAATCCCTGTTGGTGGAGGAGGCCAGCATAGATGGGTCAGCCTTTGTCTATGGATTTGCGCTCGCGGCTTCTGGCGGCGATTGACGGGGGTTTGAGCTGCCGTGCGGCGGCTGCGCGGTTTGGCGTTGCGCCATCGACGGCGATCCGATGGCAGGCACAATGGCGCGAGACGGGCAATTATAGCCCCAAGCCTCAGGGCGGTGACATGCGGTCACGCATGATCGAGACGCGGGGGCAGGACATCCTCGCCCTTTGGGAGGGCCGCAAGGACATCACGCTGGAGGAGCTACGCGTAGGTTTGGCCGAGATTGGCCTGAGCGTGTCTGTGGCCGGACTTCACCGCTTCTTCGTGCGCCGCGGCATGACGCGCAAAAAAAGACTGCTCATGCAATTGAGCAGGACCGGCCCGACGTCCTGAAACAACGGCACGACTAGTTCGATAGTCAGATCGATCTGGAGCCGGAACGCCTCGTGGTCGCGCCAATGGTGCTCGATGGCCCGATCAACGGCGACTGGTTCGAAGCCTATGTCACCCACGTGCTCGTACCCGTTTTGCAGCCCGGTGATGTCGTGATCATGGATAACCTGTCGAGCCACAAGCGCGCCTCAGTGCGTGAACTGATTGAAGCGGCGGGCGCGACGCTGCGGTTTTTGCCGCCATACAGCCCGGACTTCAATCCGATCGAAAAAGCCTTTTCAAAACTCAAAGCCTTGCTGCGAAAGGCGGAAGAAAGAACCGTCAGCGGACTGTGGGGCCTGATCGGCAAACTCGTCGATATCTTCCAGCCAATGGAATGTGCCAACTACTTCAGTTCGTGCGGATATGATCTGGAATGATCGAAAAACGCTCTAGCACCGATTTTGATGTCCATCAGGCGAGACCATCCTCTCCAGATGACGATGTTGCCAGGCGGCGGATCATGGGCTCGCGCAAGATAGCCTCCGAGCCGGGCGATTTGGGTTAGATAGTCGGAAAGGGTTCTGCCTGACGGTTCATTCTTTCGGGAAGCTGCGAGGCGGTCGATCAGGGTAATTTCGACATCGGTCAGGATCAGCCGAGGCGATGCGTCAGGAGCAGCGCGATTGATCATGGTCATCCAAAACAGGCGCCATGACAGAATGCAGAATATGGCGATCAGATTGGCGAGGCGTTCGGCGGTCCGCAGCCGCGCATCTTCGGCTCGGCAGCCAGATTTGAGTATCTTGTGGAAGAGTTCGATCTTCCAACGCTGAGCATACCAGTCGAGCTTTTCGATGGCTTCGTCAGGCGTCGTTACCGGCAGATCGGTGATGAGCCGCCAGTCGATTGGGGGGCGCCCTTCAGGCGTTCCACTCTCACGGGCATGCAAGATGGTCAGGCTGAGGGAAGGATAGCGCTTTTGCTTTCCGATCGGCGGCAAAACTTGGATGCGCCTATAGCGCAGTTCGATGTCGGCATGATCGTCTTTGCCAATGGTGATCCGATGCGTGCCTTGCACGGTGGTTTCGCTCATTTCGTCGGCGATCGTATGGCCACCGTCGCCAGCCAGACGATCGACACAGGTGCGGACCAAGAAATGCGTGCCGAGCATCTGTGTTTCGCAGAAAAACTCGTAAATGTCGTTCTCCCGATCGCCAATATGAACCAGTCGCTCTGGATCGCCCAGCAGGGTGGTCGATTGACGCATATTCTCGAGCCAGCGGTAGCTCTCCTTCTCCTCGATCGGTACGCGCGTGGGATTGATCCGCCGCTTCAACGCGTTGGCACCCTTGAACTTGGTACGGGTCCAGAATTTCGCCGCTGTCAGACCCAGTGGCAATCCCTCAGTCGTGATCGCAAGGCTGGAGTGCATGAGCAGGCCGCAGACCGTATGAAGCCGAAGCCGACCATTCTCATCACGCCGGCTCGGCGCAAGCCCGATGGCGCCAATCGTTTCAGGATTGCGCCTTTGATAGGAGAATTCGGTGGTGTCCTGTAAAACTAGGATGAACCCCTCAAGCGCCGTCGCTCGTGCCCGTGTCGCCTGGAAATGCCCGGCAAGTATGTCTCCCTCGTTTACCGAGCCATTAGACAAAAAACGGTAGGCCGCCTTGGTATTGGCCCAGTCTTGGCACGCCATCGGTATCGGTGCGCCAATCGCTCCTGACATCTGCTTAAGCATCGTTCGAAGCCGTTCGCCCAATCGCTTATCACGAAAGGCGGCGGGATCGACTTCCCCGTCAGCCCATCCTGCCGCATCGAAAACGGACGTCTCCACGTTGCACCCCGCCAACCGCTTCAGGTGCCAGGGAATGAATCATGCTTGATTCCAGGCGAGCAATGCTCATGCGGCCAACGGAATCACGCTCGCGACCACTTGTGGGTAATTGAAAGCTCCAGGCCCCGCTTACTATGGCTCTCCGTCGATCCGCTGGAGCACGATTATCATTCCCGTGGACGTGCAGTGTCAGTTTCAGGTTTGATCGCACGTGGCGGAGCTTTTTGATGAAGACGGGTCGCACCGAAGATTTGCTCAAACGCCAAAAAGGAGTGTGCAGAGGCACGATGAGAGCTACTCAGCGCTTAAAGGTGGTGCGTGGCTCGCGTCATCAATATGCCCAGCGCGATCCTCCTTTTACCGGCAAAGCTGTCGGTGTCCCTCCATATAGGGACATAGCAGTGGGCTTCGATAGTGTAGAGATACACCGATTCTGGCGCAATCATGCGGCGCGCTAGTGATGGCGCGGATTTTCGACGATATTAAAGCGCGCCCACGTATGAAGAACAATTTGAATTTAACTGGCGTGAGGAAAATGATGGCACCCGTTACAGAAATGCTCGCTCGATCGGACCTAACTCCTTCCGCAGCAGAACTGGTCGAAGAGTTCAAGGCCAAGCATCAGTTTCTCTGTGATATGGCGAGAACCAACGAGCAAATGGGACGATTGCACGAGGATGTCGTAAGTTTGCTGCGCGACTTTAAGGTGCATCTGATGCTCGTCCCCAAGGAATTGGGGGGGCTGGGTTTCAGTTCTGTTGAAGCGATCTCCGTTATAGAGCAGATCGCCTATTCCGATCCGGCTGCTGGTTGGGTCTCGATGGTTTTCACCGTGGGAACGGGAATGTCATCGGGGCTCATTCCAGATTCTGGCGCCAACAAAATTTTTGGTTCCGGCGGGGGCAATGTCGTATGTGGTTCCGGTGCCCCTATGGGTCGCGCCACAAAAGTTCCGGGTGGATACAAAGTTTCGGGGAAATGGCCCTTTGGCAGCGGCATTCAGCACGCGGATTGGCATCATAGCGGCGCTCTTCTTTACGAAGGGGATAAGCCGAAGCTGGATGAAAAGGGTCATCCGCAAGTCATGGTCATTAACGGCCAGACGAAAAATCTCACGTTTCATGGAAACTGGGATGTGCTCGGGCTGCGTGCGACGGGGAGTGTCGATTATTCCACCGAAGACGAGTTCATCCCCGACGATCTCGTTTTCTTGTTCGATGGGGCCAAGCCATATCGGATGGCATCCTTTTTCCAACTCGGCGTTACCGGCATAGCGGCGATCGGTCATTCTGGCTGGGCAGCGGGCGTCGGGCGAAGGGTGATGGATGAACTGGCCCGGTACGCGCGGGAGAAGAAGACGCCGGCGTCAAAAACCAGCACAGGCGCTTTAGCTTCGAGCGAAAGCTTCTGGATGGACTATGGCAAAATGGACGGCCGCGTTCGGTCGGCACGCAGCTTCCTGACGGAGGCTTGGCGTACTATCGATGAGCGTGCCTCAGCTGACGAAACGATAACCACGCGTGATCTTACCCTTGCCCGCCTTGCTTTATGGACAATAACGGATGTCGCTGCAGATGCGGCTGATTTGGCCTACCGCACTGCGGGAAGTGCATCTTTGCGTGATGGGGTGCTCCAGAAGCTGTTCCGAGACATATATACAGGTAAGAACCACATCACCGTCTCTCCGGGCATACTGCGCGAATGTGGGCGCGAACTTGCTGGCTTGGCACCAGGGGAGGTTTGGGCGTTTTACGAACTAGCCAAGCCAGCTAGCAGCGAGGACGCCGCTTAGTCCGTCCCTGTTCAAATCATTTTACGGTGTCGCGATGTTAAGCTTTGATGCCAGATGTTTTACGTGAGCAATAATATCAATATGATATTTGATGAAGTATATCTCGTAGGAATGGTCCAGTGCTCGTAAAGTCTGAAGAAGATCTAACCGTCGATGCATTACGGAAAGAGGATATTCGCCAAAGCTTCTTGCAAGCGATGCGCCTTCATACATCGACGGTGGCGATCATCACGAAGGCGCATGAGGGTTCAGCGTTGGGAATGACTGCTACTGCAATATGTTCGCTTTCAGCTGATCCGCCAGCGATTCTGACCTGCATAAACCTTAATGCGACGATATGTCGTTGGCTGACAATTGGTGCAAAACTGTGCATAAATTTGTTAACCGAGGAGCATAGCGTAGTTGCTCAAGGTTTTGCTGGCAAGCTTCCAGCTCATGAAAGGTTCCAATCCGGGCATTGGAGCTACAATGATGAAGGGGTGCCGTATCTTCAGGATTTGTTGAGTAGTATATTCTGCAGGGTCGATTCTCGGATTGAATACAATACGCACGCTATCCTGGCCTGTCTTGTCGAAGGCACATTTAATTCAAAATCACGCTCACCATTGTTGTATAGCGAGGGAATATTCCGTACAGTCGGCGGTGCAGCCTAGATCCCTGATCAGATGGATCGAACAGGTTTGGTTTTTTGCATAACCTCAGGTGAACCTATCAAGCATCTGACCAAAGTTCGCAGGTTATACCAGTGATTGCTATTCAGCCTTCTCCAAATAGTCGATTATTTGATCCAATGGCCGTTGTTTTTGCTGTAATTATCATAGTAAAAATTTTAAACAGCCGCCGCAAAATAGTCGTCGGGGACTTGTCTTGACCATAGCCATCACTTCAACGGTTCCGCCGGCAGAGAGCCGACTTTCTGAATGGTATTTCGGCGCCCACTTGCTTGATTCGTTCGCGGCGCATGTGCCGATTGGGCTTAACTGTGGCATTCGCGAAATGGCTGAGGCAGTTCTGGGCCGTCCAGAGTTTTGGGTGCAGGGTCTGCTTTTTGTTCGCGACGGGGTGGTTCGGTTTCTTGGCCTGCAGACAATCGGGGACTTGCGCGAAGCGAACCCCGTCGGTGATCGCATCGACTTCTTCCCTATCCTCTCCGCACACAGTACCGAAATCATCGTCGGCGAGGACGACAAGCATTTAGACTTTCGCATTTCTGTGCTTGAAATTAAAATGCCGGATGGTGGACGACAGCTTGTCATAACCACAGCCGTTCGATGTCATAACCGTCTTGGTCACGCCTATCTTGCAGTGATTAGACCATTTCACCGCTTGATAATCCATTCGAGACTGAGGCGGGCCGTAAAAAGTGCTTTTGCTGTCGCTTCATCCCCCCGATGGACATAGAGCAGAATCCGATCACTCTGGTTCATATCCGGTGGCGGTGAAATAGTTTGCGCATTCTTCGGGAGTGAAGCGGGGCAAAGTGTCGCGGATAGCATCCATAGCTGGACACCCGCAAGAACCGGCGTTTTGATGCTGCCGTGTAACCGTGGCGCCGAGACCGCCTTGCGCGGTTGTGGAATGAAGGGCTGATTGCCGCTCGGATAGGGAGCGGCGATGGATAACGAGATCGAAGGTGGACCAGCGAGCAGTCATATGAGTGCTCATACGAGCGGTCGTATGAGCACTCGGATTGAGGTCGTTGCAGGTCGGCGCCGCTGG
This sequence comes from Sphingobium sp. HWE2-09, assembly GCF_035989265.1. GTDB lineage: Bacteria > Pseudomonadota > Alphaproteobacteria > Sphingomonadales > Sphingomonadaceae > Sphingobium. The sequence goes on along the minus strand of NZ_JAYKZX010000001.1, from coordinate 633,746 downwards.
ACAGTGGAGCAGAAGCTGTCGATCCTGCGCGATGCCTTTGGCCCCGAGGGTTCGGTTGGCGACGCCTGCAAGCGACACGCGATCGGTAGCGGTTCGATCTACACCTGGCGGCGGCAGGCAATGTCGGGTGAGCTTGGCGGTGCCAGACCAGCAGCATTGCCCACTTTCGCGGAGGTCGAGCTCTCAGCACCGGTTCCGGCACTGTCGGCGCCCGGCAGTCCTATCGGGATCGAACTGCCCTCGGGCGTGAAGCTGACCGTGGACGCCGGTGTCGATGCCGAGGCCCTGGCACGGGTCGTTGCCGTTCTCACGCGATGATCCCACTGCCGCCTTCCACCCGGATCTATCTGGCCTGCGGCGCGACCGACATGCGCAAGGGTTTTGACGGTCTGGCAGTGCTAGCCCAGCAGGTGCTGGAACAGAGCCCGCATTCTGGTGCGCTATTTGCCTTCCGGGGCAAGCGTGGCGATCTGGTGAAGCTGCTCTGGTATGATGGCCAGGGCCTATGCCTGTTTTCCAAGCGGATGGACCGTGGCCGGTTCGTCTGGCCAGTGACGAAGACGGGCAAGGTCGGCCTGACCTCGGCGCAGCTTTCGATGCTGCTTGAAGGCATAGACTGGAGACGCCCGGAACGGACAGCCGCGCCGCTGCTGGCGGGCTAAAAAGTACGGATTCCTGTGGGTTTATCTGGCATCGGCGGTGCCGCTTTGATACTATTCCAGGGTGTCGGATCGAGGCTCTTCCCCCGTCGATAAGGACGCCCGCATCGCCGAGCTGGAGGCAGCTCTGGCGGCCCGCGACACGCTGATCGATACCTTGCGCTTCCAACTGGCCCAGCTCCGGCGGCTCACCTTTGGCCAGTCTTCGGAGAAGCTGTCCCTCCAGATCGAACAGCTCGAACTCACCCTTGAGGAGTTGGAAGGCGAAGCTGAGCTTGCCGATATCCGCAAGGTCCGGGCGGACCAGAGGGAGCGACCGGCGCCGGTCCGCGCCTTGCCGGCGCATCTGCCGCGGGCCGAACGCCGGATCGAGCCGGAAGCAAGCACCTGCACCTGTCCTTCCTGCGGAGGCGCCCTGCGTCCGCTCGGGCAGGACAGCGACGAGATGCTCGATGTCGCGCCGGTGCAATGGCGCGTCATCCGCACCGTCCGGCCTAAATATAGCTGCCGATCCTGCGAGCAGATCGTGCAAGCCCCGGCGCCCGTAAAGGCGATTGCCCGGGGCAAGGCCAGCTTCGCCACACTCGCCCATGTCGTCGTCGCCAAGTTCGATCATCATCTCCCCCTCTATCGCCAGGCCGAGATGATGGCGGCACAGGGCCTCGGTATCGACCGATCGACGCTGGCAGGCTGGGCAGCACAGGCCGCACATCTGCTTGACCCGATCGTCAGTCGCATCCGGGAAGAAGGGATCAAGGCCGGCAAGATCCATGTCGATGACACGCCCGTGCCGATGCTGATGCCCGGCAAGGGCAAGACGGTGCAGGCGAGGCTCTGGGCCTATGTCGTCGATGATCGTGCTGCTGGCGCATCCACGCCCGCGCTGGCCTGGTATCGCTTCACCCCTGATCGCAGCGGCGTGCACCCGCAAAGCGAGCTCAAGGACTTTACCGGGCTGCTACAGGCTGATGCCTATGCGGGCTTCGACAAGCTCTACAGGAGCAACCGCATTCAGGAAGTCGCCTGCTGGGCGCATTTCCGGCGCAAGATATTCGAGAACCACGCCACCAGCCCGACGCCGTTGACGAACAACCTGCTGGATCGGATCGCCGCTCTCTACCGGATCGAGGAAGAGATACGCGGGCAGCCGCCTGACCAGCGCCGCCGGCATCGGCAGGACAAAAGCAGGCCTCGGGTGAACGAGTTATGCTCGATCATCGACGATGCGCTGCGCCGCCTGTCCCCCAAGTCCAACATGGCCAAGGCGCTCAGCTATGGCCGCAAGCGCTGGGATGCGCTCACCCGCTACATCGACGAGGGCATTGCCGAGATCGACAACAACATCGCCGAGCGCGCGATCCGTCCCGTGGCGATCGGCCGCAAGAACTGGACCTTTGCCGGATCAAAGGCTGGCGGCGAACGGGCTGCCGCCATCTATTCCGTCATCGAGACCGCCAAGCTCAACGGCATCGAACCGCAGGCTTACATCGCCGATGTCATCGAGAAAATCGCTGGCGACTGGCCCGCTACTCGCTGGGATGAGCTCATGCCGTGGAACTGGCATCTCAGCGAGCAAGACGTCGCCCAAGCCGCATAACTGCGGTGCTCAGGCCCTTTCAATTACCCACAAGTGGTCGCGAGCGTGATTCCGTTGGCCGCATGAGCATTGCTCGCCTGGAATCAAGCATGATTCATTCCCTGGCACCTGAAGCGGTTGGCGGGGTGCAACGTGGAGACATCCGTTTTCGATGCGGCAGGATGGGCTGACGGGGAAGTCGATCCCGCCGCCTTTCGTGATAAGCGATTGGGCGAACGGCTTCGAACGATGCTTAAGCAGATGTCAGGAGCGATTGGCGCACCGATACCGATGGCGTGCCAAGACTGGGCCAATACCAAGGCGGCCTACCGTTTTTTGTCTAATGGCTCGGTAAACGAGGGAGACATACTTGCCGGGCATTTCCAGGCGACACGGGCACGAGCGACGGCGCTTGAGGGGTTCATCCTAGTTTTACAGGACACCACCGAATTCTCCTATCAAAGGCGCAATCCTGAAACGATTGGCGCCATCGGGCTTGCGCCGAGCCGGCGTGATGAGAATGGTCGGCTTCGGCTTCATACGGTCTGCGGCCTGCTCATGCACTCCAGCCTTGCGATCACGACTGAGGGATTGCCACTGGGTCTGACAGCGGCGAAATTCTGGACCCGTACCAAGTTCAAGGGTGCCAACGCGTTGAAGCGGCGGATCAATCCCACGCGCGTACCGATCGAGGAGAAGGAGAGCTACCGCTGGCTCGAGAATATGCGTCAATCGACCACCCTGCTGGGCGATCCAGAGCGACTGGTTCATATTGGCGATCGGGAGAACGACATTTACGAGTTTTTCTGCGAAACACAGATGCTCGGCACGCATTTCTTGGTCCGCACCTGTGTCGATCGTCTGGCTGGCGACGGTGGCCATACGATCGCCGACGAAATGAGCGAAACCACCGTGCAAGGCACGCATCGGATCACCATTGGCAAAGACGATCATGCCGACATCGAACTGCGCTATAGGCGCATCCAAGTTTTGCCGCCGATCGGAAAGCAAAAGCGCTATCCTTCCCTCAGCCTGACCATCTTGCATGCCCGTGAGAGTGGAACGCCTGAAGGGCGCCCCCCAATCGACTGGCGGCTCATCACCGATCTGCCGGTAACGACGCCTGACGAAGCCATCGAAAAGCTCGACTGGTATGCTCAGCGTTGGAAGATCGAACTCTTCCACAAGATACTCAAATCTGGCTGCCGAGCCGAAGATGCGCGGCTGCGGACCGCCGAACGCCTCGCCAATCTGATCGCCATATTCTGCATTCTGTCATGGCGCCTGTTTTGGATGACCATGATCAATCGCGCTGCTCCTGACGCATCGCCTCGGCTGATCCTGACCGATGTCGAAATTACCCTGATCGACCGCCTCGCAGCTTCCCGAAAGAATGAACCGCCAGGCAGAACCCTTTCCGACTATCTAACCCAAATCGCCCGGCTCGGAGGCTATCTTGCGCGAGCCCATGATCCGCCGCCTGGCAACATCGTCATCTGGAGAGGATGGTCTCGCCTGATGGACATCAAAATCGGTGCTAACGTCAGCCGCAACATTTGTGGGTAATTGAAAGGCTCAGGCCACGCTTACGAAGCGCTCGCGAAAAAATGGGCTCCACGGACACGCCGGAAAGCCTGAAAGGCCGCGTCAACGCCGCCTTCCGTTGGCGCTTACGGACTGCTCGTATGAGTAGTCGCTGCACAGCTCGCTCTATCCCCGATCTCGTCCGACACTCGCCACCCCGCTGAAAGAGCGGCAATCATCCCGGCCAATGCCCGGCATGCAAGGCGGTCGTCATACCCCGCCTACTTCAGATCGGCGTGGGGCTCGAAACTGATGGGTAATCGCAAGCTTCACCGGATGCATACTCTGGCTTGGACGACCCTCAAAGGCTCCGAGCGGCCCACCCCTCAAGATTCTGTCCTAGGACGCCACTATTTGTGTCATGCAGCGACAACGCGAAGATGGTTGAATCGCGGTAGCCGCTGCATACGCGGCTCGGCGATCGGTGGTACCTTATGGAAGACACCATCCTTCATGATCGCGAGCAGATTGTCCCGATCCTGAAGGATCGTGATGTCGCCGATAGGATTCCCGTCAACGAGGAGGAGATCCGCTAGATAACCTTCGCGCAGTTGGCCGAGATTCTCTGGATCACCCATGATCTCACCACCGAGCTTCGTCGCCGACAGGATCGTCTCCATGGGTGTGAAGCCGAGGAGGTCGACAAAATATTCGAGGTCCTTTGCATAGGTCCCGTGGGGCGTCCAGGCGAAACCATAGTCACCACCCGGCAGCACCCGGATGCCGCGCTGGTGCATTTTCTGCATGCTCTGGATGGCGTGCTCGAGTTCATGTAAATAACCCATCGTCTCGGCCGCCTCGGGCGTAATCCCCCAGTCTGAAGCATGGTAGCAAGTCATGATCAGCCAGGCCAAGCCCGGTGCCACGAAGACTCGATCCTTGGCGGCCTCGAGCATGTCGAGCGCCTCTTCGTCAACGAAACTCGCATGGTAGATGATATTCACGCCGTGCTTCACACAGAGCTTGATCGAATGCTGATTGCGCGCGTGAGCGCAAACACGAGCGCCACGACGGCTCGCCTCCTCGACCGCGACCGCAACCTCGGCATCGGTGAAAAAGGTTTCATGATTCAGCGCGGCGCCAGTGATCTGCTCGCCGGACATGCTCAACTTCACAGTGTCGACGCCGAGCTTGCACACCGACCGCACTGTCTTTCGGATTTCTTCCACCCCGTCCGCCGTCAGCGACGGGTTCACATCCGCGCCGGTCGTCGCGATTTCCATGCCAGAGGCTAGGAGCCTGGGTCCTGGAATGCGGCCGGAATTGATGGCATCGCGGATGACAACGTCCAACCTTTCCTTCGCGGAGGCCGCTCCCACGCACATTGTGTAACCGCAATCCAGGTAGGTGCGGGCATTGTCCATAGTCAAGAACAGATGCTCCTCGATTGGGAGCGCAGTTGTCGCATGGAGGCTTGTGCCATTGTTCCAGGTGATATGGGTATGCGCGTCGCACAGACCGGGCATGAGCGTCGTACACCCGCCACCATCGACGATGTTGGTCGCCAAGCTTTGGGAAATGCAGGTCTGGCCCGCCCTGGCGATACGTTCGATGCGATTGCCGCGCACGAGCACGTCTCCTCGGTAGGGCTGCGCGCCCGTGCCATCCAAGACGTTAACGTTACAGAAGAGCGTAGTTTCTGCGTTCATCTTCGTATCCTTATCTCGTCACGAGCATGTGGCGCCTGTCTGCACCACGAGTCTCGGTCGCACGCGGGGAATTCACCTGTTGGCTTCCAAAAGCCGGCATCGATGCCGCAATCTTTCCCTTAAGCCTGGTGGAGATCAGGCCCGGATCCACGTGGCCACCCGGGCTGTCTTCATAAGCGCGTGCAAAGGACGCAAGTGCGTCAGCATCTTCAGGCGCAAGCTCGTGAAGCCTTACCCATATTTTTCCGTTGGCCGACAATCTCGCGTTGCACGGCGTCAGGCATCCGCTGAGACATTCAACTAGGCGAACGACGACATTGTCTTGGTCGAGACAAGAGCGCAGCCGCCCGGCGAGGCGGACGCCCGCATCCGATCCGAGCTGTCTGCTTTGGGCCGTGGTGGCTTTGCTGGGACAATTTCGGCAGATCAGCAGCCGGGCTGGTAACGTCAAACTTGCCATCCCGTCGGCTCCTATCGAAATGTCCGCGAGAAATAGAAGGATGTGAGTGCTTCCGTCACGTCCTTTGCCCGTTCCAACGGCGTCCAATGACCACATCGACTTAGAACAGTAAGGCTCGCGTCAGAGAGCTTTTGAGCGAGCGAGCGAGCGTCGTTTGGTGGGGCAGTCCCATCCTCATCGCCGGTTACCAAGATGCTCGGGCATCGTATACGGTTCGTGTCCGCTGGCTGTGCGTTCGCAAGCGCCTCACAGGTTTGCGCATAAGCTTCTGGATGCTGGCGGAGGGTTGCCTCCCGGACGAACGCAGCAATCTCGGGACGGTTGGCTTTAGTGTCTGCCGAAGTACCGCCCTGAACCACGGCGTCCGCAATTGGTTGCATGCCGCGCGTGCGACTGGTTTCGGCGCGGGCTTTCAGGGCCTCCCGCGCCGCATCCGACGGCGTATGTATAGGACCGAACAAGGCGAGGCTTTTCACCCGCTCGGGATGCCAAGCTGCTAAATGCTGGCAGACAATGGTTCCCATCGAATGGCCGGCAAAATGGGCTGAACCAATCTCAAAGCAATCCAGCAGTCCGACGACATCGTGGACATAGCGTTCTATACTAATCAACTCATTGTTGAGCGAGCTGAACCCTGAACCGATCAGATCTGGCCTAATTACTTTGAAAAAGCGCTGCAATGTCGCGATTTGTGGCGTCCAAACGTTTGAGCTACCGCCGAGGCCGTGTACCATAACGACAGGTACCCCCTCGCCATGAACTTCGTAGAACAGGGAGCATTTCTGCTCTTGCTTGCTCGAGACAGTAGCCAACACGTTCATCTTCTCCCAGTCTATTTTGGCCTTTTTAAGCTATCGAACCCGCCAACACACGAGAGCTCCGGCGTTGCCGCCCGGCTGCACCAGTCTGGAGCGCAAGTGTTTAGAAATAACGGATCAGTCCGGGCTACGGGCCCGGATGCAGCAACCAGAAGTGCGCGAGATCAACTACGCACACATTAAGGAGCGCAGGTTTCAATCACCCGATCGTAAAAAAAGTGTCTTTCAAAGGCCTCGTCCTATACCTTTATGAACCAATGGGCTCTTTCTTATCGTCATTCGATACAACTCACTTCCTAGCTTAGCAAGCAATACCTATACTGGTTCAGAATTGGTCTATAGGGAGGATGTTAGATGAACGTGCGAAAGCAGGCCGCTGCCGCCACTACGCGATTCATGGCGGAGTTCGAACAGCGTGTCGCCGCGGGCGACTTTATGCCGGGAACCCAATTGCCGAGCGAACGCGAGCTGACCGAAATCTATGGCGTGGCGCGCAACACGCTGCGTCGTGCGCTCGATATGTTGGAGAGTCATGGAAAAATCGTGCGCGTCGCCGGCAAGGGCGCCTTCGTTAACGATCCAAATCCTGTCGAACTCAAACGCGCGCGCGTCGACACCCTGATCGGGCGCCTCGCAATGACGACCAGTCCCGCCGATGTTCTTGATGCACAGCTCGTCGTAGAGCCACAGGCGGCGCGAATCGCGGTCGCCAATGCGACCGATTCGGAATTGCGGGCGCTTGAGAGTCTTGTCCTGGCGAACGAACGCGCAACCAACATTGCCGAGTACGAGTATTGGGACAGCAAGCTGCATCACGCGATTGTGACCGCCAGTCACAATGCGCTGCTGGTCACGCTCTATGAGGTGATTGATGGTCTTCGCCATGATTCGATTTGGGGCGGTCTCAAGATCACCGGGCGCACGTTGCAGCATCGGCAGGTTTATCAGATGCAGCATCGCGACATTGTCAAGGCACTGCGCCAACGCGATGGCGAACGTGCAGCGCAGCATATGCAAGGACACATCCAGACCGTTCGGACCGTTCTTCTCGGACACCCACTGTAGAACAAAAATGTCAGTACCCGCGCGCAAGGGTGCCAGGACCGTCCTCGATCGGCTCCGCGATGAACGTTCGAGCGGCGCATGGCCAGACGGCCGGCTACCTATGGAGCACTTGCTGTCGCTGCGCTATAGAGTTTCCGCGCGGCGCACCGCGCCAAGTACTCAGTGACCTCGAAGCCCAAGGCTTCGTTGGTCGCCGAGTGGAGCGGGACATTCGTCATCAAGCCCTTAACGCCGAATCCGACCAACGCACTCGTGGGAGGACGCGATTCTCAGGATGGCAAGACTAGCTGAGATTTTTGAGTGCCGCCTCAGGTTTCAACCAGATATCGCAGACCCCGCCGTCGCGCGTGATGCAAGATAATGGTGTTGCGATCGGATCGGCCTAGCGAAATCCATTGTGGCGCCGACAGTCGGCGGGTTCGAGATCTACGATGCGATACTCCACGATGCGGGTGCTGTCGCGGCGCACAACCGGCTGGCCTTTGCTATACAGCCCGCAATATGGCTCGATTCGAACCCGTGCGGACTGAGGTCTGCTCAGGATACGGACGATGACCCCGCTCGCTCTAGAAATAAGCCAACAAGCTTGATCTCCCGCAGCTTTGCTCTTATTGGGTTAGAAATGGCTCACGGTCCTGCCTCTTGCGACATACGCTCTCGGGCCGCTGGAGCGGTTGGATCGCTCATCAATCGCATCGAGAGCAACATCAATAGCGGCGAATGGCAGCCCGGGTTCCGGTTGCCGACCGAGCGTGAGCTGGAGATTGAGTTCGGCGTCGCCCGAAACACAATTCGGAAAGGTCTTAAGAAGCTTGAGGATGCTGGTCAGATTGTTCGCCACGTCGGGCGCGGTTCTTTCGTTGCTGACAGGTCGCCTGTCGTTGAGGAAGCGAGCACCCTACTTGCTAAAGTCGTCGGTTCAAGTCCTGCTGAGGTCATGGAAATTCGGCTCGCGATCGAGCCATGGGCAACGAACCTCGCCGCGTCGCGAGGAACGTCGGCAGACCTGTCAAGCTTGAGCGAGTGCGTGGACGAAGCCGAAGCCGCGTCGGACGTACCAACCTTCGAGATATGGGATGGCAGGCTTCATGAGCGCATTATCGCGGCTACGAAGAATGAACTGCTGAAAGGCCTTTACGAGGCGATCAATCTGGCTCGCAACCAGCCGGAATGGATGAAGCTTAAGGAACGCACGGTGACACGCGAACGGCGCGATCTTTACCAGCGCCAGCACCGTGCGATCGTCGAGGCCCTGCTCGAACGTGATGCCGAAACCGCAGGACGGCTGATGCGGGAACATCTTTGCGAGGTTCGGGTCGCCTTGGTCGGGAACTGATCGCCGTCACTCCGCGATCGGGCAGGAGCTGGGGCGCTGCGCGCGTCAGGCCACCACCAACCGAGGAAAATCGTCGGCCGTAAAGCGCGATCCGTACCTCAGGCGGTATTCCAGTTCGACAACATAGCTCTAACGTTTGAGGGCAGGGATGCTGGTGATCCAGCCAACCATCTCACAAAGTGACCTTTTGGCGGCCAAGCCGGGGGGGGGGGCTTGGCCGACCATGCAATAACATGGTAACATGGCCTCCGTGTCCCAGTCGATCGGCGATCCAATGGCGCCCGGGAACTGAGATGTTGGAACCATGGCCATAGATCAGGAGGCCTTCTCCGCAGCCTCGCGAACGGGTACGGCGAAGATGGCGAGACGAACGCCTCGAACTTCGTACCCGAGCTGTCGCGCAAGATCTGAACCGCGCCGGATTTGCCGGAGGCGTTGGGTTGTGAGTCACGCTGCCATATCGATGTTGTCCGCGGCAGCATAATATTGATCTTCGGCTTCGGCAGGCGGGATGTTGCCGATAGGCTCCAGCAGCCGGCGATTGTTGAACCAGTCGACCCATTCGAGCGTGGCATACTCGACCGCTTCGAAGCTGCGCCACGGTCCTCGCCGGTGGATCACCTCGGCTTTGTAAAGGCCGTTGATCGTCTCAGCCAAAGCATTGTCGTAGCTGTCGCCGACGCTGCCGACAGACGGCTCGATCCCGGCTTCGGCGAGGCGCTCGGTGTATTTGATGGACACGTATTGCGACCCGCGGTCGCTATGATGGATGAGGCCGCCCCGATGGGCCGGCCGTCGATCATAAAGCGCCTGTTCCAGCGCATCGAGGACGAAGCTTGCGTGCGCTGTCCTGCTGGCTCGCCAGCCTACAATCCGCCTGGCGTAGGTATCGATGATGAAAGCGACGTAAACGAAGCCGGCCCAGGTCGCGACATAGGTAAAGTCGGATACCCACAGCATGTTCGGCGCTGGCGCGTAGAACCTGCGGTTAACGTGATCGAGCGGGCAAGCTGCTGCCTTGTCGCTGATGGTCGTGCGCACTGGCTTGCCCGGATCACTCCGGCCAAGCCCATCTCGCGCATCAGCCGGGCGACCGTACAGCGGGCGACGGGCACGCCCTCCCGCATCATCTGCCGCCACACCTTGCGCACGCCGTAGACCGCGAAGTTCTCGGCGAACACGCGCGCGATCTCCGGCTTGAGGGCCGCATCCCGCCGCGCCCGCGCCGACAAGCGTGTCGGATCCTGTCGCTGCGCGACGCGCTCGTGATAAGTGGATGGGGCGATCGGCAGGACGCGGCAGATCGGCTCGACCCCATAGGCATCGCGGTGATCGTCAATGAACGCAATCATCGCCGAAACGGGCGGTCGAGCTCCGCCTGAGCAAAATATGCCGATGCCTTGCGGAGAATCTCATTGGCCTGCCGCAGTTCGCGAACCTCGCGCTCCAGCGCCTTCACCCTGTCGGCAATTTCGGCTGGGACACCCGCCCGCTTACCGCTGTCGACCTCAGCCTTCTTCACCCACTCATGCAGCGTCGGCGGTGAGCAGCCGATCTTCTCGGCAATCGATACCACCGCGGCCCAGCGCGATGGGTAATCCCGCTCGTGATCCAGCACCATCCGGATCGCTCGCTCGCGTACTTCCGGCGCAAATTTGTTCGTCGTCTTGCTCATATCGGCTCCATCTACTCAAGAGTTGGAGCCTCCGACAAACCCGGCGCGGTTCAATCTGCCTGAATCGCATCAAGACGGGTATCCCGGAATTCGAGTACACGACCGCTTTCGAGATCGATAAGATGATCATGCTGTTGGAGGGTCATCAGCTCAAAGCGTGCCGGACCATCCGTAAATCTATGACGCACGATGAGGTTGAGATCTGTAAATAATTTCAGAGTCCGGTAGACGGTGGCGGTACTAATTCCTGGAACCAACTTGACCGCGCGAGCATGGATTTCGTCGACGTTGGGGTGATCGTTCGACTGCTCTAGGACACTAGCGACGGCCAGCCGCGGCCCAGTAACGCGCAGTTTTCGTTCCGCGCATGCGCGATAGAATAGCGACCGGTCGAAAGCCCGGCGGTCTTGCAGCATGATCGACGGGAAGGCGCGAACTTGTTCCATATCTGAGATATATGGAGGCGTTGGGCGAGGCGTTATCGCTACTTTGACAACGAATAACGGAGAACCGCCATTCCATCGCGCCTTCCCGCAGAATCGGCGCACTCTGCGCAGGGAATCGTCATCGTTATCGAGCCGCATAGAGCCTCGAGAGCGCCATGCGGAATGTTCAACGCCCGCCTCGCCCACCAGCCGTTCGATCCCGCCGCTCAGTTGCCCAGTTCAATTTCCATTTGATGTTAAGCTCGGGCTTGACGTCCGGATTCCGATCGGTCTTCGTCGCATCTATCTTCCGTTGCAGGGCGGTCTTGCTGGACTGGAAACATCACCGAGTTGGCCAGGCGGCAGCGCCTCTGGCGCACTTTATAAAGGTCGCAAACGAGATGTCGCGAGCTAATCCCGACGAAGCGAGCCTCAAAAGGTTCCGGCATGTGCTGGCGAAGCAACAGTCCGCTGTGGCGGGAACATGAGCTGCAGGCGGCCCGCATCGCTGCTAAGCAGCCGGTTAGGCGCGGACACGCTGGCGACGATTTCTAATGCGAACGCGTATCCGACCGGTTCGTCAGCTTGGAGATTGCCGCACTTTGGCGCCTGGCGACTCGGGACGCGTATGATTGCTCCGTCGGGGCGCCGGCATTAGTCTGTCCTCGGCCTCGCATCGATCGGCCTTGGGAGACTTGCAAGCTTCGTCAAAGCGGCCAATGCGAAATCACGAGGCGGCTGGCATACGGCTCGTGGTCGCGCCTCACTTCTGAAATCGCGTCGTTGCAGGGATGTGTTCTAAGAATTTCCGCTGAACTGAACCACATCTATACCAATATTGCGCATAGGATTTATTTTTCTGCTCCATACCCTCTTTATCTTGACCCAATGTCCTACTTGGCGCATGTATTCGCCAGTCAATGGTTCACATTTGTCAGCTAATGGTTACGGGAGAGAGTGATGAAACTAGCAACCCTTAGAACGGGAACGGGCGACGTTGTTGCGGTCGTCTCCCCCGAGACTGATCAATACTGGCCGGTCTCGGACCTGCTCGACCAGCCGATCGACACCATGGTCGACCTCATTCGCATCTACGATGATGTAAAGGCCCGCCTTGCTCCTTCAGGCGCCGGCGAGCGCCTGAGCGACGTGACGTTCGCGCCGCCGATCGTCCCGAGCCGCAACGTAATGTGCGTCGGCAAGAACTATCATGCGCATGCGCACGAGTTCACCAAGAGTGGGTTCGACAGTTCGGCCAAGGACGCGAGCGAGGCCATCCCGACGGCGCCGATCATCTTTACCAAGGCACCCGAAACCGTCATCGCCAATGGCGAGGACATCCTCTATCCGACTGGCCTTTCCGACAGTATTGACTATGAGGCCGAACTCGGGGTGGTGATGGGCAAGAGCGGTCGCGGCATTTCTAAGGCGGACGCCCTCGATCATGTCTTCGGCTTTCTGATAATCAACGATATGACCGCGCGTGATCTGCAGTTGAAGCACAAGCAGTGGTTCATCGGCAAGTCGCTCGACACCTTCTGCCCGACCAGCTCCTACATCGTTACTGCCGACGAAGTGAATGTTGATGATCTGCATCTGCAGTGCTGGGTCAATGGTGAGTTGCGGCAGGACGCCAGCACCTCTGACCTCATCTTCGACGTACCGACCCTGATCGAGACGCTGAGCGGCGGTTTGACCCTGCTTCCTGGCGACTTGATCGCCACCGGCACCCCGGCGGGTGTTGGCATCGGATTTGATCCGCCCAAGTATCTCGCGCGTGGTGATGAGATCTCCATCGAAATCTCCGGCCTTGGTCGGCTTACAAATAAGGTTGCTTGAACATGCCCAATTACTACATCGAAACGACCGGATCGGGCGATCCGATCCTGTTCATCCACGGCCTTGGCGGCACGTCCAACGTGTTCGGTCCGCAGGTTTCTGCGCTCTCGCGCTTCTTCACCTGTCATCGCTTCGATCTGCCTGGCGCGGGCCAATCGGACTCAAAGGGCAAGAACACGATTGATGGGCTTGTCGACGCAGCGCTTGGCGTTCTTGAGCAGATCGGTGTCGACAAGCCCGTTCATGTCGTCGCCCATTCGATGGGGACCGTTGTCGCGCAGCATCTCGCTCTGAAGACGCCGGAGAAGGTTCGCTCGCTCACGCTGATCGGCCCTGTCCACGCGCCGGGTGAAGCTGGCCGCGAGGCGATGAAGGCGCGCGCCGCCAAGGCGCGCGAAGAAGGCCTTGGTGAGATCGCCGACCAGATCGTCGCCGCCGGCACCTCAGCTGACACCAAGGCGAATCAGCCGGCAATTGCGGCCTTCGTGCGCGAATTCATTATGCGCCAGCCAGCAGAAGGTTATGCGCGACACTGCGAGGCGCTCGCTACCTGCGTGGCGGCCGATGTCGCGCGAATCCTAGTTCCTGCCATCCTCATCACGGGCGACGAAGACAACACATCGCCGCCCCCCGTGGTTTCTGCGCTTGCGGCGAAGTTCCCCGACTCCGCCTTTTACATCCTTGCTCGGACTGGGCACTGGACGACTATCGAGCGTCCGAAAGAGGTTAATGAGCTCGTGCTGAACTTCCTGTTCGGCGTGAAATAATCCATAGGGGACCGGCCTGTTAGCGTACCTGCGGCTGGTCCCCGCTTTTACAGAAGGCGGCATTAGCGTCATATCCAGGGAGCAGCGCTCCGCTGGTGCGGCAACGGCGACCTTGATGATCCTACCGGATGCCACTAAGGCCTCCCTGTGCGCGCGCGCTACCGTGCCGCCTGCCTGAACGGCTGTCATAATTGGCCCAGGCCGGCAGACCGAAGATCACTGCCACCGTCCAGGCGACACCGGCCCGGTGCGATCGATGATCGTATGCGCGCCAGCCGCCACTTTTCTGTCAGACTTGTCAGAATTGCCTTAAGCCCGAGATACTGGGTCTCGTCCGCGATCACAGTATATTGGTCATTTGACCGGCAAACCACGGTAGCAAGTCCCACCGGGTTGCGATGGGCGGTCGCGGTATTGACGTCATAGCGATCCGGTCGACCATTAATTAGGTTTAGAATTGAATGCCCTACCGTAAGCGCCGACGGAAGGCGTCGTTAACACGGGCTGTCAGGCTTTTCGGCGTGTCCGTGGCGCCCATTTTTTCGCAAGCGTTTCCAGCCTTGCCTCGATCAGGGGGATATCGGGCTTGGCATTGGGATCATGGTCTTCACCGAGGGTCTCGAGCGCCTCTTCGTGATATTCATGTTGGGGGTCGGCGAGCGCTTCGAGCTTTTCGGCATAACCCCAAGGGCCGCCGCAGTCCTCTGGCGGCCGCATGCCTACTGCATCGAGGATGAGCGGATATGTCACGTGCGGGCTGGCCGGGCTGATGCGCTCGATCTTGACGCTATGCTCCCAGGCATCGCCAAAGTCATAGAGATATCGGAAGGTCTTGCGCCTCGTATCCGCCAGGATCTGGGCGAGAGTGGCCTTACGGGCGTCGAGCGGCCCGTCGAAGCTATATTCAGGATCAGGGATGCCAAAGCCGGTTTGCCCGAAGCTCATTTCCCACAGGTGAGAGTCCGTCCAGGAGAAGGCGGTCTGGATGATGGTGTGCAGACGGTCAAGCCGGATATTGAGCGGCACCTCCAGCGTTCGGCTGACGGCCGGCGTGACATCGTCCAGCGTAATATTCATCCGCACGACAGTGCTGTTGCTCACGCAGCCTCCTCCAGATCGTTGGTCAGCTTTGATGACTGCCAGTTCCACGGCAAGAAGTCATCGATCCGATTGATCGGGTGATCACCGATGCGCTCGATGACGTCAGTGAACCATGCCTCGGGCTCGACGCCGTTGAGCCGGCATGTGCCCGCCAGGGCGTAGAAGAGCGCGGCGGCCTCTCCCCCCTTCATGGAGCCGACGAACATCCAGTTCCGGCGCCCGAGCGCGACACCGCGCAGGGCGTTTTCCACCAGATTGTTGCTGATCTCGAGCCGACCGTCATCGCAGTAGCGGATCATGGCATGCCAGCGGTTGAGCGGATAGCGACAGGCACGCGCCAGATTGCTGTCGGACGACAGGCCTCGGTTCTGGGTTTCGAGCCAGACGCGCAGCGCCTCCAGCTTCGGCACGGCCTTGATCTGGCGGATGCGTCGTCGCTCATCGGGCGGCGCGCCCTTGATGTCGCGCTCGATGGCGAAGAGCTCGGCGATCCGCACAACCGCCTCCGCCGCGATCGGTGACGGGTTCTTGTCCAAGATGTCGGTAAATTTCCGGCGCGCGTGGCTCCAGCATCCCACTTCGACGATATCCTTGGGCGCCTTGGTCCTGGGGTCACGGTAAAGTGCGTTGTACCCGGCAAAGCCGTCTGCCTGTAGATACCCCCGATAGTCGGCGAGATGTTCTGCCGGATGCGCTCCGCCACGATCGGCGCTGAAGCGGAAGGCCACGGCAGGCGGGCTCATGTCGCCGCTGGAGCGGTCATCACGCAGATATACCCAGAAGTGCCCGGTCCGGCTGCCATCGCCATTGCCCAGCAGCGTGACCGGCGTGTCGTCACCGTGGATCTTGGCGGCTTCCCGGATATAGGCGAACAGCCGCTCACCCAGCGGCGCCAGCAGCCATGCCAGTTTTCGGGCCAGCGGCTCATCACGTCCCGATCGATGTGGATTCCTACGCGGCGGAAGATCACTGACTGCCGGTGCCAGGGCTGATGATCGACAAAGCGATTGATGACGAGATGGGCCAGCAAGCTGCTGCTCGCCATCACCTTGGGGAGCGGCAGATCGACAGCGGGGGCCTGGCGGATCTGTTTGCAGGGCCGGCACACCAGTCTTGGTCGCACGTGGCGAATGACCCGGAAGCGCGCCGGGACATAGTCGAGTACCTCAGTGACAGCCTCGTTGATCTGTACTGACGGCCCGTTACAAACGGTACTGCACGGGCTGGGCTGATGATCGACTGTATGACGTGGGAAGTGCGAAGGAAGCGGAACACGGCCGCCGGATTTGCGGGCTGATTTCGCCACAGACGGTGCCGCCACCTCATCGTTGGCGGGTTGCGGTGCCTCGACCTCCTCGAACATCAGCCGCAGCAGGGCGATATCCATTTTCTCTGAGCTACGACCGAACTGGACGCGCAGCAGCCGTGCGACGCGATGCTCGAGCTTTTCGATCCGCAAGGTCTGGGCTTTGACCGTGGCTTGCGCCGCCGTCAGTTCGGCCCGTTCCTGCTCCATGACATCGGCCATCTCCAGCAGCATTTTCTGCAGGAGGACCGGGTCTGTGGGAAGGCGATCAAGGGCGAACCGCATGCCGCCGACAATAGCGGAAGCCGACGGCAACGCCTATATAAAATGGTGGTTTTCCAGATCTTTTTCACTATGCGAGGCTCGGCGTGATGACCTCGTCGTGGGCGATCGCCTGCTTCCAGTTCAGGCCTTCGAGCAACATCGCAAGCTGGGCTGCCGACAGCCGCAGCGCACCCTCATGGGCACGTGGCCAAACAAACTTTCCGCGCTCAAGACGCTTCGCATACAGGCATAGCCCGGACCCGTCCCAGACCAAGGCCTTCAGCCTGTCGCCCCTCTTCCCGCGGAACAGGAACACAGCCCCCGAGAAGGGATCGAGCTGAAGAATATTGCGCACCTGCGCTGACAGCCCGTCAAACCCCTTGCGCATGTCGCACGGTGGCAGGGACAGGTAGATCTTCGTCGGAGGCGGGAGCGCCAGGCTCAATGATCCAGCTCCCGCAAGACATCGAGCACCTGTTTCAGGGCAGCCCGATCAACTTCGCCATCCACCGACACCGTCAAGCCACACTGCCCTCGAACCTCGATCCGCCCAGCTTCTCAGGCTTTGGCCGACGGCAATGATGTTGCCAGTTCAACAGGTACGAAGCCTGCCATCGCTCCCCGGAGCAGTTGCTTGCGCCAGGTGTAGAGCTGACCCGTGCCTATCCCATGCCGCCGCGCTACGGCCGATATGACAACGCCCGGCACCGTCGTCTCCTTCAGGATCGCCAGCTTCTCCTCGTCGCTCCAGTTCCGACGCCGCTCCACCTGTACAAGCGCTCCGCCATCCCCGCGACCGCTCATACGAGGCTCGTTTGACTGCTCGCTGTCCATGCTCCCGCCTCCTTAAAGGCTGCGAGCTTTCCTATTTCGGTGATGCCGACAAGGCCACATTCCGTCGGCGCTTACGCCCTACCGAGCTTGTCGCCCGGAGCAGCGGAACGGTTCGCCAATCCAGAGTCATGTAATTATGCTGGTTTTGATCACCGGGAGGGCAGTGGCCTAGCATGAAGCTTTACGCTGCGATCGCTTCTAGCTTTTCCTGTCCCCCCGGTCGGCTTGAGAGATACGGGCGCCAGAGCTTCCAAGCCAACCGGCCTGATAGCCAACAGCGGAAAGCACTTTGGTAAAGGCGGCCTTCGTCCGAGGACGGCGGTATGGCGATGTTACGTTATTATTTGCCAATATACCGGTAACGGAAAGGGCGCGTGCTCGCTAAATCGGGCATAACCTGGACGCGTCCGTTGCGCCCCAGTAATCGCTCTACAATCGCCATGTCAGGCGGGGCAGGCATCTTTCGGAATCTTGTGAACAGATGCGTCGCTACAGGGGTGACACTCGGATGCCACACCTAATCCCTTCAGTTAATCAGGAGTGTGCCATGAAGGTCGGATTGATAGGCTTGGGTCAGATGGGGAAGGGCATGGCGGTCAATCTTCTCGCAGCCGGGTATGAGGTGACTGTGTGGAACCGTTCGGTCGAGAAGTGCGCAGAACTGGCGTCTAAGGGGGCTTTGGTCGCCGCCAGGCCTATTGAGGCCGCACAGGGGGACGTCATCATGACCATGCTTGCCGATGACAAAGCGGTAGAACAGGTGGTCTACGGCGAACATGGTATTCAGGATGCTCCCGCAATTCATATATCGCATAGTACGATCAGCGTCTCTCTCGCCGAGCGACTGAGCCGCGATCAGGCAGATCAAGCCGGGTTTATTTCTGCGCCGGTGTTCGGTCGCCCGGCAGCTGCGGCGGCGGGCCAGCTGTTTGTAGTGGCGGCTGGAGACTTTAACCTGATCCAACAGATAGATACGCTCTTCAGCGTTATCGGCCAACGGTATTTCAACGCCGGCCCTCATGCTCCCGCTGCCAATATCATCAAATTGAACGGCAATTTTATGGTGATGTCTGTCATAGAAGCGCTTTCGGAGTCGCTCGCAATTATTGAACAGGGCGGTATCGACGGAAAGCTTTTCCTGGAGATCTTGACGAACACGCTGTTTTCGGCTCCAGTCTACAAGACCTATGGAGACATTCTGATCGAGAAGAGCTTCTGGCCGGCAGGCTTTGCGGCGCCCCTTGGCCTCAAGGACATAAATCTTCTACATGACGTGGTTGAAAGGCATGCCGTCAAAGCTCCGTTCCTGAGTGTCATCCGCGATAATCTGGACAGGCTCATCGCTTTCGAAGGAAAGGAGATTGACTGGTCAGGCGTGGGCCTCCTGCCAACCGCATGAGCCACTCTCTCGCCGCGTAGACCGCACATGCGGTGCGCGCTTCCCTACCCAGCGCGGTACGTTAGGAGTCGCTGGCACCAAGAAGTATGGCACAACTTCGTCAGTCTCCCAGACGTCCTCGTCAGCAAAATTTGGCGAATATCCATCATCTAATGGCGAAACAACGCTAAAGGCGCGGATGGAGAGGCTGCTACAGACGCGATATGAACGGCCTCTGTAAGCGGGATGGGGCAAGCCTGCCCGCCCATCACGCTCTTTCCGATGCTTGGCAGGACTAACTTGGCCCAAATTATCCTCGATCCCAGTCGCACTTTTGGCGAGTTTCTGCTTTTGCCGAACCTGACGACGCGGGATTGCCTTCCTGCAAATGTCGATCTTTCGGTCCCCGTCGCCCGAGTGGTATGCGACATGTCCAATTTGTCTCGCCTGCCCGCAAAAGCGACCTTATCGCTCAACATTCCCTTTGCCAGCGCGATGATGCAGTCAGTGACAGACGACCGGCTTGCGATCGAACTCGCACGCTGCGGCGGAATCGGCTTCATTTACGGCTCGCAGGCGATCGAGGCTCAGGCCGCGATGGTGCGCCGCGTTAAGCTCCACAAAGCCGGTTTCGTTGAAAGCGATGCCAATGTTCCGCCCACAGCGACCCTGGAGGACGTGCTTGCATGTATCGAGGAGACCGGTCACTCCACCGTTGCTATCACCAGCGGTGGCAGTCCCCATGGAGTCCTGCTCGGCATGGTCACCCGGCGCGACTACCGACCCGGTCACACGCCGCTCGAAATGCCGGTCAATGAATTGATGACCAGCATCGAGCAAATCATCTGCGCGCGTCAGCCGCTTTCGTTAAAGCAAGCAAATGATATCATCAGCCAAAACAAATTGGACTGGCTTCCGATCCTTGATGGGGAAGGGCGGCTTCAGCACCTTGTCTTCCGCAAGGACTATGAACTTCATAACGCATATCCCCTCGAGAATGTCGATGCCGCGAAGCGTTTAATCGTCGGCGCGGCCATCAACACCCGGGACTATCGAGACCGTATTCCGGCACTCGTATCGGCAGGCGCTGATGTTCTGTGCATCGACAGCTCGGATGGATATTCTCATTGGCAAGCCGAGACCCTTGCATTCGCGCGCCAGACTTATGGTGAAAGCGTGTCTGTCGGGGCCGGCAACGTCGTCGATGGCGAGGCCTTTCGGTATCTGGTCGAAGCCGGCGCGTCTTTCGTTAAGGTTGGGGTGGGAGGCGGATCGATCTGTATCACGCGCGAACAAAAGGGCATCGGCCGCGGCCAGGCATCGGCTCTGCAGGACGTTGTCGCCGCACGCGCGCAATATTATGCAGAAACTGGCGTGTATGTGCCGATCTGCTCAGATGGCGGTATAAGCCAGGACTATCATGTCAACATCGCACTGGCGCTCGGCGCCGATTTCGTGATGCTCGGTCGATATTTTGCCCGTTTCGAAGAATCGCCCGGACGTCGGATCCAGATCCGCAATCGCCTCGTCAAGGAGTATTGGGGTGAAGGGTCGAACCGGGCGCGCAATTGGGATCGCTATGCGGACGGTGGCACTGAAACTTCGAAAAATGAGATGTTCTTGTTCGAGGAGGGGGTCGACAGCTATGTTCCCTATGCTGGTTCTCTCCGGCAGGGGCTCGACATCACACTAGGCAAGATTCGATCAACTCTCTGCAGCTGCGGGTCGATAGATGTGGTAGAGTTTCATCGCAAAGCCCGGCTCACGCTCGTTTCCAGTGCCAGTCTCAGGGAGGGCGGTGTCCATGACGTCATCGTTAAAGCCGACGATGCCGACGCGGTGGAATGATTATCTGCGTAACCTACTTCGGCCTCGTCTGATCTTCATAGCGGCTTTGTCTTCCGTATGAACGCGACGGCGATACAATAACGGCCAGTCTTTGATCGCCTTCAGTAACCGGCGACCTCAGTGTCGCCGCCGCCTTGACAGATTTTCAGGTGTCGAAAGAGCGACGGTTACCCAGCGGTAATATGCCGGCGCGGCTGACGCGCGATGGCAATCGATTCATAGACATCGTTTGAAATGGCTTTCGGCAGGCCGACTTATTCTGCCAGGTTAATTCTTCAGCTTGGCATATGCACATTTGGCGGACAAGCATTATTAACCGTCAGAATCCCATTACCACTTTGGTATAGCAAGTGATTATCAATAGCAAAGTAATTTTGTGGAGTTGGCCATGCTGGAACGCCCCGTCTATCGTGAATTCACCGCTCGAGTGGTTGCTGTCGAGGATCTAACTCCTCGTATGCGCCGGGTCACGTTCCAGGTTGAGAACTTTTCCGATCTCGGTTCGGTATCCCCCGGACAATGGATGAAACTCTTCTTCGACGATGCCAAGCAGGGGCGCGCCTATACCATCCGAAATTTCCGTAGTGCTGTTCAAGAAATCGACCTTGATTTCGTACTCCATCACGAAGCCGCGAGGCCTGGGCCTGCGGCGCGATGGGTTCGGTCGGTCGCAATCGGTTCGACAGTTCGCTTATACGGTCCTCGCAGTGACTTTCGGCACATAGTTGGGCGCCGCCTGTGTCTCTTCGGAGACGAATGCGCCCTGCCAGCGATCAGCGGCATTCTGGAGCAACTCCCGGCGGGCACGCGCGCGGTCGCCATTATCGAGGTCAACGAACGGTGCGCTGTTCAAACCCTGGAAACGCACGGCCACCTCATGAGCTCTTGGATCCTTGGCGGGCATGGTCCTTATAGCGCCGGCCTCGCAACCTTCGTTCAGAATCTGATCTTGGACCCAGCCTCAGATCAGATCTGGATCGGGTGCGAAAGCTCGATGGCGCGCAAACTTAGGATACATCTAGGCAATCACGGCTTCGACAAGCACAATATGCATATCTCCGGCTACTGGAAGATAGGCGCTGCGGATTATGTTGATAGTCATAGCGATTACTGAATCGGAGATCTGGCAAAGTAGGTTGCCACCATCTTCGAATGTTTTCTGATATTCTTATCTTCGGCAGACAAATCGATAAGTTTATTTTTAATATACTATTAACTTCTGCATTCGGCAACGACCTTGAAAAGATAAACCTTTAGCCACGAGAAATCCCCGCAACATTGTCGATCTCCTGCAGATAAGGACGTTCCTGGACATATCACTGGCGGCATTGTGCCAAAAAATAATGTATTCCCGCCATCTAAAGCGCCGATGTCAGCCGGGGGCCGAAGGTCGGCCTGATCGTTTCTTAGACTGTCTGATGTAGGTCTCGGCAGCCGCCAGCAGGTCTCGGATTCATCGTCTCGATTATCAATGATGTCGTGTTATTTTGCCGCGCGGCGACATTACGACCAAGATATACGATGATGTTGGAAAAGCCACCGGACGCGACTACAGCATGGTCACACGGAATTCTGACTTTTAGCCAATACAATTACATCGGCAGTAGTGCAGGTCCTCGACGGCAGCCGGTCCTTTCAGACAGGTGCCGCCTCCTTTCTGTGCATCGACCGAGCATGGAATGACCAGTCTGGGGCCGTAAGAGTGGTTAGGTCAGGGAATTCTTACGGGCTCGGTGATCTGGATGCTCTGTGGCTTACCAATCGGCATCAGCGAACCTGCAAGTATGATGAGAGGCTCACGGGAAGGATTTGACGGCGCGAGTACGAGGGTCTCGTTCTCGAGCGCCGTGTCGCCGGGCCCGAGCGTTACAGGGTCTGGACCCGCCTTGACCTCGATCGCCGGCGCCATGCTGCCGTCCGGGAGGGCCTTGCGCACGACGGCGCTGCCACCCAGGACCTGGAGCGAGAGGTGGCCAGATAGGACATAGATCACCTGCATGCCTGAATGCACTTCGCCCGGGATCTTTGCGCCGGGAGCGAACACCACGCGGCGGAGTGACAATTCCAGACCGGATGCCGCAACCGGCTGTCCCGAACCAAGGACGGTGCGGGTTACGCCCTTCACGCCTGTATCTTGCGCTGCGGCGGGGAACGCCAACACTGATAGCGACAAAACTCCCGCCAACATAAGTGCTTTGGTCATGTAAGTTTCCTTTTATAGTCGAGTGAACTGGAGGCCCCATTATCTTTATGTCATACCATAGGAATTTGCGTTATTCTCGCTGATTTGACGCTTCATGCGTCTAAGTTGTTACAGTTGTTTGCTGATCGCGATGGCAAGCCGGCAGCCGAAGCGGATCGCTCCATACACCAGGGCGTGAACGGGGGTATCGCGAGATCCTGCCGTTATGGCATGGTCGCGATGCTCCAGTTCTTCATCCCTAATCCTTGCAACGACAAATGACAGTTCAGGTTCGCTGTCGCCTAACTCAGCGAGTTGCTCATCGTAATGCTCTACGACGGCATCCTCGACCGCCTCTGTGCAAGCCATGGCGGCCTCCGGACCCATTAGGGCAGTGGCCACCCCGATCGCATACCCTGCCACGTGCCATAGCGGTAGAAAGATCGTTGGGCGGACGCTACGGCCGGCCAGCAGTTCGGAAAAGCGCGCATGATGCTCGAGCTCCTGCTCCCGCATGCGCAGCAGAAAGTCGTAATACAGGCTTTTACAGCCCAGCACCGCAATTTGGCCGTCATAGATGCGCACAGCCCCGAACTCGCCAGCGTGGTCCACACGAATCAAGGCCCGGAGCGCTCGCTTAGACGGCCAACTCCCAACACGCGGGTTGGCTTTAAACGGCCGGGATTCGGGTGCGCCCGAGAGTGCAGCGCTCACCATGCGCTGTCGATCCGCTCTGTTTTGCCGAGCAACGCTGGCAGAAACTGGACGAGATTGTCGTCGGCAAACCAAAGCTGACCCATCGGCTCGGTTAAGCTTGCGATGAGGCCAAAACGTACGAAGTACGTCAGAAGGCAAGTCTTGCGCTGTGTGGTCATGGAAATAGTTCCCTTCGCGGTAGACATGGTTAGATACTCCGGGTCTTCAACAGCAAGATATGTGAAGCGACCGGCGGTCGAAGCCTAACTTCAGCCATCCCGTCGAGAGGCGTCTCACGATTGTCATCTCAAACCCGACGTGATTTGTTCCCTTATCAACTGACGAGGTAGAACATCGTTCAGGTCGTGAACTGTTCACTTCAAATGCAATTTTCTTCCATCGGCTTCGCCGCTGTTTAACGGACGTCACCTCGGTGTCGAACGCGGGGTGCCATGGCTGGAACTGCGAAATGGATCTCCTATCAGTCATGCGGCTATCAGGCAGGCGGATATTTGATATTCTTTCGCAAAGACACAATCCCGATATCGCGTCGATTAATAAGGAATTATCGCCAAATGCTTGAAGGAAGCTTAGCTACGAGTTGCTGGATCGTCGTTATATTTTCGAGAGGCGTGGCCCATGTTGATCGGTACATGGCGAAGCCGCTCATTCATATGTCACGAAAAAAAGGCTGAAGTGTTCAAGACCAAACCAGCAAAATTGGTCCTGAGGGCAACCATGAGACCGGCGAGGCGCAACTTCTTGACCGCTATGAGCGCGGACCCTCGCCACACTGCCATCGCGCGAATTCATGCGGCGATATCTCCAATGATCTCTGGCGATGCGCTTGTAGCGGCGTATGTCGCGCAACGGGATGAGCCAGTCGTTCTTGCGGTCCTAGCGCACTCATAGCCTGACAGTGCATACTACTTTTGCGCGTATGGGGCCTGGAAAATGGAGTTTGCTGCATGGTCGCCGGCCGACCGGCTCATCCCCGGTTAAGCCAACATCCCGATGCCGCAGCTTGGGTGCGATAACGAGGAGCCCAAAGTCCTGCATATTTTGCTTTTGGGTTTCGATCAACAGGGTGGCCGGATTGGTCACGGAGGCTGCTTGTTCGACCATTATCTGGCACACCGCCCGAACACCATGCGGATAGGTATCGCCTGGATTTCTCAGGAAGTCGAAGAGGTGCCGCGCGATCCTTGGGACGCTGCGCTGACCGCCGTGGTGACGGATCTTGAGACTATTAATGTCAGGCCGCCCTCATTGTGAAGGAGAGGCGAAGCCGCCTGCTAGCTCGGCCTAGTTAAGAAGTGCTATCTGATGGAAATTCGTCGTTCGGGCTAATCGGGCTTCCGCGTATGCGCGGCACGTTGCACACCAAGTCGACTATTCCTCCTCAACCGAGATTACGGGTAGGAGTTGATGGCGCTTAGCCGCGATCAGGGCGTGGGAGCGACGATCTGGAGCCCACTGGGCTGGGGCAAGCTGACCGGGCGAATCAGTCGCGCCCAGCCCGACAAACCCGGCACCAGAGCGCACGACGTTGCTGGCCCGATTTCGCAGGTTGACGAGGAGCGGCTATTCCGCACCTTCGACATTCTCGGCAGCATAGCCGACGAAACGGGCAAAACGGTACCCCAGCTTGCACTCAACTGGTTGCTCGATCGTCCCACCGTCGCAACCGTTATCGTGGGTGCGCGCATTGAGGCGCAATCGATCGAGAACGCAGGTGCAGT
This sequence comes from Sphingobium sp. HWE2-09, assembly GCF_035989265.1. Taxonomy (GTDB): domain Bacteria; phylum Pseudomonadota; class Alphaproteobacteria; order Sphingomonadales; family Sphingomonadaceae; genus Sphingobium. The sequence goes on along the minus strand of NZ_JAYKZX010000001.1, from coordinate 608,542 downwards.
TGGGTGGGCGCTTTACAACACCGTGAAGCAACGCCGTTGCAGACCAGGAACGAGGCCATTATCGCCGGAAAGCCGCCATTTCAGCTTAATCCGCACTCAGGACTTCGCAAGACCAAGACGAGCAGCGAGGAAGTCTAACAGCGCCGCGACTCGGCGAGACGGGTGTCGTCCTGCGGGGTGGACCGCGTGAAGGTTCACGGTCCCGGTACTGAAATCGTCGAGCACGGTTTCAAGACGGCCGGCTGCCAGATCCTGGGCAATATCGAGGTCAAACTTTAAGACGACACCTGCACTCGCAATCGCCCAGCCGCGCAAGGTCCCGCCGTCGTTGGCGGTTCGGTCACCGTGAACACGCACGGTGAACGCGCTTCCGTCTTCCTTGAATTGCCAGCTGCTCTGTGGCGATCCTGGCCGGGCAAGGACGATGCAGTTGTGCCGCGCCAGATCGCGAGGATGCTCCGGCCGACCGTGCCGTCGCCAGTAGGCTGGCGACGCACAAATCCGGCGTTCGCCGCGCATAAGCAGGCGCGCGGTCAGCCCAGAGTCCGGGAGTTGCCCCATGCGCAGCGCCAGATCGTAGCTGTCCTCGACCATGTCGACCACGGCATCGTTCAGCGTCAGCGCGATCTGTACGCCTGGGTTCGCCTCCATGAACTCATGAAGGAGCGGCGCGAGCGTGCTCCGGCCAAAATCATTGGTCGCCGTCACGCGGATTTCGCCGCGGAGTGGACCACGGTCGGACACCGCGTTCATCGCTTCGTCGAGGTCGGCAAGGATGCGGCGGCAATTGACTAGAAAGCGCTCACCCTCCGGCGTCAGCGAAAGCCGGCGCGTGGTGCGTGTGACCAAGCGTGCGCCGACCCGCTCCTCCAGCCGTTGCAATGCCGACGTTACCGTTGAGGGCGACAGCCCTTTCTCGCGCGCGACCGCCGACAAGCTGCCGAGATTAGCGACGGCGACATAGACACGTAGCAGATTGAACTGATCCATTGTTCGCCTTGTTCGAAAGGTGTTTGCTCTTCTACGCGTATTATTCAGAGGTGAGTAGCACCTATCTCCGTTTCATAACGATCGAACGGAGCAAGCAACATGACGAATATCACTTCGCAGGCGACCCGCGGCGGTGACGGGCTGGGCGCCCTGATCGGCGCGAACATCTTTATCGTTGGCGCCGGCTCGGGGGTCGGGCGCGCGATTGCAAGCATGGCGGTCGCGCGGGGTGCCAAGGTGGCGCTGGCCGGGCGCAGCCGCGACAAGCTGGATGCGACCGCAGCGACGCTTGGTGGCGCGGTGCTGGGAACCTACGCTCTCGACGTCACCGACCGCGAACAGGTCGAGGCGGCGCTCGCCGAACATGGCCCTTACGATCACATCGTGACGACAGCGGCCGACCTTACCTTCGGGCCGTTCACCGGGCTCACGGACGCGCAGATCGAGGGCATGCTCGCATCCAAGTTCTGGGGGCCGATTAACCTCGGCCGGGCTGCCGACAAGCATCTTGCCTCGCAGGGCAGCCTGCTGTTCTTCTCGGGTCTCGCCGCCTACCGGCAGGGACCGGGGTCATCGATCGTCGGGGCGGTCAACATGGCGCTGGAGAGCCTCGCAGCCGCCCTTGCCATCGAACTGAAGCCCAAGCGCGTTAACGTCATCTCGCCCGGTGTCGTGGACGCGGGCTCTTGGTCAAGCATGGGTGAAGACGAACGCACCGCTTTCTTCGCCAACGTCGCTGGCGGGCTTCCTGTCGGACGCATCGGTGAGGTCGAGGACGAGGCGCACGCCGCGCTCGCGGTGCTGGAGAATGGCTTCATCAACGGCACCGTCGTGAACGTCGATGGCGGTGGCCGGATCGCCTGATCGATCGTTCCTCGCAGCGGGCAGAACACACGATTTCAGGAGAAATATCATGGCAGACAAGCACATCCTGGTGGCAGGCGGCGCGGGCGTCGTTGGCCGGACCGCGATCGACGCGTTCCAAGAGGCGGGCTGGCCCGTCACCACGCTCAACCGTGACGATACCGCGTTGGGTAAGGGGCCCCACATCCCGGCGGACCTGCTCGACCCCAACAGTCTCGATGCGTCGAGCGACGCGCTGAAGACCGTCACGCATCTGTTCTACGCGGCGCTGAAGCCCAACGCAGATCCAGGCGTGGAGGCGGACGAGAATGGGACGATGCTGGAGAACCTGGTCGCGGCGCTGCGTCGCGCCGGCGCGCCGCTGGAGCGCGTGACCTTCATTCAGGGCGGCAAGGTCTACGGCGCGCAGCTCGGCGTCTACAAGACGCCGGCGCGTGAGGACGACAGCCGCCACTTCCCGCCCAACCTCTATTTCCGGCATGAGAATTTCGCCCGCTCGCTCGAGAAGAACGGCATCCGCTGGACCGCGCTGCGCCCCGACATCGTGATCGGCCACTCGCTCGGATCGGCGATGAACCTCGGCAACCTCATCGGCGTCTACGGTTCGCTCTGCCGGGCGACGGGTACCGCGTTCCAGTTCCCCGGGACCGACACCGCCTATCGCGACGTGCTGGTGAACGTCACCGGTGCGGACGTGCTGCGTCGTGCGGCGCTCTGGTCGGTCGAGAACGAGGCGGACGGCGCCTACAATATCACCAACGGCGACGTCTTCCGCTGGTCGCACGTCTGGCCGAAGTTGGCGGAATGGTTCGGCCTGGAGGTAGGCGAGCCACAACCGATCTCGCTCGAACAGCGACTGCACGCGATGCGGTCGGTCTGGAGCGATCTCGCTAAGGACAACGGTCTTGCCGAAGCGGACATCGATCGGCTTGCACCAGGCGCGTTCGGCGATTTCATCTTCAACGTCGAGGCGGATGCGATCTTCGACTTGACCAAGGCGCGCCGCGCCGGATTCGAGATGAACGAGCGGTCGGACGAGGTGCTGCTCGCGCATCTGGACAACATGCGTCAGCGCAAGCTGATCCCCTGACGGCACGACCGGGGTGGCCACGACTTAGGCGTGCCTCGGAAATCCCCGGCTAATACTTTTAGAGAGAGGAAGTGACCATGACCGATATTCTTGGACTGCACCATTATGCGATCCGCGCCGTGGACTGGGACGCCACGGTCAAATTCTACATCGATGGGCTTGGATTCGAAATGGTCTATCCCTGGACCTTCGAGCCGACGATCAAGCGGTCGGCGTTCCTGCGAGCGCCAGGCGGCGGCTTCATCGAGGTCTTCGGCGCTGGCGACGATGCCGCCGGCGCACCCGAGGGCAGTGTCAAGACCGTGCCGTTCGACGGCAAGGTGGAGCCGGGCATCGTCCATGTCGCGCTCAAGGCGGCCAGCCCGGAGAGCGTCGATCGCGTCGTAGCGCGCGCTGTCGCGGCAGGCGCCACGGTGCATACGAAGCCACAGGGGCGCGAGCTGGTGGGCGAGCCGAACCTTCCCTTCCGCATCGCCATGATCGTGGGCCTCGACGGCGAGGTCATCGAGATCTGCCACAACGGTCAGATCGACGTGTAGAACCGGGGGATCGGCCATCTCAGACTGAAGCCTACGGCTTGAATGCAACGGGTGGCCGGTCCGCCGATCCAGCTGAAAACGAGACTGTCAAAGGAGTACGGCGCATGTCCGACACTGCATTCTGGCCTGGCGGCGCACGCCTCGCCATCGCCCTCAGTCTTATGTTCGAAGGTGGCGGCCAGCCGATCTCAGGGGCGGATGGTCCCATCCCGGAGCCGATCCAGGATGGCCTGCCCGATCTGCCGACCAATGCCTTCTTCGCTTACGGCGTCCATGAAGGCATCCCGCGCATCCTTGACCTGATGGACAAGCACGACATCAAGCTGTCGTCCTTCGTCATCGGTCAGGCGATTGAGAAGGAGCCCGAACTGGCGCGGGAGATCGTCCGGCGGGGCCACGAGATCGCTGCGCACGGGCGGACGTGGGAGAACAGCTACACGATGCAACCCGACGAGGAGCGGCGCTTCATCGCAGATTGCGTGGCGTCGATCGAGAAGATCACTGGGGTAAGGCCGGTTGGCTGGAACGCCTATTGGCTGCGAAACTCACCCAATACGCTCGACATCCTGCAGGAGCTCGGGTTCCAATATCATATCGACGAACCCAGCCGGGACGAACCATTCATCGTGCCCCTGTCGGGCGGTGACTTCGTGACAGTGCCCTATACATTCCATATGAATGATATCTCGTCGTTCCCATTCGAGGGCTATGATCCGATCGCCTATGAGCAGGCGCTCAAAGACGAATTCGATCAGCTCTATGAAGAAGGAGCGCACCGGCGTCGCATGATGGTGGTCTCGCTGCACGACCGTATCTCGGGACATGCCAATCGCGTCCGGCTTCTCGATCGGTTTCTCACTTATGCCAAATCGAAGCCCGGCGTGTGGTTCGCTCGTAAGGACGAAATCGCTAGCTACGCGCTGAAAACCACGGGTGCGCCCACACCGATCGTCAGTCACAGGTCGCCTGCCGAGACAGGGCTCCCCGGACCCGCTGGCGCAACGGAATGAACGTTCAAAAACACTCTGCCGTTTATCGGCGTCAGCGCGATCGCACCGGGCGCCATCCGCACGCCGATCAACTTGGGTGCGTGGAACAGCGAGGCGACGCTGGAAAAGCTGCTCCGGCTGGTCCCTTACGGCCGGATCGGCGAGCCCGAAGATGTCGCACGCGCCGCTGTCTGACTGGCACCCGATCAAGCGGATTGCGTCATCGGCACGACCTTGTTTGTCGATGGCGGCATGTCGCTACTTCCGGAATTCGGCGATAATGGGTGAGGCGCAAGCAGTGCCGCCGTTGCGCAGCATCGGCGAGCAAGGCATCATTGGCGACCACGAAACCGCAGCGCTGGTCGCACGCGACGGCACGATCGACTATCTGTGCTGGCCATCGCTCAACAGCCCGACGGTGTTCGCCGATCTGCTCCGAATTAAGCACGTGTAAGCCGCCCGGCGCGTGGATGCGGTTGTTGTAGTTCTTGAAGGCGGGGAGCACCGCCTCGATCCTGTCGCGGACCCGGTCGTAATCGGCGACATAGCCAGCCCAGTCGATTCCGCCCTTGTCGTCCAGCGTTGCTTTGGCAATGTGCGCGCCGACCCACGGCTCTGAACGAACCTTGTCGCTGGGCAGCAACAGAAAGCCGCGCGAGGCGCGGACCATCGACATCGACTCCTCCACCGTCACCACCTGCGGGATGTAGTTCTTCAGGTCGCGCTCGGTATGGACTAGGCAGGATAGGATATAAGTGTCACGTGGGCAGCAGCAACTATGTGCGGTTGAGCTTGTGATGATTTAGCCCGCAAGCGCTATGTTGGTAAAGCCCTGCGCGCAGTCCTGCGGATCGGAAGTAGTTTATCGCGAGGTTACCGCCTAGTCATACGGTCGCCTTGGCCTTGCCGTAGCACATCGCGGCGATGCTCTCGACCACCGAATGGCCGTGCCCTCGCGGCGGCTCGAAGGCGAACTCCTCTTTGATCTGGTTGAGCAGCGGCCCGCTGGCGTGCTCGGTGATGCGGACGGCTCGGTCGTCCTTGACGTTCTCTTGGCTGAGTCGCGGGCAGAAGCCGGTGAATGGCCGCCCCGCGTTGCTAAGCATCAGCTAATTGGCGTCATGCTGGACTTTGCTGGTGCCCTTGCGATGCTGAGTGATGTCCATGTCGGAGCAAGCGATCGGGGATGAAGATTGGGCGATCGTTACGCCCGCGTGGCGGTAGGCTCGCCGCCCAGCGAGCGGGACGCGATCGTCAGCGCTTGTGCCTCTGATGCGGCCGCTACCATCGGGAAACCCGTCAAGACGGTGGCGGGGCCAGCATTGAACTTCGAACGGTCTCCACCGTCATAGCCACTGGCGTCACAAGAATGCGAATGCACGTTGGATTTGTGTCATGGTTGCTCTCCATCATTGCTGGAGAAGCGGCGAGACCTGGGCCACGGAGCATCGGCACCTACAATGCGGTCAATGGACGGTATTTTCGCGGCTGACGCACGGGATCGCAGGGGACTGTCAGGATTTCCGTGTGTGGCGAGGCATAATGGGGAACAAGGAGACCCAGTATGTCACGACGGAAAGAACCCTCGATACCGAACGACATCCTCGACCAACTGCTGGCCGGCACTGACGCGGCGGGGACGCTCAGCCAAGGCGGCTTGCTCGATACCCTGAAGAAGGCTTTTGCCGAACGGGCGCTCAATGCGGAGACGGATCATCATCTCGGGCGTGACGACCAAGTTGGCAACAACCGCAATGGCTATGGCCGCAAAACGGTGACGAACGACAGCGGGCGGATCAAGATCGAGGTGCGGCGCGATCGGGCCGGCAGTTTCGATCCGCAGTTGATCGCCAAGTACCAGCGTCGCTTCCCCGGCTTCGACGACAAGATCATCTCGATGTATGCGCGCGGCATGAGCACACGGGAGATCACCGGGCATCTGCGCGAGCTGTATGGGATCGACGCCTCGCCCGATCTGATCAGCACGATCACTGACGCGGTCCTGGAGGAAGTGGCGGCATGGCAGCAACGGCCGCTGGACCCGGCCTATCCGCTGGTTTTCTTCGATGCGATCCGGGTAAAGGTCCGCGACGAAGGCATGGTCCGCAACAAGGCGATCCATATTGCCCTAGGCTCATGCCCGACGACACCAAGGTCGCTCTCGGGCTATGGCTGGAGCAGAATGAGGGCGCCAAATTCTGGCTGCGCGTCATGAACGAACGGCGCAACCGCGGCGTCGAGGATATCATGTTGGCCGTCGTCGATGGCCTCAAGGGCTTCCCCGACGCCATCACCGCCGTCTTCCTTGAAGCCATGGTTCAAACCTGCATAGTTCATCTGCTGCGCAACTCGATGGATTTCGTGGCGTGGAAGGATCGCAAGGCGCTCGGAACGGCCCTGAAAGCCATCTACCGTGCCGTTGATGCGGTGGCAGCCGAGGAAGCGCTGACGGCCTTCGAAGCCAGCTTCTGGGGGCAGCGCTATCCCGCCATCGGCCAAAGCTGGCGCCGGGCATGGCCGGAGGTCATCCCATTTTTTGCTTTCCCCGAGGAAGTCAGGCGGATCGTCTACACCACAAATTCTATAGAGGCGCTCAATTCCAAGCTTCGCCGCGCTGTTCGCGCGCGGGGGCATTTCCCCAACGATGAGGCGGCGACAAAGCTGCTCTATCTGATCTTGAACAGATTGGAGAAAGAGTGGAAAATGCCGCCGCGTGAGTGGAACATGGCGAAGGCGCAATTTGCCGTGCTCTTCGGCAAACGTTTCATCAGGGCCATGACGGCCTGATGATCAACCGCCTCGCCGCACACGGAAATCCTGACAGTCCCGATCGCAGCGGCTAACCTTGCGTGATCGGCTGGTCAAACCTATTGAATGTCTTCGATAAACAGATTGTGAAAAGTAGCCAATAATGTTGAACGGAATAAAGGGTTTGAATTTCGGCGACACTGCTAGCGGCAGATATCGAGAACATATTTTGGTTTTAGATTTCGCTATTTGTCGGCGTAGGAACAATCAAATGGGCAGTTTGCGGACTCTACGCTCCCGCCCCGACATCTTGTCGGCAATCTCGGGCAGGACACCGGCGCGCTGGCCGCTACCGACCTAGGCCTTCTTTATCCATTCATACAGCGTTTGCGGAACCCAGCCGATCTTACCCGCAATCGAAACCACCGCCGCACAGCTGGATCGGTAACCGCGTTTATCATCGGCCACATGTAAACCACGCTCGTTAACCTCGGGTGCAAACTTGTTCGTTGTCCTGCTCATACAGATTCCAACTTCTCGGAGTTGCAGCCTCCGGCGAACTCGGCACGGTTCAAATAGCGAAACCAGATTAAGGCATCATGTCTTCGACCGCCTCCTGCTAACCCGGCGCCGATCCGTGAGCCGCCTTACTGACGGCGGCATCGACCGAACGGACAGATGATAGTAGCCCACCAAGTGTCGCGAGCCGAAAATTTTTCTCGCGCTCTTAGGGGCGTTCAAACATGGCCCTTGGAAATGCAGCATCCAGAGCGTGGAGACACGTGCAAAGGCATCAAGGATTAATTTGTCCTCCCCAGTTTGGCATGTATTTAGCGAGGTTTCGCTGCTGCAGCGAGCGCCATCGATAGGACAAGACGGCGCGGCCCGGTCGCTAAGCCAGGATTACTCCTGGATCACTTTTTGCGAACTCAAGTGAGAAATACCGGATTCATCAGCAGAAAAATCTATCGTCACTGTTTTACCTATAACCCTCGCTTATGCACAAAGTTGCTTAAACTGATTTTGCATCCTTTCGAACGCGGTGCAAGTGGGACCAAAGGCAATGAGCGGAATGAACACCGCCGGAGCACAGAGGAGGGACAATGCAACGCTTCGTTCTAACATCGACAGCTATTTACTTTGCACTAGCGGCATCTCCTGTCCTGGCGCAGCAAAATACGGAGGTAGCAACCGAGCCAAATTTGACGGCTGACATTATCGTCACTGCGCAACGGCGACCCGAAAGCTTGCAAAAAGTGCCGGTCAGCGTCAGCGTGGTTAGCGGGGATTCGTTGAGCGAACGCAACATCAATAGCCTCCAACAGCTTAACATTGCCGCGCCCAGCCTTCAGCTGGGTCAGGACAACAGCTTCGCTGTCCGCGGCGTGGGCACGCTCGCCTTCCAGCAGACCGTCGATCCCGCCGTTGCGATCGCTGTGGACGAAGTCAACCTGGCGCGCGGGCCGCTGAGCGAAGGCGTATTTAATGACGTCGCGCAGATCGAAGTGCTGAACGGGCCCCAAGGCCTGTTGTTCGGCAAGAACGCTACAGCCGGTCTCCTTAACATTACCACCGGTCGCCCGGTGCTGGGCAAGCGCAGCGCGAATGGCGAAGTCGAATATAATTTGCGCGACACGACGCCCCGCAACGGCGAAGGCATGATTGCGCGCAGCACCGTCAATTTGCCAATCGGCACGACGTCGGCGTTGCGGCTCAACCTCGCCTATGAGTATCAGCAGCCGGTGACACAAGCATTGCAGACCGGTCCAGGTAGCAGCCTCGATCGGCGCGCGCTCGACGCTCGGGTTAAATATCTCTACGAACCTGATGATAGCCTCAGCGTCTACACGATCGGTAATTATGCGCGCATCACGGGCACTGCGGCTCTGTTTGACCGCACTTATCGCGTCCTCGCGCCTGGCAGCACGAATATTGCGCCGCTGGCGCGTGACGGGTTCATCGCCAGCCCCGAGCTTTTGCAATATCGCTCGGATGGCGCTAACCGTCGCACGCTGGAAAATTATGGCGGGCAACTTAATGTCGCCTACATGTTCGACAACGGGTACAAGCTGAGCAACGTGGCGGCCTATCGCGGCTATAGCCTTGACCAGCTGGTCGACCTCGACTTCACTTCCAGCAACGCCAACAGCGCGTCGGGGCTCGAAACCAAATATCACCAGTATTCGAATGAGTTGCGCCTCTCGCTGCCCGACGAAGGCCGTCTGAGCGGTCAGTTCGGTCTGTTCTATATGGGCTTCCGTGATCATACGTTCGTGACCAACGCGGGCAATCTCTACCTTCCCGCCTTCCTGCTGCCTTCGCCGCCTTTCTGCGTTCGCGCCGCACCGGGGGCGGGCTGCGCCGTTGCCAATAATTATGCGGTGGGATCGGACAGTGAATATGTGTTCAAGAGCGACAGCTTTGCGGCTTTCTCTCAGCTGACCTTCGCGCTCACCGATCAGCTGCGCTTGATCGCGGGCGGCCGTGTGACGCGGGACAAGGTGTCGATCGACCTCATCCAGAACCAGCTAAACTATTTCGTCCGATTCCAGGGTCCGCGTGGTACGTTTAACCAGACGGCAAAGAATACTGATTTCAGCTGGAAGCTGGGCGCGCAATATCAGGCGACGCCGGATGCGCTGTTATACGGCACATACGCCAAGGGCTATAAAGGCCCCGGCATGAACAGTTCGTCCGCGACCACTACCGCATCGCTCGCGGTGTTGCCCGAAACGTCCCGCAATATCGAGGTGGGCGCCAAGACTTCCTGGTTCGACCGTCGCGTGACACTTAATATGGCACTGTTCCGCACCAAGTATCGCGATTACCAGGCCGGCTCCTTCGATCCGGTGCTCAGCGCCTTCGTGATTCGCAACGCTGCCTCCGTGACAAGTAAGGGCGCGGAAATCTCGCTGGCCGCGAGGCCGACCCGCGCCCTGTCGTTCAATGCGTCGGTATCGATACTCAATTCCAAATTCGACGACTTCCCCGGCGCGCAATGCTATCCGGGTCAGGGTTGCGTGAATTTCAACGCTGGCGGCCTGCGCACGCCGCTGGCCGCGAAATTTTCGTCCAGCTTGGGCGCGAGCTACACCATCCCGATCGGCGACAACAACCTGACGTTGTCGGGCGACTGGTATCACCGTTCGTCGATCTTCTTCCTGCCCAATAATAACCCGCTTGCGCAGTCGGGACCGATCGATCAGTTCGGCGCGCGCATCACCTATGAACTAAACCAGAATGTGAAACTGAGCCTGTTCTGCAAAAATTGTGGCGACGAACGCGTGCCGGGCTTCATCGGCAGCGATCCTGGCGACGCCAACGCCCGCCCGGCGCCGCTCAACAGCGTGTATCAGGTTTATGGGTTCAATTCGGTGCGGACGATCGGCGCGTCTATGGCGTTTAATTTCTAAGCCGGGTCCATCGAAAAGGGGAGGGCGGGGCGCGAAGTGCACCCGCCCTTTTTTCGTCGGTCGGATCGAAATATGGTTCGCGCCGAATGGCCGGGTCGCATCATTGATGCCCGACGGCTCCGTATATATTCAATCCCGCACGGGGAGTAGATGATGCGTCGACTTATGTTCTTTCTGCTCGCAGGCTTCGCGCTGTCTGGCGCACAGTCGGCGCCACCACCGCAGCCGGTGCTTGGCACGCGGTCCAAGTCGATCATAGAGATGGACGGCTTGCGCTTCAGAGATCTGAACACAAACGGTCGGCTCGATCCTTATGAGGACTGGCGCCTGTCCGCGCAGCAGCGTGCGACCGATCTGGTCGGGCGGATGACACTGGCGGAAAAGGTCGGTATGATGATGATTGCGACCAATAATCCCGATTGCGACGGGACGATCACGCCGCGCGGCCGAGACCTTATCGACAATCAGAAACTCACCCGCTTCATCTTGCGCGCCAAGGTCATGACCGCACCAGCAGATTGCAAGGTGAAGCTGACCGGCTTCGCGCTCTATGCGGGCTACCCGCAGACGCCCGATCAGATGGCGAAGTTCACCAATGCGGTGCAGGAACGGCTGGAAACGGGACGGCTCGGCATCCCCGGTTTGTTCAAGGACAATGCCCGAAACCACGTAGAAACGAACCCGACCTTCGGCATCGGGGCGGGCGCGGGAGCTTTCACCGAATTTCCCAAGGAAGCGGGTCTGGCGGCGGCGGCGCTGGGCGCCGGCGCGCCGGTCAACGCGCGCGGGATGGTGCCCGCGCGCATCAGGGCGGATATGGCCCCGCTGCGCAGCCTGACCGATGTGATGGGCCGCGAATGGCGCGCTATCGGCCTGCGCGGCATGTATGGCTATATGGCCGATCTCGGTACCGAGCCGCGCTGGTCGCGCTTCCATGAAACCTTCACGGAGAATGCCGATCTCATGTCCGACATTGTCGGGACGCTGATCGGCGGGTTGCAGGGTCCGGTGCGTGCCGACGGCACGTCACTGTCGCCCGCCTCGTCGATCGCGTTGTCGATCAAGCATTTCCCCGGCGGCGGCCCGCAGGAAATGGGCCTAGACCCGCATTATACCTTCGGAAAGCGTCAGGTATACACCGACAGTTGGGGCAAATATGGCTTTGCCTATCATCTCAAACCCTTCCGCACGGCGATCGCGAAGGGGGCGTCGTCGATCATGCCCTATTATGGCGTGCCGATAAACTTGACCTATGAAGGCGTTACATACGACCAGCGCGGCATGGCCTTCTCCAAACAGGTCGTGACCGACCTGCTCCGTGCGAAGCTAGACTTCAAAGGCTATGTCAATTCTGATAGCGGCATCATCGAACAGCGCGGCTGGGGGCTGGAAAGCTATCGCACCAATCCGGAAACCGGCAAGCCCTATGACATCGCCGACCGGGTCGTCGTTGCGATCCGCAGCGGCACGGACATTCTGTCGGAATTCACCGACGCCAGAATGCTCACCAATCTCGTACAGGCGGGACGGCTCGGCGAAGCGACCCAGATCGACCCGGCGGTCCGCCGCCTGCTGACCGAACAGTTCCAGCTTGGCCTGTTCGAAAACCCCTATGTCGACGCGCCCAAAGCGGCGGACAACATCGGCCGGCCGGACGATCGGGCAACGGGTCTGGACGTTCAGCGCCGCTCGATCGTGCTTCTGGAGAACCGCAATGCGCTGTTGCCGCTCAAGGCGGGCGCAAAAGTCTATGTGATGGGATTTGGCGCGGACGCTGCGCGGGCGTCGGGGCTGAATGTTACCGACGGCAATACGAAGGAACGGCCGCCGGTTCCTGGGGACATTGATGCGCTGCTGATAAAGGTCATGGTCAATCCTACCGGTGCGCGCGCCTATTCGCCCAAATCGCCGGACACCGGTGGTCGAGCGATCGGGCCGGAATTCAATATCATGGACCCGCGCACCGGGAAACGTCAGGCGACCTGGGGCGCGCAAGACCCCTGCGTCTATGATCCAGGCGCCCCCGGCGCGTTCGAAACGCCCGACGGCTGCCTCGACAGCGGCCTGATCTTCGGTGGCGGTTTCCCGTGGGAAGTCAATATCGTCACGCTATCAGACCTCGCAAAAGCGCAGAGCTGGAAGATGACCCCGTCGCTGCCGGACATCCAGGCGGCGATGCGCGAAGCGGGTGATCCTGCCAAGGCCGTCATCTCCATCTATTTCCGCAATCCCTACGTTCTCGACAAGGAAAGCCGCGTTCGAAATGCCGGAGCGTTGCTCGCGACGTTCGGCGCCAGCGACCGGGCACAGTTCGACATCATCACCGGCAAGGCCGCACCGGAGGCGCGACTGCCCTTCGCCTTGCCCGCAACCCGGGAATCGGTGCTGCGCCAGCATCCCGACGCGCCCGGTTATGCCGACACGCGCGACGGGGCGCTCTATCCCTATGGCTTTGGCCGCGGCTTTGGCGGGAAGGGCAAGCGATGACGGAGATCGGTGTCGGCCTGATCGGCTATGGTCTGGGCGGTCGGGTATTCCACGCGCCATTCGTGCAGGCGACGCCGGGCATGGCCCTGCGCGCCATCGTCTCGCGTGACGCGGCCGAGGTGCTTGCCCATCATCCCAACGTCGCAGTCGCGCCGGATGTCGATACACTGCTGGCGCGGGACGATATCGATCTGGTGATCGTGTGCAGTCCTGACGAACTGCACGCCCCTCATGCGCTCGCGGCGATCGCTGCGGGCAAGCATGTGCTGGTCGACAAGCCGTTCGCCACCAGCCTTGCCGACGCCGGGGCGGTCGCGTCTGGGGCAGACGCGGCGGGCGTACTGCTCACCATCTTTCAGAACCGACGCTGGGACGCGGATTTCCTGACGCTGCGTGGGATGATCGACGACGGGCAACTTGGCCGCATCGTCCATTTCGAAAGCCATTTCGATCGCTGGCGTCCGCAGGCGCCAGCTGTGTGGAAGGAAGCCCGGGCGGGCGGTTCCTGGTTCGATCTGGGTCCGCATCTGGTCGATCAGGCCCTGCAACTGTTCGGCATGCCACAGGCAGTGACCGCCGATTTCGCCACGCTGCGCGACAGCGCGCCCGCGCTGGACTGGTTTCATGTCGTGCTGCACTATGACAGCTGCCGCGCCGTGCTTCATTCCAGCAAGCTTGCTGCCGATCATGGCCTTCGCTTCATGGTCCACGGCACAGGCGGCAGCTGGATCAAGCAGGGCCTCGACATGCAGGAGCCGGCCATCCTTGCAGGAAAGGGGCTGGGACATCCAGATCTGGGTATCGATCCCGTCGAAGGCAAATACACCGCCGCGACAGACGGCGCTTCGCCCGTCTCCATTCCCAACCAGCGCGGCGACTATGGCGCGTTCTGGCGTGCTCTGGCGCAGGCGGTGCGGGGCGAAGGCTCCAACCCGGTGCCGGCCGCCCAGGCGCTCATGGTCATGGCGGTGCTCGACGCGGGGCTGGCCAGCGCGCGGGAACGGCGCACCATCGACATGGACGCATTGCGCGCAACGCTGTTGCAGGACTAGACACCGCATCATCGTATCGCGCTGGCCGATGGCTGGCATCATGAACATTGAATGTGCCTGTGACCGGATGCCGTTAGGATGGTGACGACTCAAATATCATAGCGAAGCAGGGAGAGGGCGTTGAGGAAAACGGCGAAGCGTGCTGGCATTTGCCGACGGGCTTCCGCCCACAAGCCGACACCCGCTCGCGGCACGCACTCACGATCGCGGCTCGCCACGATGCGCCCAATTCCCTCACTCCTGACTATAAGGAGGGCCTGATGCCCCGCCAATTCATCGACCTGTCGATCACGCTGGACAATGACGTCGTGTCCGATCCGCCCTTCATGCGGCCGAAGATCACTTATGAAACCCATCAAGACACGGTGAAGGAGCTTCAGCATTTCTTCCCCGGCGTGACGGCGGAACAGACGCTCGATGGCGAAGGCTTCGCGGCGGCCGAATGGGTCACGCTGACCACGCACAATGGCACGCATCTCGACGCCCCCTATCATTTTCATCCGACCATGGACGGTGGCGCGCGTGCGATTACCATTGATGAAGTGCCGCTCGACTGGTGCTTCCGCCCCGGTGTCAAGCTCGACTTCCGCAATTTCCCCGATGGCTATGTCGTGGTGGCGGCCGATGTGGAGGCGGAACTGACGCGGATCGGCCATGATCTTCAGCCGCTCGACATCGTGCTGGTCAACACGGCGGCGGGCAAGGCACTGGGTCGGCCCGATTTCGTCAATGTCGGTTGCGGGATGGGCTATGAAGCGACCATGTATCTGACGAGCCGCGGCGTGCGCGTGACGGGCACCGACGCCTGGAGCTGGGACGCGCCGTTCAGCTACACGGCGAAAAAGGTCAAGGAAACGGGCGACACCTCGTTGATCTGGGAAGGGCATAAGGCCGGTCGCGACATTGGCTATTGCCACCTGGAAAAACTGCACAATCTCGAAGCGCTGCCCGGCAACGGCTTCACCGTCAGCTGCTTCCCGCACAAAATCAAGGGCGCGTCGGCGGGCTGGACCCGCGCGGTCGCCATATTCGAGGATTGACATCATGCGGTTGGCGACATTGAAGCGCGGCGGGAGCGACGGCACGCTGGTAGCGGTCAGCACGGGCGGCGCGCGAGTCGCGGCGGTGCCCGGATGGGCGACGTTGCAGGCGGCGCTCGACGATTGGAACGCGGCGCAGCCCGCGCTGCGTGCCGCATCCGCCGCTGCCGAAGGTGGCGAGGCGATAACCCCCGTCGATTTCGCCGCGCCGCTGCCGCGCGCCTGGCAATGGCTCGACGGGTCCGCCTTCCCGACCCATGGCGACCTGATGCAGCAGGCGTTCAACCTGCCGCCGATCGAAGCCGACAAGCCGCTGATGTATCAGGGCATGTCGCATCGCTTCATCGCCGCCACCGACGACGTCCCGCTGCCGAGCGAAGCGGACGGAATCGATTTCGAGGGGGAGTTCGGCGTCGTCACCGGCGACGTGCCGATGGGCTGCCGTGCGGACGAAGCGCTCGCGCATATCCGCCTGATCGTCCTCATCAACGACTGGTCACTGCGTGCCATCGCGCCGGTAGAGATGAAGACCGGCTTCGGTTGGGTGCAGGCCAAACCGGCGTGCAGCATGGCGCCCTTCGCTGTGACGCCCGACGCGCTGGGCGCGGCGTGGCGTGATGGGCGCGTCCATCTGCCCCTGACGGTGGAAGTGAACGGCGCATGGTTCGGCAGCCCGGTCGGCGGAGCGATGGCGTTCGGCTTCCATGACCTGATCGCCCATGCCGCGCACAGTCGCGCGCTGCCGGCGGGCACGATCATCGGGTCGGGCACCGTCTCCAATCCCGACCATGACCGGGTCGGCTCCACCTGCATTAGCGAACGCCGCGCCATCGAAACGATCGCGCATGGCGCGCCGCGCACCTCTTTCCTGCACTTCGGCGATCGGGTCGCGATGCACGCCGGGGACGGGATCGGTCCGTTCGGGCAACTCGACCAGCAGGTGGCGCAGGCGCATTCGACCTGAACGGCGGCGCATCAGCGGGGGCGATGCCTGTCATAGAAGGAAATGCTTTTTCTTCCCGATCGGGCGCAGCTAGCTTCTGAGTCCAGAGAGGAATTGCAGGACAGATATGACAGCTATTGCAAAAGCGCTGGTGATCGGCGGGGGTATCGGGGGCATGGCGGCAGCGATCGCGCTGGCCCGGCAGGGGACGACGGTCCGGTTGATCGATATCGACCCTGAATGGAAAGTTTATGGCGCGGGGATCACCATCACCGGTCCGACGCTGCGTGCCTTCCGCAAGCTTGGCCTGCTCGATCCGATCAAGGAACATGGCTATTTCTCCATCGGGCAGCGTCTGTTCCTGTTCGACGGGACGATGATTGGCGAACAGATTCCGCCACCGATCGAGGAAGGCCTACCGGCGTCGGGCGGCATTATGCGGCCCAAATTGCACCAGATCATGTCCTCTGCCGTGCGGGAACTGGCTATCGACGTGCGGCTGGGCGTCACCGCTAATGCGTTCGATCAGGACGGCGACAGCGTGTCCGTGCGGTTCAGCGACGGGCATGAGGATCGCTTCGACCTGGTCGTCGCGGCCGATGGCATCTATTCCAGGACACGCGCCGCGCTGTTCCCCGACGCGGTAAAGCCCGTCTATTCCGGGCAGATGAGCTGGCGCGTCGTCGCACCGCGTCCCCCGGAAATGAATTTTTCCGAATTCTTTTTCGGCCATGCCAATATCGGCGGCATCATTCCCTGTTCGCAGACACAGGTTTACGGCTTCATCCTGCATGCCGATCCCGAATGCCGCCGCGTGCCTGACGCCGATCAGGCCAATTATCTGCGCGAATTAATGGCAGACTTTGATGGGCCGATGGCGGCGGTGCGCGAGAGTATCGGACCGAATTCCTCCATCGTCGCGCGACCGTTCGAATATGCGCTTCAACCCAAGCCGTGGCATGTCGGCCGCGTCGTGATGATTGGCGACGCCGCACACGCCACCACCCCGCACCTTGCCAGCGGTGCGGGCATCGCGGTCGAGGACGCGCTGGTGCTGATGGAGGAACTGGCCAAGGCGGGTGACGACGTTGCGGGCGCGCTCAATGCGTTTGTCGAGCGGCGGTTCGAGCGCTGTCGCTATGTAATCGAAAGCAGCGTCGCGATCGGCCAACGCCAGCTGGAAGGCGCGCCGCCACAGGAAATGGGAATGCGCATGGGGCAGGCGATGGCCTATCTGGCAGGAGATATCTAATGCACAACGTAACGCACGCAGGTATTTCGACTTGCGACCATGATCGCGCGCCGATTCCGGTGAGCCAGCGCGGCAAGCATCTGGTGGTGGATATCCACTGCCATCTCGGCATCCCCGCCGCCGAAGGGCTGGTGCGCTCGCAGATCGACAATCCGCCCAACCCCATGGCGTTCATGTCCGACGCGTCGAAGGTCGTGAACGGCGAGATGTTCGCGCAGATCGGCCCGAAGCTGAACGGCATCGGCGAGCGATTGGCCGACATGGACCGCCTGGGCGTCGATGTGCAGGCGATCAGCCCGTCGCCCGGCCAATATTATTATTTCGCTCCGGCCGAATTGGGCCGCGACGCGGCGCGCATTGTCAATGACGGCATCGCCGAAGCGGTGGCGCAACATACCGACCGTTTGGTAGGCATGGGCACCGTGCCACTTCAGAATAGCGAGATGGCGATCGCGGAAATGCGCCGCTGCGTGAACGATCTTGGCCTGCGCGGGATCGAAATCAGCTCCAATGTCAATGGCGAGGAGCTGGCACATCCTTCGCGCCGCTCCTTCTTCGCGGCGGCGGAAGAACTGGGTGTGCTGATCTTCCTCCACCCGCTGGGCTTCACGCAGGGGCAGCGGCTGGCCGAACATTATCTCGACAATATCATCGGCAATCCGATCGAATTGACCATCGCGCTGTCGCACCTGATCTTCGACGGGGTGCTAGACGCCTATCCGGGCTTGAAGCTGTGCGTCGCGCATGGCGGTGGCTATCTGCCGGGCTATTGGGGGCGGATGGACCATGCCTGGCGCGCGCGCGAGGATTGCCGCCAGCATATCCATCGCGAACCGTCCAGCTACTTGCGGCAGGTGTGGCTCGATACGCTGGTGTTCGATCCAGACCAGCTTGACAGCCTCGTGCGCACTCATGGCGCGGACAGGCTGTGCCTTGGCAGCGACTATCCCTTCGACATGGCCGAACCCGATCCGGTCGGTTTCCACGCGCGGCTGGCCGACGAGACCAGAGCGAAGATCATGGGCGGCAACGCCGCCGCGCTGCTGGGCCTGTCCGTCAGCTGACGATCAGGTCGCGCGCCGCGGCGAGCGTCTGCGGCGCGGCCTGTATCGCAGCGCGGGCGGCCTGACGTAGTGCGCCCCGATGCGCCTCATCAAGATATTCGAGCGGTGACTTGCCATCGACGCGGGCGAGCGCCAGCATCGGCAGCAATCGCGCCGCGCGTGTTTCAAGATCGGCGGGCGCTTCCCAATCCACTCGCGCTATATAGGCAGCGGCCAGCGCATCGAAGGACGCCAGCAGCGCATCGCGCGTGCCGTCCACAACCCGCGCCTTGATCGCCAGATGGTTGAGGCAGAAGGCGAGGTCGAACGCCGGATCGCCGTACCAGGCGCATTCGGCGTCGAGCAGCACCGGACCAGCCGGGCCGACCAGCAGATTCTTTGGGCTGACATCGCCATGTACCAGCGCCAGATGCGTGTTCGCCAGTGCATCGGCGGCCGCCCCGATGACAGGCGCCAGGTCGGGATGCGCGGCGGCGGTGGCGAGCAGATAGGGTTCGATCCGCAGCGCATGGAAATTACCGTCGGTGGCGAAGGCGTCGGGGATCGCCGGGTTGCGCGCGGTTCCGGCGTGAATGCGGCCGATCAGCATACCCACCTGCGCCGCAAAGGCGGGATCGGCGCGCCGGGCCAGCAATTCGCTCTTCCACAATATATGCTGGTCTGGTGCGAGCCATGCCATCGCGAACAGGCCCAGCGCCTCGTCCTGCGCGACCGGGCGCGGCACGGCGTTCGGCGCGATGGCATCGGCCACCTGCATATAGGCCCATTCATAGGCATTGCGGTCGACCGGCGCTTCCCAGGTCGCCGCGACCTTCAGCTGCGCCAGCGCCCGCTTTATGCACACCTCGCCCCGGCTGGAGGCGAGATGCCAGATGTCGGACGACACGCCGCCGGTCAGCGGCACCCACGCGCCATCCTCGTCCGCGCCCAGCAGGTCGTTAGCGCGCGCGAAGGCCAGCATCGCCGCGTCGGCTATCATGCCTTTACTCCAAGGGGTGCGACGCCTGAAGCGCCGGCCCAGGGCAGGCCCGCTTCCTCAATGCGCAGCAGTTGGTTATACTTGGCCAGCCGCTCCGAATTGCGCACCGATCCGACCTTGATCTGCCCGCCCGCAACGCCAACCGCCAGATCGGCTAGGAAGTCGTCCTCGGTCTCGCCCGATCGCGCCGAAATAACCGTCGCGAAACCGCCCCCGCGGGCCGTGCGGATCGCGTCGAACGTCCCCGATACGGTGCCGTTCTGATTGACCTTGATGAGCGCGGCGTTGCCGCCGCCGCTATCGATACCCCGCTGCACGCGGGCAGGCTGGGTCGCAAAGAGATCATCGCCGACCAGCTGAATATGGCCGAGCCGCTCGGTCAGTGCGGGCCACGCCGCCCAGTCGTCCTCGCCCAGACCGTCTTCGATCGAGATGATAGGATAGCGTTCAATCCACGCCGCCTGCATGTCGATCATCTGCGCGGCGTCGAACGTCTCGCCCAGCCGCTCGAAACGATAGCCGCCGTTGGCATCGACCAGTGAGGAGGAAGCGATGTCGAGCACGATGCCGACATCCTTGCCCGGCGTCAGCCCCGCCGCCTCAATCGCGGCGACCATCATGTCGAGCGCCTCTTCGGATCGTTCGAAGCCCGGCGACAGCCCGCCTTCGTCGGCGAGCAGCACCGGCAGGCCCTGCGCCGCGCATAGCTCGGTCGCGGTGGTGCGGATGCGGCAGATCCATTCCAGCGCCTCGCTGTAATTGGCCGCGCCCACCGGCATCGCCAGAAAATCCTGCACGTCCATCCCGCGCCCGGCGTGAAGCCCGCCCGACAGGATGTTGACCATGGGCAGCGGCATGGTCGGCTTCACCCCGATCAGCGTCGCGATCCAGCGATAGAGCGGCAGGCGCTGCGCCAGCGCACCGGCCCGCAGCGTTGCCAAGCTGACCGCCAGCGCCGCATTCGCGCCAATCCCGCCGAAATTGTCGGTCCCGTCCACCTCGACCAGCCGCGCGTCGAGCGCACCCTGATCGAATGCGCTAAGACCCGCGACGGCGCTCGCCACGCGATCGTTGATGTTCCCGACGGCGCGGCCCACCGCCTTGCCGCCCCAGGCCGCGCCGCCATCGCGCAGCTCGACGGACTCTGCCTTGCCGGTCGACGCGCCCGATGGCACTGACGCGCGCGCGACCGTGCCGTCCGACAAAGTGATTTCGGCTTCGACGGTTGGACGGCCGCGGCTGTCGAGGATCTGGCGGCCATGGACATGGGTGATGATAGGGGAGGTCAAGACAGTGCCTTTGGTTGATTGCAGGGGAAATGTAGCGGCTCGCCAGCCAGCGCGCGCACGACTTCCTCAGCCGAGCGGCGGCGCAGTTCGTCAAGCGATGCGCCGGAGGAAAAGGCGATATGCGGCGTCACGATCACGTCAGGACGCTCGACCAGCGCGCGTGGCGGTTCGGGCTCGCCCTCGACCACGTCGAGGCCCGCGCCAGACAGCTTGCCCGTCTCTAGCGCGGCGATCAACGCTTGCGTGTCGATCAGGGGGCCGCGGCTGACATTCACGAGAAACGCGCCGTCTCGCATCCGCGCGATCGCGTCCGCGTCGATCAAGTGATGCGTGTCGGGCAGCAGCGGCGCGTGGACGATCACCACGTCGCTCTCGCTCAACAGGTCAGGTAATTCGCGATGATCGGTGCCGCTGCCGCCCAGACTGTTGGTCAGCACGCGGCATCCAAAGGCGCGCAGTCGCGTGCCGGTCATCGTGCCAATCCGCCCATAGCCCACGATGCCGACGGTCAGGTCGGCAACGCGCCGCAGCACCGCCGCCGCCGGGTTCCATGCCCCGCGCTTCACATCGCGGTCGAACGCTGTGATCCCGCGCGCCCAGTCCAGCACGAAACCGACGGCGTGCGCCGACACCTCGTCCACGCAATAGTCGGGTACATTGGCGACGAATGCGCCGCGCGCGGTGGCGGCGGCGACGTCGATATTGTCGAGGCCGACGCCGATCCGCTGTACTATCTTGAGGTTCGCGGGCGCAGCGATCGCCGCGCCGCTGACCTGCGCCCAGCAGGCCATGATCGCCTGCGGATCATGCTGCGCGACCAGCGCCTCGATCTCCGCCGCGCTGGCGGGGACTGCTGGCCCCACGACCAGCCGGTGTCCCGCTCTCTCAATGACTATACGCTCTATGCTGACGTCGGGCCAGGCATAGTCGGTCTGAACGACTGTCGCCATCGCGCCTTACTCAGCCGCCTGATCGTTGTCGGCGTCGTGATGCGCCTCCTTATGCGTCGGATTGTGGAGCGCCCCCGCCGCGTCCGCTGGCGATGCCTCGACCACGGCCGGCTGGCTGGGATGCGGCTTTACCGCCTTGGGCGTCAATCCATCGACATAGCCGACTTCCCATGGCGCTTCGTCGAATATCCAGGGCTGAAGATTGTGCATGAAGCTCATCGTGCCGAACCGCGAATTCCAGGTACGCGGCACCCAGCTGTCGTCCAGCACGTCGCTGTCCGTGCCATATTCCGCGTCGCCGCCAGCGGGGCAGGGCAGGTACATGAACACCGAACTGGCGATGCGGTGGCGGCCCAGCCCCCATACCGACTTCTGCCAGCCCTTGCGCTCCATATAATTGGCGCCGACCATCACCTCGTCGATATCTTCCACACCATAATTGACGTGATTAAACCGCGTCTTGCCGTCCAAGCCGGGGAAGGGCAGGTCGGCCTTCAACCAATAGATGCTGTGATGGTCATTGGTGCCGGGCGCGCGGGCGAATACGCCGAAACCTTGCTGCACGTCGGACAGCCGGAAATCCAGATTGTCGCGATACCATTCCCAGCTGGCATTGGGATCGGGTACCTGGAACACGACATGCTGGATCGTCTTGGGGTTGGCCTTGAGCCGCCATTTACGGTGCGTGTTGATACGATTGACGTTGTCATAGCTGTTGACCGGATCGGGCGCGCCCCAGATCTTGCGCCGGTCATAGATGCGGATTCCGCTCGCGATGCCGTCGCAATCGAAGAAGCGCCCGGTGCCATCGGCGTCGATCGTCACGTCGGTCGTCTTGCGCAACCGTGCCACGATGCGGTCGAAATATTTTTGATTGGGCACGCCCCAGATCACCTGCTGGACGCCATAGCCCTCGAGCCTTTGTCCGGGTAAAACCGCGTCGGCCAGCGGGCGGATGATGACGCTCGATCCTTCCTCCATTTCGAACAAAGCTTGGCCGCCGTCGCGTTCGATCAGCGGCAACCCGAAATCGACGAAGTAGCTCACGCACTCGTCCAGATTTTCGACGCCGTAAATTACCAATTCGACCCCATTGATGCCTGTCATGGTCCGCTCTCCTGCTGAATGCGGGTTCAGTAGGCCAGCTATGAAGATAGCAAAAATCGATTGGATGGATGCGACCTATAAGCCGTTTTTTAGCGGAGCAAGGTTGGCAGCGCATTCGCGAATAAGCGCGATCAGCCATTGTAGACCCTGATCGCTGTTGCGCAGACTGTGCCATTGCAGTTCTTCGACCACATCAGGCATGTCGATTGGCGGGCGATGGACCGTCAGCGGCAGAAAGCGCGCAAACCATTGAGCGTGGCGGTCATACATTGTGGCGATGCGATCGGTTCCGAGCACCGCGGGGGCAAGGGCGGAAAAGGTCGGCACGCGCAGCTGAATGTTGCGCGTCATGCCCCGCTGTTCAAAGAAGGTTTCGGAAAAGGCGGGATGACGATCTCGTCCAAACAGGACTACGGCGTGGTGGGCCTCGTAAAAATCGTCGTGGGTCATTCGCGCACCATAATGTCCGTCCCGCCAAGCGACGACCGCATGCTTATCTTCGAACAGCGCGACGCGAGGATGATCGTCCGTATGGAATTGCGGAATCGTGATGAGGATGTCCGCTTCCCCTTGTTCCATCATCTCGGTGCCGCGCTTGCCGGTGCTGAGCACGTCGAAGGCAAGATGCGGCGAGCGTAGGGCGGCTTGTGCGAAGACGTCGGTCAGCAGCACATTATAGACATAGTCCGATGCGATGATGGTAAAATGGCGCCTAGCGGTCGTCGGATCGAATTCGCGCGGCGTGGTGATCTTGGCCCGGATCAGCATCAGCGCTTCGCGCACCGGCGCGCGCAGTTCTTCCGCTTTAGGGGTCAACATCATCTGGCGGCCCACCTGCACCAGCAGATCGTCGCCAAAAAAATCGCGCAGGCGGTTGAGCGAGCCACTGACGGCGGGCTGGCTCAGGAAAAGGCGCTTGGCGGACGTCGATACGCTACGATACTCGATCAATGCGTCCAGTGCCACCAGCAGATTAAGGTCCAGCCTTTCAAATCGCATTCGACCGCGTTCCTTTCCTAAGTTCGTCCACGCTGCGCATGGGCTATGGGCGACGTCGCGGCTTTTGTCGCGATCGTTCCGGCCTAAGGCAGCTATAAGGCGCAGCAATGGCTGCGCAAGCATCTACCGATTGGACGATGCGGGCAGCGTCTCGCTAATCGGATCGGCATTGATGGGGAGGCATGGCCATGCGGGATTGGGATCAGATGGACATTGGAGCGGCGCTGACCGCGCGGGAAACGGAGCGACGCGACGCGCTGTTGGCGCGAGACCGGCCGCGGCTGGCGGACCTGCTGTCAGACGATCTGGTGCATGTCCATACGAGCGGGCAGGTGCATGACAAGGCGCAGTTGCTTCATCATGCCATCGATTTTCTGGAGTTCATCGACGTGACGCGTGGCCCGCTGACGATTCGCCCGCTCGCGCCGGACGCCGCGGTCATGACCGGCACGATGACGAACATCGTTCGCGCGCGCGGGAAGGACGAGCGGGTCGAAGTGCGTGCTTTCGTTACGCAGGTCTGGGTTCGACAGGATGGGCAATGGCGGATCGCGTCCTTCCACGCATGCCGTTTGCCGCAGGAATAGACAGAGGGGGATCATAGGATGTCGGGCATCTACGCGCTGGGTACATTCGCCCGCACCGGGGGCGACTATTTCGTGGGGATCTTGCAAGACGGCAGGGTGTTGGCGCTGCATGATGCGCTGGCGGATGCCCCGGCCGATCTTGGCGCGATCGTCGCAGACTGGGACCGCTGGGGCTCTGCAATCGATGCGGCGGTGGCCACCGCTCCGGCCGACGGCTGGGAAGCCGAAGCGGCGCTGACCGCCCTGCTGCCTTACATGCCTGACAATATCTACGGCGCTGGCGCCAATTACCGCCGCCATGTAATTGAACTGATTGTTGACAAGGGGGTGGGTGGTGTTGCGCACCTGTCTCCCGAGGAACGTCGCAAACATGGCGAAGAGATCATGGATCGCCGTGCCGCGACCGGCAAGCCGTTCATTTATGTCGGCGCACGCGCCTCGATCGGCAGCCCCGACCAGCCGCTGGTGCTGCCCTACGATGTGCGCGAACCCGACTGGGAACTGGAACTAGCGGTGGTGATCGGTCGCCCGGCGCGGCGCGTGTCGCGGGCGGATGCGCTGGGCCATGTCGCAGGCTATATGATCGCTAATGATTTCACAGCACGCGAACTGGTGGATCGCCCGGACATTCCGCAGATGGGCATGGACTGGATGGCGTGCAAAGGCCTGCCGGGCTTCAAGCTGCTCGGCCCCTATATCACGCCGGGGCGCTTCATCGCCGATCCGCAAAAGCTGCACATGCGCCTGTCAGTGAATGGTGATGTGATGCAGGATGAAGGCACGGACGACATGATCTTCGACGTCGCACGGCTCATCGAATATCTCTCCGCGCATACGCGACTGCTTCCGGGCGATGTCATCCTGACGGGCTCTCCATCCGGCAACGGCACCCATTATGATCGCTTCCTGCGCGATGGCGACGAGGTCGTCGGTGAAATAAGCGGACTGGTCGGCAAGCAGCGCGTACGCTGCGAGGCGGAGCGCGCGCCTGGCTAATCCGCCACGTCGATAGCAGCGCCTATTATGACAACGCGAGAATAGCCAAGACAAAATCATTAAATGCCTTATTCTTGGAGATGTCGCGGATACCCATACAATGATTTAGAAAAATACAATAATATCAATACAGTTAATTGGCTATATAATAGCGACACTTATTTTTATTGCGTCGTTCGCTATCTCACTCGCCGCTTAGTTTTTGGGTCGACCTTCCCAAAGATGTTGCGGGTATCATTGCTGCTTATAAGACATTCCATGGCTATCGATTGGACGACTGCATCCATGCTTCCTACGCTCGCCCCGTAACGCTCGGCACAAACGGCACGAGCGTACATTATAGGAGAGGACGTATGAAGTTTTCGCTTCTACTCACTACAAGCGCCGTCGCGCTCGCCGCCATCGCATCGCCTGCTTGGGCTCAGATCGCCGCCGCTCCTACCCAGGCGGCTGACCAGCAGTCTTCATCCGGCCCGGACGTCGGCCTCGCCGACATCGTCGTCACAGCCCAGCGCCGCGCGGAAAATCTTCAGCGCGCCGCCATCGCGGTCAGTGCTGTGTCGGGCGACCAGCTCTCGGCCGCCGGCATAACCCGCCCATCCGAACTGACCGCTCTCATCCCCTCGCTCCAGGTCGCTCCGTCCGCTGGCCCCTACAACCTCTTCTATTTGCGCGGTGTCGGCAATTATCAGGGCAACGCGCTCTCTGAATCCGCCATCGCCTTCACCTTTGATGGCACCTATATCGGCCGCCCGTCTGGCACGACCGGCTTCTTCTACGATCTGGAACGAGTTGAAGTGGTGAAGGGGCCACAGGGCACGCTCTACGGCCGCAATGCCACTGGCGGCGCGATCAACGTGATCAGCAAGAAACCGGAACTCGGCAAGTTCGGCGCGTCGGGGGGCATCGAATATGGTAACTACGATGCGTTGCGCGTTGACGGCATGGTGAACGCGCCGATCGGCGACAAGGCCGCGATCCGCATCGCCGGCATCCATGTCCGCCACGACGGCTATATGAACGATGACACCGACGATCAGAAGGACTGGGGCCTGCGCGGTTCGCTGCTGTTCGAACCTACGAGCGACCTCAGCCTCCACGTCGTGGGCGACTATTTCGACCAAGGCGGTCGCGGTGTCGGCGCGACCCCGTTGCTGGCACCCAACGGGGTATCCAGCACGGCGGCATTCAGCGTGGACGATCGCATCGGCTTTTTCTCGCCACAGGGACAGGCCTTCTACACCAGCCAGCGCGCCAATACTTTGCAACGCAATTTCAGCGCCTTCCCGGCCGAATTCCGCCAGTTCCAGAACAACAGCACCTGGGGTGTCGCCGCCACGCTTAACTGGGAAAGCGCCGCTGGCACTCTCACACTCGTCCCAGGCCATCGCGAAACCAGCCTCGATTATCGCAGCTATACCCCCGGCTTCCAGATTCGGGAAACCAGCAAGTCGCAGCAGACGACCTTCGAAGCGCGCTTCGCCACGCCCGACACCAATCCGCTCCGCGCGCTCGCCGGATTCTTCTATTTCGACGAAGGGACGAAAGGGCCGACCGGTTCCTATGTCAGCAATTGGAACGGCCAGTATGACGCGAACCTCAAGGCCGATACCAAAAGCGAGGCGTTGTTCGGCCGCCTCACCTATGCGGTGACGCCCGACATCCGATTCACTGTCGGCGCGCGACAGACCTGGGAAGACAAGAGCTTTTCCGGCAACCGGCTGTCCTTCACCCGCATTTGCCAAGGGCCCCCCGCGCTCTGCGCGAACGCACCCGGTCTGCCCTTCGGAACGACGCCTCCGTCCCAACGGGTGACGATGCCGATCGCGTTCAACCCAACCGTGTTGCAGGTGGTGACTCCCATCAACGCCAATAATCAGGCCGATTTCAAGAAATTTACCTGGCGCGCCGGGGCCGACTGGGACATGACGTCCCAGAATCTGCTGTACGCCAGCTATGAAACCGGGTTCAAGGCGGGCGGCTTCTATTTCTCGCCCGGGACTGGAACCTACCAGCCAGAAGAGATCGAAGCCTTCACGCTTGTTTCGAAGAACCGTTTCCTCGACAACCGGTTGCAGGTAAATCTGGAACTGTTCCACTGGCACTATCGCGATCAGCAAATCTCGCATCTGGTGACGATTTCGGGTGTACCTACGTTCGCGACCGAAAATGTCGGTCGGGCCACCTTCAAGGGGCTGGAATTAGAAACCCGCTTCGCCGCAACGCCCACAACTATGCTGGGCGCGGACCTGCAATATCTCGACGCAAAATATAACAGCTTCACCTTCCTCCAGTCCAACGGCAGCGGCATCGCCAATCCGGCGATCTTCAATGGCACAGGCTGTCCAACTCAAGGTTTCGATGCGCCGTCGGGCAACAGCTTCCGTGTCAATTGCAGTGGCCAGCGGCCACCCAACGCGCCTAAATGGACGCTGAACCTCAGCGGCCAACAGAAGGTGCCGTTGGAGTCTGGGGAGCTAGTTTTCGACGCGCGGGCGCATTACCAGTCGCGCACGCTGATCGGACTGGAGTTCCTGCCGGTTGAAACCCAGCCCGGCTACTGGCTGGCGGACGCGGCGATCACCTATAATGGTCCTGACCGCCGTTTCTATATAAGCGGGTTCATCAATAACATGTTCAACGAAACGGTGAAGTCGCAAATCTTCCCGACGCCGGGCACGCAATTTTACGGGACGACACTGCGCCCGCCGCGCACCTACGGCGTGCGCGCAGGCTTCGCTTTCTGACATGACCCATGCCCCGCCGGACTTCGGGCTGGTGGGGCATCGGGAACAATACGGGAGCGGCAAGTGGTGACCTATCCCAAAAATGCCTGTTATTCGGCCTTCTTGGCCCGTTAGCTCGCCGATGCGGTGATCGCGCGCAGCATGCCGGACCTGCCAATCCTCCTGTTTGGCGATGTGGACTGCCCACCCTGCGCGGTTTACTACGCCTGTCCCCAACGCTTCTCGCCGCTTAACCGAGGTTTGATCAAGGATGGAATTATCATTAACGGGAATTTGTTACGGACAGGCGATGCGTGCGCAAGCCGCATGGCAAAAGTGTCATTCCCAATGCGCTACGGGCTACAGCCCATCCGCTCGCCGGACGCTATGCATGATCTGGCTGTGCCAGCTAATGCCGGAATAGCCGATTTCGGGCTGCTGCACCGTTTTCAATGATGGAGGATCCGGTGTTTATCTAGGTGCATGACAAACTGCATCTCGCGAACGGTTATGATCTGGTGGTCGACAATTTGCTCGATCTCATCCATGTCGAAGTTCTGGAGTCCTTTTCTCGCCTCCCCCAGCAATTCGCAGCGCCCGGTCTTCCGGGCAGAAAAACGAGATGGACTGATCAATGCACAATATGACCTAAGAGTCAAACTGATCACCGGTCTGTTCCAGCAGCTTCGGAACGGCGATCCTCGTTCGGTCGGCACCTCATCGCCCAAATGAATATCAGGTGCTCAATAATCTTTTTTTCCTGGCTGCCCGAGCCTGTCGGACGAGAGCTGCCGGATGAACCGATTATCCCGGTCGTTGACTTGCTGACGCCCGAAACGCAGGACAGCAGGCGCTGTGTCTGGGCGGCCGGGCGCAACCGTAGCCATGGCAATGATCAGATTTCGCACATGCTTGATTTCGGCATGTAGCAGGCGTTTTAGAATGTTGATTAGCCGATGATCCGAGCGGGTCCACCCACCATCTCTTCGCCCATCGCCCAGCGCTGCTGCCCATCGACGAGGCGGCGGTCATGGGCCAGCGCATCCTGGCCAGAGGATTGCAGAGGATATGCAGCAGACAGCCGAGCAGGACTGAGCCAACCGGTCACCCGATATGTGTGCGCGTCGGAAGCAGATTGACCTGCGCCTGGATCGCCTCCAGCAGCCATCGAATGCCCGGATCGCGTTCCCGCACATG
The DNA here is from genome assembly GCF_035989265.1 of Sphingobium sp. HWE2-09. Taxonomy (GTDB): domain Bacteria; phylum Pseudomonadota; class Alphaproteobacteria; order Sphingomonadales; family Sphingomonadaceae; genus Sphingobium. Next base: position 579,241 of record NZ_JAYKZX010000001.1, on the reverse strand, counting down.
GTTCCATTGCACCACCTCCACAATCTCGGGCAGCGCTAGGCTTGGCTGGTGCAGCCGGATTGGATGGGCGAGTGCGAAATGCTCGGCGAACAGGCGATGCATTATCGCCATACGCCCCGTTCCGGCGATCGCTAGGGGCAGGGCGGAAAAATTGGGAAGAAGCAGCGCAGGCGCTTCGCCCGGGTGGGCTTTTTGCAAATGCGCGTCGGTCAAAGTGGGGCGGCGGTCCGACCCAAACAGGGTAACAGCATAGCCGGCGCGGTAGAAATCATCCATGTCGATGATGCCGGGATAGCCTGCGCCCTCCCAACTGATCACCACCTCGTCGTCCCGCCAGAGCGCGCGGGACGGTTGGTGCGGCAAGATGAGGGGTTCCACCGTGAAAAGCAGGTCGATCTCCGCGCGTTCTAACCGATCCGACGACTGGCTGCCTGGAGGAATGATCTCGAACGAAATATGGGGGGCGACCTGCGCCACTTTTTTAACGATATCCGCCAACACGACGGTGAACGCATAATCCGACGCGACGATGGCGAAGCGCCGCTGACTGGTCGCAGGATCAAAGCCGCCTGGACGGGTAATCTCTGCGCGGATCAGCATCAGCGAGCGCCGAACTGGTTCGGCCAGTTCCTCTGCACGGTGTGTCAGCAGCATCTGCCTACCGTTCAGCACCAACAGGTCGTCCTTGAAAAAGTCGCGCAGTCGGTTGAGCGCGCCGGTGACGGCGGGCTGGCTGAGATTAAGCCGCCGGGCAGCCTCGGAGACGCTCCGCGTTTCAATCAGCACATCCAGCGCTGCCAGAAGATTCAGGTCGAGACGATCGTAACGCACACCCTCCACTTATCCGGTTCGCTGATAGGATACAAGCAAGCTAATGATTGGACGCTGATGGATTGGCGGATCACAATACTCCTAGAAGGAGAGCATTATGCGATTGAAGGGTTTGCACCATCTTCATCTGAAAGTACGCGATCTGGCCGGCACATTGGCATTTACGCAGGATTTCGGCTTGACGTCGGCGGGCGAAGAGAACGGCCTTGTCTATCTACACGGGAGTGGGTCGGCGGTCTATCAGCTTGTCCTGGAGGAAGCGGCGAAATCACAGTTGGCGGCACTGGCGTTCGAACTGGATGACGACGCTGATTTGTCCGAGTTGGAGATTCGTCACGGCCAGTCCTTTGTGCCGCTTGGCGGGCCGGGCAAGGGCCGGGCGATCACCCTCATGGACCCCGAAGGAAACAGCATCCGTTTGGTGACGGGTATGGAAACGCGGGAGGCTGATCCGCTGCCGCCGCTGATGACGCATAATCAGGGCGCGCAAAAGGAGCGGCGCGGCGTATGGCAGCACAAGCCGCCGCTCGGGGCGCCGCCATTGATGCGGCTGGGACATGTCGGCCTATTCATCAGGGATTGGGCGGCATGTGACAAATGGTATCGCGAGACGTTGCGCCTTATACCAAGTGATCTGCTCTACGCCGGTGCTCCCCAGAATATCATTGGCGGTTTCTACCGAATTGATCGCGGCGACGAGTGGGTGGATCATCATACGATCGCCTTCTTCGCGATGGGCAAGAGCGATCTGCACCATGTCTCGTTTGAAGTGCCGAACCCCGAAACCCAGTTTATGGGTCATCGCTGGATGACGCATAAACAGCATGAATCGGTCTGGGGCGTGGGCCGCCATCCGCTGGGCAGCCATGTGTTCGATGTATGGCGCGACCCCAGCGGCTATCGTTTCGAAACCTTTTCCGACACTGATCTTTGTAACGCGTCGATCCCGACCACGTCGCATTCGATCGCCGACGCATCGATGGATTTATGGAGCGACCGCCATGTCGACGCCTATTTCGCTTAACCTCAAACTGCCTCCTGCATCTGAACCAGAGGATGTCGACGCCACCACCGGACTGGTCAAGGGCAGCTTCGGCTTTGGCACCTACCGGGCAAACAGCCTGGTCTTTCCCGGCCTCGTCCAGCCGGACGGGACGATGTTCGACCTTTCTCATCTCTACCTCGACACCCATGCACTGTTAAACGACTGGGACCGCGCCTTTGACCTTTTGCACGACATCTCCGCCAGGGGCGGAGATAGCGGAATTCGGTTCGAGGCAGTAGAATGTCTGCCGCCGGTCGCGCATCCCAATGTGCTGGGCGCCGGATCCAATTACCGGATGCACGTTGCCGAAATGATGACGTTCAACAAGTTCAACCAGGGCAAGCGCCAAGACGGGGAAAGCGATCAGGATTTCTTCGACCGTAACATGGTCGAGGTGGACCGCCGCGGACGCGAAGGAATGCCGTTTTTCTGGACCGGCCTCCACTCGGCGCTTTGTGGTGCGAACGACACCGTCTCCTTGCCCCTAATCGGTGATCATCCTGACTGGGAAATGGAACTCGGCGTTATTGTGGGCCGCACCGGCCGCTACGTCAAGCCGAAGGATGCGAGCGACCTTATCGCTGGTTATGTCGCGGTTAACGACATGGGGACGGTGGATGAATTCCGTCGGGCCGACGTACGCTTCGAGTTTGATTGGGTGAGCAAGAATCAGCCGAATTTCCGGCCACTGGGTCCATTCATCGTACCGAAACCGTTCGTTGACCTAAAAAAGATGCAGATTCGCCTAAAACTGAACGGCAACGTCATGCAGGACTGGCCGGTGACGGACATGATCTTCTCGCCGGAGCAGATTCTCTCCTATGCTTCGGAGCGCGTCCGACTGGTCCCGGGTGACCTGCTAATGACCGGCTCGCCCCCGGGCAATGCGGCGTCACACGGCAACCGCTGGCTGCGGCCGGGTGATATTATGGAAGGCGAAGTCACCTATCTTGGTCGCCAGCGCAACCCGATCGTCGCGGAAGATACCGGCGGTCGCAACTGGACCTATGGGCCGTTCATCACTGAATGGTGACGGGAGAGAGCAATGAAGGAAATCTGAATAGAAACCTACTCAGGCCGTCGGCGATAATGTGTGGTCGCCGCGCCGTTTTCATCGAGCATGGTATGCAAAAGCTTTTCAGCCGGGCTTCGGGGACACTAAAATGGCGGCGTCGCGCTGTCCAGCCTTTTTTTCTAGTCGGTTTCCCGGAGCTCGTCGGCGGTCCGGCCCTCGCGGCAGTTTTCCAGAGCCGCATCGTCTCGTTACTCCGGGCATGAGAGCAGGCGCACTCGCCGGCAGGGCAGCCGTTGGTCTTCGGGAACCAGAGACGACAGAATTTACGGCACAGTGGGTCATCCCGGCCATAGGCATAAGCTCGGCTTTGTTCCATCAGATCGCGAAGAACAGCGCCTGCGCATAGGTATGCAGCGAGTTGGGGAGTATATTGCGGTTCTCGGCGTGGAGGGCAGAATGAATAATGTCGCCGACCCACAATTAACGTTCGCGGCGCACATCGCAAAGGTAGGCAGCCGCTATCCTATCTATCTACCCGTTATCAGCAAGGCGTCGTGCCCAGGTACCTGCAGTATACTAAGACGCAGAACACTATCCTTACCTGAATGCAGGGCAGCGTTTCGCGCTGTCCGACGATGGTTTGCGCGCTACCTAGGAAGGTGTATATCACGCCTGGAGTTGTGCGCCGGACTGGATAGTTTAAGTATTAGAACTCGAAGGTCAAGCTGCTCCAGAAAGATGGCTGTTACTATATTTTATCGGCCCAAGGCGGCGCGGGTGGGGAGCCAACTGGCCAATTGATCATCGCTGCTTGGTCACGCGCCGCCGAGGGTCTGAGCGAGAACTGCTCGCACAACCCGATCGTCCGAACGCGAAGCCGGTAGGAACCTTGGTGGTCACACGGGAACGGCACACCGGTTGAGGGGCCGGACGGGCAGTGGCTGGTTTATCACGTATAGGAAAGCGGGTCTCGCACATTGGTCGTCAGGTGCTGATGGAGCCGACGGAACAGACCGCCGGGGGCTGACCACGTGCGCAGGAGGGCTACCTTTCGCAGTCATTGCCGATGCCAACGCGTGGGCCTGGCAGTCGCCACGGCATCGCGCTTACCGAAAGCGTTTCCGTCGAGATACTTGGCGTCAACCTGACATTCCACAAGCCGAGCCCGGCTATCTCCACCGGGTCAGCTTTGCCAATCGGACGATGATGCTCAAGGGCCAAGGAGCCAGCGCGACCCTCACGTCGCCGCTGGCGATGAACGTGGGCGAACACGATTATGAATTGTCCGTCGAAGGTCGAATTGCGAGGCGAATGGCGGGCTACTGCTATGGTACGATGCCAAACTCTTATGCGGTATTGAAAGCATCGCAACCAAGCAGACGCCAAACAAGCTGGCTAGGTGCTCCGATCGGGCGTTCATAAGGCATTTAACCTGAGTTCGCCCTTTTACCCCAAGTTCGCAAACCGCCTGAACGTCGCTTCCGTTTATTTGAGCGTTGAGGGCAAGGTACGGACGCTTGAACTGTCATAGGATGTCGCTGGATATCATCTACCAACGCCGCCGGCCTTCTCAGTGTCAGGCGACTGGGAGGTTCGGTTCAGCAGCCTGCGCTTCCGCGCGCTATACGAGGAGGAGGGCGACATCGATACGACGGTTTGCTCCGCTGCGCGCCGACTGCACCGCTGTTCGAAAACGGTTCGCGGCGACCCGAGGGCAAATTGCGCCGGCAGGTAAGCGCGGCGCTTTCTCCAGCTGCGTGTCATTCGTCGTGCCAGCGAGATCGCCTGAGTATCGACATTGATCCGCGCAATATTAGGCCGCCGCGCTGGTGTCGGTTGCCACTGCTGGCGTCCCGCTTGGGACTTCGGCCCGTCCGGGCGCGACAAATCGGTCTGTCCGGATATTTTGCGCGAAATACCTGGTTCTGAACCCATCTGCGTATCGAGGGACGTACTATAGTTTAAATCGATTTTTCTAAACCCTCGCCGCGGCATAGAATTCCGGTTCGAAAGCAAAAGCAGCGCCGGAGGAGAAGAATATATGGCGTATGACCGCCATCTGCCAGAATCGGTCGCAGCGGGTGCAATCTCTCGTCGCGGCTTCATCGGCGCTGCCGGTGCCGGTGCCGCTGGCGCAGTCGCCGCCAGCACCGGTTCGGGGTTCGCAGCGACCCCATCCGCATCAATCGACGGGCTACGTTCGGCCCAGCTGACCAACCCACTGGGGTTGACGGATGCCAATCCCATGTTGAGCTGGCAGGTTGCCGGCACCGAACTCGAGGCATTCCGCGTCAGGGTCGCGTCCGACGCCGACGCGCTGGCCACCGGGGGCGCCGCTCTGTGGGACTCGGGGTGGATGAAAGACAGCGCACTGCGCGTCGTTGCCTACAGCGGGCGTCCGCTCGGCTCGCGACAGCGATGCGTCTGGCAGGTCGAGGGGCGCGGGGCCGGAGGGCGACGCGTGGTGAGCGCGCCGGCGCGGTGGGAGATGGCACTGCTCGATCCGGCAGACTGGACAGCGCAATGGATCGCGGCCGAAAGTGAGGCTGAGCGGGACGATCGTGCCGCCGAACCGCAATGGGTGGCAGGCGTGGCGGCCCCTGATAAGCCGCATTTGTTCGGCCTTCCGTTTGACAGCGGGGTGGGGTCAGCCCTGGTCACGGTCGCAATCGACGGCGTACTTCGCTCGCTTCAGCTCGATGGCAAACCGATCGACCTGCCGCCCTACAACGCCTTCGCCTTTGGCACCGCACCTGCCGTGCGCGTCCGCGTGCCCGTTACTGCCGGTCGCCATGTGTTGACCGCAGAGATCCTCGCAGCACCCGGCTATTTCGTGAAGCCGAAGGTTGCGGTCGCGGCGCAGGTGCGGGTCGAGGTCGGCCACTCGGTAAAGCGTATCGCGAGCGGGTGGGGCAGTTTGACCGATCCTGCGGCCGGCCGCAGCGATACCACTACCACTATGGCTGGGTGGAATCTCGCCGAAGTCGCTGACCCACAGCCAATATTTCCTTGGCCCGCGACGGCGGCGCGTCTGCTGCGGCGGCGCTTCGAATTGCCGGTCAAGCCGGATCGAGCGCGCATCTATATTGCCGCTTTGGGCGCGTATGAATTGTGGGTCAACGGGCAGTGCATCGATGAAACCGCGATGCTGGCCGAACAGTCCGACTTCACCGCGCATGTGCCGTATCGGGTGCATGATATCGGAGCGTCGCTGCATGCGGGCGAGAATGTCATCGGCCTCGTCGTCGCCGATGGCTGGTATGCCAGCTACATGGCCCCGGTCGGGCGCTATAGCTTCGGACCCGCGCCCCGCCGCGTGCGCGTCCAGCTGGAAGCGGCAAGCGCCGACGATCGTGTTGCAATCGTGTCAGACGAGCAGTGGCGATCGGCACATGCGCCGGTCAGCTATGCCGAGATGTATGGCGGCGAAGATTGGGACTTTGCCGAGGCGCAACAGGGCTGGGCCCTGCCCGGATTCGATGATGGCGACTGGATAAAGGCCTGGCGCGCGCCTGAAGTGCTTGCACCGCTTATCGCGCGTACCGTGCCGCCAGTGCGGGTCACACGTGAACTTACGCCGCTGACCGTTCGCAAGGCGGGCGACAAGCTACACATCGTAGATTTCGGCCAGAACTTCGCCGGCCGCGCGCGTCTCAAGCTTGGCACCGCCGCGAAGCAGGTGCGCGTGCGCTATGCTGAATTACTGGACGTTGGAGGACGGATCGACCGGCGCAACCTGCGCGCGGCGCGTGCCGAGGACCGCTACGCCAACGCACCGGCTGATGCGACGCTCGAGCCACGCTTTTCCTACCAAGGGTTTCGCTATGTCGAAGTGAGCGGCGTCGACGTAATGACGCCCGCGATGGTGCGTGGCCTAGTGATGAATTCGGCGCTCGACGAGACCGGTACCTTCAGCGCCGAACAGCCGATCGTGCAGAAGATCTGGCTCAACACCCTGTGGAGCCAGCGGTCGAACTTCGTTGGCGTGCCGACCGATTGCCCTCAACGCGACGAGCGTCTGGGTTGGCTCGGCGATGCCCAGATCTTTTGGGACACCGCAGCCTTCAATATGGATGTCGGCGCGTTCACGCGTGAATGGTTGCGCGAAGTGCGTGCCGCTCAGGGCCCGGTCGGCAACTATCCGCTATGGGCGCCGCTGCCGAAAAGCGGCGGTTTCGGGCCGCCGCAATCGACGCCCGGCTGGTCCGACGCCGGCGTGATGTTGCCGTTCACGGCCTACCTTCATTATGGCGACCGGACCGTGGTCGACGAAAACTGGGTCGCGATGCGCCGCTACGTTGATGGCGTGCTGCAGCGAAATCCTGATGGACTTTGGCTCAACGGACGGGGTGCCGATTTCGGTGACTGGCTGTCAGTTGATGCTAAGTCCCCAGCGGACGAGACGACGCCCAAGCCGCTCGTTGCCACCGCCATGCTTGCGCGTTCAGTCGATCAATTGCAAGCGATGGCCCAATGGACCGGGCGGAGCGGTGAAGTAGCAGCCCTGCAGGCGCAGCATACGCAGATCAAGGCGGCGTTTGTACGACGGTTCGTCCAGGCGGACGGCACCGTCGGCAATGGTAGCCAGTCGAGCTATATCCTGGCGCTGGCGCTCGACCTTATCCCTGCGGCGCTGCGGAAGGCGGCAGCCGCCAAGCTGGCCGCTGATATCCGCAGACGCGGCACTGCGCTCAGCACTGGCTTCCTTGGGACGCCGCTCGCGCTTCCAGCACTGGCGCGCAGTGGGCACGGGGCTCTTGCGTGCGAGCTGCTGATGCGCACCGACTTCCCGTCCTGGGGCTATATGATCCGCAAAGGCGCGACGACGATGTGGGAACGCTGGAATGGCGATACCGGCGATGTCGCGATGAATTCCTACAATCACTATGCTTTTGGCGCCGTTAGTGCGTTCCTGTATCGCCATCTTGCCGGCATCGAACCGCTCGCCCCGGGTTTTGGGCAAATCCGCATCGCGCCGCTCCTGGATGCCCGGATCGGGCGGGTTGCCTGCCGTTATGACAGCGTGCGCGGTCCGATCCGCGTGGATGCCCGGCCATTGGCGACGGGCAGTCGCATCAAAGCAACCGTCCCACCGGGCATGGCTTTCGAACTTGTCGTGTCCGCCGGCGCCGAAGACACGATCAGCAGTTCTGCGGTCAGCCAAGTGAAGCGCGTTGGTGAGGCGGCGACGCTGTCGGGTATGGGTGGAACACATTGGGTTGAGGTGCGGCGCGCGTGACGTTGGACCAGATCGAACAACAATATAGAGGAATGTTTAATCGCGTTTGATGAGCCATTCCTCGGTACCTGCCATCTGTGGACGCCCCAAGTAACGCAGGTGTTTTTTGGCGGTAGGCACGTAATTGGATGTTGCTATCTGTCCGGCCTTCGATGCAGCGATGATAGTTGCGGGCTCGTAGGGGAGCTCGCGGACCGGAACTATATCACTAACGCGTACTGATGAAGCACGGGGGATTAACCTGGTTCTTCCGATCCCGTCTCGCGCACCACTTAGATTCACCCTACTTTGAAGGCTAACATGCGGCATCCACCGCGACGACTGCGGAGAGAACTCTGGAGCCCGACACGTGCATGACGAACCGCATAAGAGGTCAGCTGTTGACCTTGACGACTAGAGAACGCCGTCGGGAACGATCCGCCGTCGCGCTTTCACAACCGACCCAAATCCGATCTCTTCTAAGGTTCAGCGTCAGATCGCGTCCTACGGTAATCGGCCACTCCCCGCGTCGTTCTAGCGTTTATACAGCGCTTGAGTTTATCGGACCGGCAAGCGGGCAAAGTTTCCTGATGGCAGCTTGGTCAATGCCCTCGACGATGGAATTGCAGGGTGCCCCCTGAGGCAGACTTTCAAGGATGACGCAGATGGCGGGCCATGCGCATTCGTCGTTGGAGAGACAGGCGCGGCGTTTGGGATCATGTCGAAAGTCGCTGCGGGGGCCACAAAGTTGCGCGCGGCTTCCAATGGTTACCTGTCTGATCCAGACTTCAGCCAGTCCGGGATTAGTTACTTCTTGGCAGAGTACAAAATCCATGTCGATTTCGCCGACGTCCGGACGGTGAGCGCGCATCGTATAGGCACGTTCCGAAACGCCATCGCCAAAGAAAAGCTTCATCCAATGGCTTGAAAGAAGATCGTACAGATTGCAAAATCCTTTGCTTCTGATAGTGACCCTCCTAGGCGCGGCGTTACCACCTGAATGGACGTAACCTCCGCATCGATCGCGAGGTATCGCAGATGAGGCGGCATACGGACCCGTTAACGAATCATCTGTTTAAGTGCTAATTGTTCGCAAAAAGGCAAATTCGTCTTCCGATATATTTTGATCAGCAATCGCTAAACGTATCGATGTTTGCGCTGCCATTGTGGCGAGAAGCCGTTATAATTTGGCGGGATGCTGCTTGCGATACGGGAACATCCAATCCATGTCGGAAGAATGGTTAGCACGAACTTTTCATCGGATCGGACATATGGCTATTCAGCCTGAGACAAAGAGTCTCTGTTCATCAAAATCCCTTCTCAGGGCAATATTGAGGCGATCACGGTCGGACTTCCTGTTGGATATGGGCGTTGCAAACCGGAACGGTGCCACTGCGCACATCCTGACGGCGCTCGTCCCTATTATTGCTAGTAATGAAATGGTTGCGGGTTATGCTTCGCAGGCAGATGAGCCCGACGTGCTACCGCTACTAGCTGATCGGCATAAGTTAGGTCGTCCGGTCTCGCTACCCCATGTGCGAGACGGAAAGATGGAGTTTGTCTCCTGGTCACCGGCCCACCCGTTGGTACCGGGCTATGCCGGTATTCGCGTGCCGGCGTATGGTAGTAGTATCTGTGAACCTAGTGTTCTGCTCGTCCCGCTCTTGGGCTTCGACCGGCACGGCGGCAGGCTAGGCCAGGGTGGCGGCTTCTATGACCGCTTCCTCGAACGTCGTCCGGCCGCAAAGCGGATCGGTGTTGCCTGGAGCATTCAAGAAGTGGAGGAGGTGCCGAGGGAACCCTGGGACATTCCACTGACTGCCATTGTTACCGAACGGGAAACCATCATGATCAAACCTAGCCCCTCGTAACCATTCGGCGAAGCTATCAGGTAAAGCGGCCATGAACAGGAGTGCAAAAGAATGGAATATCGTCGTCTTGGCTCGTCGGGCCTTCGGGTGCCCACCTTGGCTTTCGGTACCGGCACCTTCGGCGGCGCGGGTGACTTCTTTAAGGCATGGGGGTCTACCGACGCTGACGGTGCGGCGCGGCTCATAGATGTCTGCCTCGATCACGGCATCACGATGTTCGACAGCGCCGACGGCTATTCGTCCGGCCTCGCCGAAAAAATTCTCGGTGAGGCGATCCGCGGCAAACGTCATCGACTTCTTATCTCTACGAAGGTAACGTTCCCGACCGGTGACGGTGCCAACGATTACGGTTCGTCGCGCATCCACCTGCTCGACGCCGTCCATGCATCGATGAAGCGCCTCGGTGTCGATCACATCGATCTGTTGCAACTTCATGGTCAGGATCACAGTACTCCGGTCGAGGAGACGCTGTCGACGCTTGACCAACTCGTCCGCGAGGGAAAGGTGCGGTACGTCGGCGCGTCGAATTTCTCGGGCTGGCACCTGATGAAGTCGCTCGCCGCTTCCGATCGGCTTGGATATCCGCGACACGTCGCGCACCAGGTCTACTATTCCCTCCTCAACCGAGACTACGAATGGGAGTTGATGCCGCTTGGCCACGATCAGGGCGTGGGGGCGACGATCTGGAGCCCGCTCGGCTGGGGCAAGCTGACCGGGCGGATCCGGCGCGGCCAGCCCGCCAAACCTGGCACTAGGGCGCACGACATTGCCGGCACGGGTCCGCAGTTCGATGAGGAACGGCTGTACCGCATCATCGATGTTCTTGACATCCTTGCCGAAGAAACCGGCAAAACGATACCCCAGATAGCGCTCAACTGGCTACTGCGTCGACCCACCGTCGCAACCGTTATCGTGGGTGCGCGCAACGAGGAGCAGTTGGTCGAGAATGCGGGGGCGGCTGGCTGGGCGCTTAACGAAGACCAGGTCGCACAACTTAATGAAGCAAGCGCTGCACCCGCCCCGTATCCGTATTGGCATCAGCATGGCTTTCCGATGCTTAACGAGACCGGTCTCCCGGTTGGATGAGACACCAGAAGCGGGACAGAGGTGAGCGCGGCATTAGTGCCGGTGGCAAACTAATTTCGGCGGCTGCGGCGCCTTGGCGATGTTCGATCCGGCTATCTGCGGTGTTATCACAGTCAGGGCACCCGACAGGGACATGATCATGGCAGTCCCTCCGCCAGACAGTTCGAAGCAGGTCGTTGTCACGGGTTTTCGTACGATAGCGGGTCCGGGTGAATTCTCCCGGCACGTGCATCCCGATCGAGCACAGCTGATGTATGCAGCGCGTGGGCTGATGCATGTGGCGACACCAGCGGGCCGTTGGATCCTTCCGCCAGGCCGCGCACTCTGGATTGCCGCGCGAACGGAACATAGTCTAGAGGTAAATCGCGCTGCCGAACTTGAAATTCTTCATTTTGGTATCGCCACTCCCGGTCTGCCCGACTGGGAGGGATGCGCGGTCGTCAACGTCACACCGCTGGTGCGCTACCTCATAGAGGCGTGCATAGGCATCGACGATGCGTATGACATCGAAAGTGCCGAGGCGCGCCGGATCGGTGTTTTGTTCGACGAAGTTTCGACCATGTCCAGACCGCCGGTTAACCTGCCGTCGCCGCGCGACGCGCGTGCTGCCCGGATAGCAAAGATCGTCATGGACGATATCTCCAGTCGTCTGCCGTTGAACCAGTTGGCACGAGATGTGGGAGCATCTGAGCGGACCATCGAGCGCCTGTTCTCCGCGGAAACGGGCATGAGTTTTGGCGCGTGGCGCGCTCGTGCCCGCATGGTTGTCGCCTTAGAAAGTCTGGCTGCCGGAGAGAGCGTCCAAGCGACATCCTTCGCCGTAGGGTATGAAAATCCCTCGAGCTTCATCGCCAGCTTCCGTGCCACCTTCGGTAGGACCCCGGGAACCTACTTTGATCCATGATAAGAGAACAGGCAACGACCTGGCCGATTCGCGATGTCAGTCGGCCTAATGTCGCCCCCCAACTCGATCGCAAATTTTATCTCGCACAATAAAGGATCGCCTGCAGCAGCTGGTCCATCAACAGGACCGGCGCAATAGTATGTCCATCGTCGACAAAGACATTAAGGCATTCTTCGATAAAAGCTATCACACGGGCAATTTCGTCAGCGTCGTACGCCGTCGGCAAATAGCGGTCCAATTCTACCTGGTGGACTTAGCTTTCATATGCCCTGCCGAACTCAAGGAGCTGGCCATGATAACGTGACGTCCCGGATCATTGGTGGGAAGCATGTCTGGGGAGGAACGAAGCTAAATCCTGCTCATGCTTAATACGGCGAGCTATCTCAGTGTCTGCTCAGCCTGAGCCTATGCGACAGACTAGCTCGCGGCACAACCGATCCCGGTCACGCTCATTTCGCCCACGTGGGATCGCTAAGGCTTAGGTCTATGCTACTGCATCAGGTAATGCTGGTGAATATTGAGGGTAGCGCTCCAGCATCGGGAAGTGCTGCCTGGCCGCTAGAAAAGGACCTGTAAGGATGTTGCGATGTCCGTGAAGTATAAAGTCGCGATCGTGACTGTGTTCGCGCTGTTCGTGGACCTGCTCGATCTCACCACTGTCAACCTCGCGATACCAACACTCAGGACAGAGTTCGCTGCATCCATTGGTCTGGCTCAGCTGGCGATTACGGCCTATGTCGTGATGGTTGCAGTAGTGATGCCTGCAAGCGGCTGGGCGGCGGACAGATTCGGCGCCAAGCGTGTATTTCTATTCTCGCTCGGTGTCTTTACGCTTGGGTCCGCCCTGTGTGGCGCAGCCTGGAGCATGCAAGCGCTGATCGCCGCTCGCGCCTTGCAGGGCATCGGCGGCGGTCTTTTGGTGCCGGTTGGTATGGCCATCCTGTTCCGGGCATTTCCGGAACAGGAGCGCGCCACCGCCTCGGCGATTTTCTCGGTACCGGCCGCAGTCGCACCTGCCATCGGCCCCTTCCTCGGTGGCATCCTCATCGACGCCGCCAGTTGGCGCTGGATATTTCTTATCAATTTGCCTATCGGCATTGTCGGATTCATTCTTGCTGTTCTTTGGCTCGGGGAGGACCGCGTGGAGCAGGGCAATCCATTCGACACCAAAGGATTTTTCCTCGGTGCCTTAGGTTTCATGGCCGTGACAATTGCTCTCTCGTTTGCCCCGGAGGGATCGCTTTTTCGACCCGGCATCCTCATACCGCTCCTCGCCGGAATTGTGACTCTTGCCGCTTTCGTTCAGGCAGAGTTAAAAAACGCCGCACCTATGGTCGATCTTCGTCTGCTCAAGGGCAGGGATTTTGCGGCCGGCAATGCGACCATGTTTCTCGCTTCTGTAGGGTTCGGTGGATTGCTGTTCACTCTACCCCTTTTGCTGCAAGGTCCGCACGGCTTTTCTGCGGCTCGTGCTGGAACCATCATGGCCACACATGCAGTCGGCATCATCGTTACGACCGTTGCAGGGCCAAAGCTGATGAGACTCTTTGGAGGACGGATCGTGCTGGGTATCGGCCTACTCGGCTCTGGCGTTTCCACCCTCGCTTTCGCGCTCACCAGTGAAGCCACATCGCAAATACTCTTGGGACTGACCCTCTTGTTGGCGGGCGGATCATTCGGGCTGACGGTCGTTCCGCTGCAGACTGCGCCGTTCCACAGGATGAAGCAGGCTCGAATGGCCCATGGAACGTCGATGCTGAGCGTCGTCCGGCAACTTGGCGTGGTCATCGGGACCGCTGCCGTTGCCGTTCCGCTCGGGCAGATGGGCGGCGCAGCAGGATTTAAGTTGGCGTTCATCCTAGCATCGCTACCGATAATTATCGCTGTCCCGATCTCGGCGTTATTACCAAAAGGTGTCTCGGATCACGCCAACTCTCAGCACACGAACTAGCGCTCCAAACAGACTTCCTTCATTTTAGCCTTTGGTCGCCGACTGATATCCGTAACTAACTGCGGCTTTTCAAAAGCGACTGATGTACGGGCGGTCGATCGAACTAATATGCCTTCAATTATGCGATGCTCATATAGTCGAAGCCATCGCTTTCGGCCACCTGGCGTATTATCGGCTCATTGCGGCAAGTAAAAGACATCTCGAACGGAGCCGTAGTCGCCACCTGACGTCAATGCGTCCTTAGTGTCTGATTCATAATTATTCGGCGTTATTTCATGCCCTTGCGATGCGGCGCGTGAAGAGTTGAATGGATGCGATGAAGAGCCACGCCGTTGCCGATGCGATGGTTTGCTCGAAGTCCTTGGCGAGGCGTCGGTTCCGGTTGAGCCATGCCAGCGTGCGTTCAACAACCCATCTGCGGGGCAGCACCTTGAAGCCTTTGGCGGTGTCTGACCGCTTGATGATTTCGACGGTCCATTTCCCAATTCGCCGCAGAGCCTCCCGGAGTTTGTCGCCAGCATAGCCGCCATCGGCGAAGACGTGCCGCAACCACGGAAAGCGCCGGATGATTTCGCGCAGCACCATCGGCGCACCATCGCGGTCCTGAATGTCAGCGGTGTGGATCACGGCATGCACCAGGTTTCCCTCGGTGTCGGTCAGGATATGGCGCTTGCGGCCTTTCACCTTCTTGCCAGCGTCATAGCCGCAAGGACCGCCACTTTCCGTGGTTTTGATGCTCTGGCTGTCGATCACACCCGCCGACGGCGAGGCCTCGCGGCCCGTCATCTCGCGCGAAGCCATGAGCAGCACATGGTTCATCGTCAGCCACAGGCCGTTGTCGCGCCAGAGGTAAAACCAGCGCCGCACCGTCGAGACCGGCGGAAAGCATGGGGGCAGCATCCGCCATGGCAAGCCACCACGCAGCAGGTAAAGCATCGCTTCGACAATCCGGCGCATCGGCCATTTGCGAGGCCGCCCCACATGCGAGGCGGACGGCAGCAGCGGCTCCAGCACCAACCACTCGGCATTCGTCAAATCACTTGGCAAAATCAGCCCGCGTCGCGCATGAAGCGCGCGAGTGGTATCGGTCCACATCGTTGATCCTTGGTAGTTTTTCGCAAAACCCATGAATCAATGACAGGCCGAGCCGTCAAGCTAACCTGCTGATACCACTCACCTTAATTTCGGATCAGACACTAAGAGGAACTTAAGCCCCTCGATGAAAACCATGACGTCAACGTCAAGGCCGACATCACGATGACCATGGCAAGGCTGAAAGTTCTGGCGAAAGATGGGCGCTGCGTGCACCGGAAGGCCGGATCACCCTCTCATCCGGGCCGGTAAGTTCGTCAGCTGCATTGATGACAGACCAGTCGGCATAGCGGATTGTACTAAGATCTCGCCATATTATGGAACTTCCGCAACGAGCTCCATAGCGCGCGATAGACGGATTTTTCGTCGGGGCGGCCAGAGCCTCCGCGTCATGATGGATGTCGCGCTGTAGAAGGACGCCATGCTGTTCCATTGATTCTTGCAAATATTGTTGGCATCACGGTGCGCGGGCGGAGGGTAAGGCGGCTGATCGGTTCGGGCTTGAACCCTGCCGGCATGGTCAGGGCATAGCGGCGCACGACGCTGGCGATCACTGTCATCACCTCCTGCTGGGCGAAACCCGCGCCCACGCACACGCGCGGCCCCCGGCCGAAGGGAAACCACGCCTGCTTCGCCATCTCCGCATTGGTCGGATCGTCGAACCGGTCGGGGTCGAAAGCGTGGGGACAGGCCCAGTTATCCTCGTTCCGCTGCGTCAGCCATGGCGCGACGACCAGCATCGCGCCCTGTTCCAGCTGCTTGTCGCGCATCGGCATCGGGCATGTCACCTCACGCGGGAGGAAGGATACGGGCGGATAGAGGCGCAGCGTTTCCTTGAAGATGTTGCGCAGCTGGCCCATGTCTTTCAGCATCGCGGCGGTCAGTGGTGCGTCCCCTGCCACGCCGGTCACTTCGGCCCGGACCCGGTCCTGAATATGGGCGCATTCCGCCAGCAAATAGAGCGCCCAGGTCATGGTGCTGGCCGATGTTTCATGCCCGGCCAGAAAGATAGTCGACACCTGCTCCATCACCTGCGCGCAGGTGAAATGCGCCCCCGTGTCGGGATGCTTAGCCTCGATCAGCGATTGCAGGATGTCGCGCGTCTGCGCCTCTCCCCGCACGTGGTAGCCTTCGTAGCGGGCCTCGACGATCGGGCGGAACACGTCATGGATGGCGCGCGCGGGTGTCTTCGATCGCTTCTCGAACCAGCTCGCCGGCAGCCCGTAGAGCCGCAGCATTGACGCGCTGTGCGCCAGTCGCTGAAACTTGCCGAAGGCGGTGTGGATGATGTTAGAGCGGGTTTCGTCCAGCGGCTGGCTAAACAGCGTGCGGAATATGATGTCTGCCGCGACATGGGTCATCATCGGATCGATATCGACCGGCCGGCTCTTGTCCGCCGCATCCAGCCGCGCAACCAGATCGTCGGCCGCCGCGACCATCAGCGGCATCGACCGGCCAAGCGCGGTATGAGCGAAAGCCGGATTGACCATCGCTCGCTGGCTTTCCCAATCCGCCCCGTTGGCGGAAAAGACCGAGTTGCCGATTAGCGGGTCCAAATTTCGGACCAGTTCGCTATGTTTGGGATAAGCGGTGCCGCCCTTCAGTATTTGATCGACCAGACTGAGTTCGTTGGCGATATACATTGTGCGGCCGGGCGTACGGATTTCGCCCATCTTCATCGTATAGCTTTTGTCGAACAACACATGGATCCAGCTGTGCCATCCGCGCAGGAATCGCATCACAAGACCGCGCTTGCTCTTGGGGGGGTGGGGATAGGGCGGCGTAAAAATATCTGTCAATGGTTCGTCCTGAAAATGGTGTCGGCGTCGTCCATTGGGAGGCCGATGGAACCGGCCCGCGAACGGCCAACGCACAGGCGTCGATAATAGAAATACGCCTCGTATTTGTTTAGCCAGCCTCTAGTATGATTTTTGGATCGTAGAAAGGGGCGGCGCACTGCGAAACCATGCCGAGCCGCGCCGCAAAACAATCTGCGAAAAGCAGAGTGGAGTTTCAGGCAGGCCGATGTAGGATTCGTTCGGGCATCAGAATCATCGTGACAGCATCGGACACGGTCCGGCTTGAAGCGCTCGTCGTAGCGCGTAAATCTCCCCAGAGGCACGTGTGGCAGGTGCGGATCGTCCTGCTTACTGGCGATATGCTTGGGCACCGCCGCGATCATGGCGGCGACGGGCAAGTCGATGACCTGCGTGTGCAGTTGGCAGGAGATGTTCATGGCCTAGGGTTTTGATGCCCTGCTGCGCAACAAGACCCAGGCTCCCGGCAATTCGCTCCTCGCTACCCCGCTGGAGGATCAGGTCGCAGCTCGACATCTCCTACATCCGTACCTGAAAGTCTTGCCTATCTTGCCGTCGTGATTGATCTCGATCCTGCGGGGTGGCGGGCCGGTCGATGCAGAGCAGGCGCCACACGTGGCGATATGGTGGCACAAGCTGAAACAGCGGTTGCTGATCCTTTTGGATCAGAGCTCGAAGTTCACACGCATGGAGTGGGCGGCCTTCCGAGCTATCATTCTAGAGCATTCGATGGGCCGGCGCGGCAACCGCCATGACCACGCGGTGGCTGAAAGCTTCTCCTCGCTCAAGCAGAAGCGCATCCGGCGGCGCATCTACAAAACACGCGAGGAAACCCGGCAGAATGAGTATAATTACACAGAGTTCTAAGACCCGGTGCGCAAGCGCATATGTAACCGGATGGTGTCGCCCGCCCAGATCGAACGGGAACAGATTTTGAAAGCAGAAGGCGTCTAGAAATCTAGGATCTGCGCACCATGGCATTTTATGAGATTAAAAAGAGGACGCGAAGGATAGCACGAAGAGAATGAATGGTTCTCGGTGTGCCAGATAACGGAAGGTAGAAACCTTCCATTATCGGAGGGATATCTACTTTTCGCGCGGATCCAAGATGGTACGTTCAGCGACGAGGAATTAATGTTGGCTGCAATCTTTGAACCCAATGATGCCGATAGCAAGCCCGACGAACTTCGCCTTAGGGAATGGCTTTGGCGAGCCTGGTACGCGAAGCTCTGGTGGAGTGGCGTGCCGGTCTATTGGCTCAGCATGCTCGCGGCGCTCAAGCTGGACGCATTGGCTGATGTTTATCGTTCTGCTGCCGGCGGATACCTGAATATCTTCTTCTTTCTGCCCACTGTGGCGCTCGTTCTCTCGTTCGGATTTTTTCGGCAGTGGTTGGCTTCGTTACCAACCCAAGAGAACAGTGAATTTCACGAGGACGATTTTTGGGATCGCAGGAAATATGGGCCGTCAGGGGTGCCGAAAGAGATTGATCCACTGGATCCAGCGTCCGGCGCTTTGTGGATCGGCAGCTCTTTGAACCCCCTTAACCCCGGCTACATTAATCGCGCTTCTTGAACGACCCATTACCGTCGGTTGGACCGTTAGCTAAATCGGTAAAGAAGCGGCCACTGTAGAGTAGCGAAGACTGCTCAAATGAAGTGACGGGGGCATTTAGGTCAGTGGTTCCACGCGCGCTGTCGGCATCTCCAAGGTAGCGGTTTCTCAGGCCATTGGGTCCAAGGATCTCTGAGGTAAGGCGATTTGTGAAAGCATCTGCAGGTTGGCCGGCCTTCGAAGCTGCGTGCTCGGCGTTGGCGATAGCTCGTCTGACATCGTAGTTTACGATGCTGAGCTGACTGCTGGCGGCTTCGTTAGTGGTCCCGCTTTCTTGACTTGAAACGGTAAGAGATCCTCCAACTCGGCCGCTGCCACTTCCCGATCGATCTGTGCTCGTTCCGCCGCCTGTGCTGATGGTCGTACCCGCGATTTCGCCTTGGGCCGTGATATTGAAAACATTCTGATCTTGAGCCACCCTTCCGATCGAGCGTTCCCAGCCTGTCTGAGCCATAATGGCCTGGACATCCCGCTGCAGCGTATCAGCGACCTGCGGTTTCAGCCGCCAATCGCCCTTGCGATCCATCTCGAACCCGCCCTTAAGCCAGTTCGCCATGGCGGCGCGACCTTCAGCGCCACCGCCCATGAAATGCTCGATCGTGTCAGGCCCAGCCTGCTTGCCCGCCTCGAACCGCGTGCTGGTGTCGTTGCGCGCCGATTTCTCAAACCCTGCGCTGCTCGAAACCAGAAGATCATTGTGGGCGAGGCTGAAGCGGGCATGGCCGCCATTGGCGATCGCTCCGAGCTGGCTTTCGTTGAGAAGGCCGGCCTGCCACATCTGCGCGGCCGTTGCCGGGGTGAGGTTCATCCTGAAGTCGCCATTCTGGTCCATGGCGATCTGCCGCTTGCTCATCTCGATGCCGTTGGCCCGGAGGAGACCCTGCATGCGCGACAGCCGCTCGCGCTCGACGATGCTGGTCATCCTGGCGTTCCGCGCCCGGTCGGCAACGCCATCCACGCCGCCTTCCGTCATGTCGAGCTGGTGGCCGCTCGCATCGGCCAGTGACCGAATGAAACTGTCGAGACGCGCCGCTTCGCGCGTCGACATGCCGGCGGCCTCGGCGCCTTGTGCAAAGCCGAAATTCTCCGACTGCCGCCGCTGCTCGCCGATCCGGGCAGCGCTGCGCGTGCCGTCGTGGCCGACCTCCTTTTGCGCGTCGAGCTTTCCCGATCGTTCTGCGAAGTCATAGCCTGCCGCTTCCCGGGTCCGCCCATAAACGCTGGCGCCTTCCCGCGCCGCTTCAGCCGTTGCCCCATCGGCCGTGCCAAGATCGGTCGCCGCCCGGTAGGTTTCGAGAGCCTTGGCGACCTGCGCCTCATTGCGGCCTGTTGCGCGGGAGAGTTGCGTGATGGCGGAGGAGCGCGCTTCGCCCGAGAGGGCATTGATGAAAGCGATGCGGCGGCTCATCTCATCAACGGGAAGGCCGAGCATGTCGGCGGCGTTGCGCTGGCCCTCGTTCCCGCCCGTGCGATGGGCCTGCTCGGTCGCGACATTACCCCGTTCTACCTGGGCGACCCGGCCGCTGGCATAATCCCGGCGGCCTTCCATCGCCCCGACCTGGACCTGCGCAGCTGTCAGGTCATTGCGCAGCATCTCCTCCTGCGCATAGCTGTTGGCGATAAGTTTGGCGAAGGTGGGATCTGCACTCGCTTCAGCGATCACTCCGCTTGCCTTGAGCGTCGCGTCCTGCGGAGAATATCCGCCGCGCTCGAAATGCCGCGTCGCCGCCTGCATCATCATGCCATAAGCGCGCGTATCGCCGAAAGCCCGCCATTGGACGAGGCCCTGAGCGAAAGCGCCGAATGCCTTTTCGCCCGCTTCGCCTTTACCGAAATAGCTGGTGCCAAGGCGGCGTAGCGCGTCCTTCTCGGCAAAATTGTGAATCGCGCCGGTCGCTGCCGCCGCCTGCACGGCGCTCGCCGTCGCGGGATCGTTGAGGTCTCGGCCATGCAGCGCGGGCGCAAGACCGCCCAGTTCCCGCGCGCCGTCGATCTTGCCGAGGCCCATTGCTGCACTGCCGGGGGCGCCACCACCATGGGCAGCGCCAACCGCGCCCGCGGCGCCGAAGCTGCGGTTGGTTCCGAAGGATGAACGCTCGCCAAAATCCCCGAAGCCCGAAGCTGCCGATCGGCGGACGCCCGTGCCCATGGCGGAGGCCTGTGCCTCAAGCGCCGATGCAAGACCTTCGGAGGTCGAGACCCCCGCTGCCGCCGCCGATCCCTGGGCCTGGACGCCAAGCGATCCGCCGGTGAAGGATGAGAAGACATTGCCGGAGAAGCGGAACACCGTGAACACGAACGCTCCAGCTAGGCCCGCCGCAGCTGTGCGGAAACTGCCGAAGATGGCGAGTGCCTTCATCGCGGAGGAGGGGGCAAGCATCCAGGTCGTGGCCGCCACATGGCTGGACCGCATTTCTGCCAGCACCGCCATCGCGCGGCCAAGGGTAAGTTGATAAATGCCGGCGTCGATAACGCCCCATAGCGCCACGAACACGAACAACCCCAGCGCGAAGCTCGCGACCCGAAGGTTGATGGGGGTGAGGATGAACAGGAGGGCGATCGGCATCATGAACAGCATAATTCCGAAGACGGTCGCGCGGATCGTCGGCATCCATTCATTGGCGGTCGACATGGTGGCTAGACCACCCGCCACCACGGCGCGGTTGGCCATGACGCGGGCGGCGGTCGCCGGGCTGTCCTCGAACAGCACGTCGCCCACGCTGCTCCCGAGCAGGATATTGGTGAAGAAGGTCTGGACGGTGAGCGGCGTGTCCAGCATCATGTCGCCCATCTCAGCGAGATTGCTGCGGCAGCGCGCGAGCTGGTCGGCTTTGGAGATGTCATAGCCGGTGCGCTGACAGACCTGGGAAGAATAACCTTCGAAGATTGCGGGGTCGGACAGCCGGTCCGCGATATGGGTCCAGGCTTCGTTGCAACTGACTGTCGTGCCGCCCTTGTCCGAGGCGGTGAAGACCGTGCTGAAGGTCGAAGGCCCCGCCATGGCGGCGAAGGATGCGGGGAGGTCCGTGCTGGTATGGAACAACTGGTCGTCGTCAATCCCGTAGGCCGGCGAGACGCGGGCGACCGGATAGCATTGGCGGACATAATCCTTGATCGTTGCGTCGAGGAAGGCATCGGTCATCGGCCCGCGCGGGCTGACGGCATTGAGGAACAGGTCGAAGGTATGACCGCCCGCACCGAATTCGAGCTTGGCGTGCGGGTCGAGCGTGTTGTCATCAATCGTTTCGGCCAGCGCGCGCTCCATCATGTTGGTGACGCCCGCCACCAGCACGATGAGATTTGGGACGTCGCCGACCGGCTGATAGGCGTTGCGCACCCGGTCATAGACATGGACGGTGCCCGTCGTCGCTACCAGGCCGACGAACAGGCCGATGCCGACCAGCATCTGGAGACCGAACGCGACCAGCCCCATGCCCGTGCCCCGGATCATGGCGAGCACGGCGCCGAGCGCCATCCCGACGACCGCGACGATCAGCACCAGCGTCTCGTAGCGCGGATCGGCAAATATCATCGAGACGAGGCGAAACGCATCCACGGTCTCGGCAAAGCCGTCATAGGTATGAAAGCTTGTCTCCAGTGCGAGGGCAGGAGAGGCGACAAACAGGCTGGCAAGACCGCCAAGCAGCGCGAGCAAGCGGGATAGGCGGCGCATGGCAGCTGCTCCTTCAGCGGTTGCGACTGGCAGCGGTGCCGGCGGCGTCGCGCGCGTCGCGGTCGCGCTGGCGGATGAGGCCGGCATAGCCAGTTGAGAGGTTCGCTTGGGAGAGCGCCGCCATATAGGATTGGCGCATCTGCGCGCGCTGGCGGAGCACTTCTTCGCGCAGGTCGCGCAGTTGCTCGATGCCCTTGGTGAGGATCCGGGTCTGGCAGATATTGGCGCTGGTCCCATCGGCGGCGCCCGCCGCGCTGGTCCCGCGCTCGGCATTGGAGATGGCAAAATCGATGCTGCGGGTGAGGTCGTTCAGCATCTGATAGGCGAGCGTCAGCGCGACGAGCTCGTCGGTATCGCCGATAACCGAGTCGACCACATCCTGGCGCACGCCCCATTCAAGCATTCGATAAACCGGCAGGGTCCGCACATTGGCGACGAACTGCCGTTCCTCGGCCGTCAGCGCTGCGCGCGTCCTGATCTTCTCGGCGATCGAGGTCATGCGCTCACGGGTGAGCGCCAGCGCCCCCTTGGCTCCATCCTGCGTGCAATCGGCGGCGGTGGCCGGCATGTTGAGGGCGCGGCGCATCACCCGGCCGCTCAGGAAATCATCGGAGGATTCGGTATCCTGCCCCGCGCAGGCGGGAATGGCCGAGAAGAGCGGCACCTTGTCGTTGGCGTCCCAGCGCATATAGACGTCGCCCACCCGCGCGCGCATGACGCCCGCCCAGTCGGCGGCCCCGACGCGGGACGCCGCATGGGACAGCAGCGAGCCGGTGCGGAAGATGTCGGTGACCTCGGCCGGGCAATTGGCAAGCGCGTCCTTCAGATCCTCGGTGGGGCTATTCCCGTTTGCCTGAATTTTCTCTCGGCTTTGCTGATAGCTTTTGGCGTAACCTTCCTTCACCGACTTGTAGCCGGTCATTTCCTCGATGATACCCGACATGTTATCGTCGCCCTTGGCGATCTGGACCATGCGATTGGCAAGACGGCAGTCATTCACCTGGATGGAATTGAGGAAGTTGGTGGCCGCCTCCATCTTCGAAATGATGTTCCCCATCTTCTCGTCCAGCGTTTCGAGCAGATATTGGAATGCGACGGCAGGGGCGGCCTGGAGGATGCTCTCGAGCTTCTGGACGAGGTAATCGGGATCGAGGAAAGACATGCCGCCCAGAAACATGTCGATGCCGCCGCAGCCCGCCTTCACCTTGGGCATGGTGAGCGACATGAGATAATCGCTATGCACATCGATCCGGCCGGACATGCCGCCCGCCGTCACATAGCCACGGGTCTGGTCCTCGAAGCTGCCGGGGCTGGTATAGGTAACATTGTCGAACCAATGCTCTGCCCAGCTCTGGGCGTTGGCAGCCGTCATCGTGCCGCAGCTCGCTAGAGACATGGTGAGGAGGGCGATCCAGCGCCGGAGCCGCGTGCGGAATGTCAGACGGCAAGAGGCAAGCGTGCAGCGATCGGCCATGGCGGACTCCAGGAAGGTGGGGGTGTTGAGGAAAGGTCCGAGCCCGCCATTGCTCAGTCCTTCGCCTTGCGGTTGGTGTGGGAAGGCGCCCCGGCGCCTACGATGCCGGTGAACTTCGCCATGGCCCGCACGCCGACGGCGGCTCGCACGCCAGTCTGCATCTTGATGCCCAAATAGATATTGCGAGCGAGATTGGCCGGATGATCCGTCCCGATCGCGATTGGCAGGATGCGTACATCGTCGGAGACCGGGCGGAGCCATGCGACGGGATGGCCGATCCAGGGGAGGCTAAGCCGTCCCGAGCGGAGCATGGCCTCCTCCCTGCCGATCGGGCGGACCGCGAGGCCATAGCGCGTCTTGAGCACAAGCAGCTTGGTCCAGAGATCGCCACAGGGAAGGCAGCCGGGCGCCGTGCTCATCTCGATGACGAACGCTGGTCCCTGGCCTTTCAAAGCCGCATCGAAATCCGGCGGATAATCGAGGGTGCGTGGAACGCGGGCGAGCCAGCTCTGCATTTCGCGGGCAGTGAAAACCGGATGGATTGCGGCGCGGGCTGCCGCGACACGGTCAGGTGCGCGTCGTTCCGCCTGCGCATGGACCGGGAGCGGCAGCGCGCCCAGCAGCGCGATCGATGCTCCGAGATGGAGGGCTCTCATGGGCGTACACCGCCCGGGTTTGCCATCGGATCGGCGGCCGCAACCGGACCATTGGCGAGCGCGTCGAAAAAGCCATTTTCCTCGCCGGCACCGGTGAGAAACTGTTCGGGCCGGATGTCGCCCGAGAGGAGCTTCACTGCCTGATATGCGGTCTGGATGAGCGTAGGAAACGCCTCAACGCCATTGGCGATGACCATGCGTTGCACGGAATTGCGGCGAATGACCATGGTTGTCGGCGTCACCTCCACGCCGAAGCGAGCACTAAGTTCCGGCCG
This sequence comes from Sphingobium sp. HWE2-09, assembly GCF_035989265.1. Lineage (GTDB taxonomy): Bacteria > Pseudomonadota > Alphaproteobacteria > Sphingomonadales > Sphingomonadaceae > Sphingobium. The sequence continues at coordinate 554,719 of NZ_JAYKZX010000001.1, read as the reverse complement.
CCGGTCGAGGTCCTCGCGGATGATCTGCCAGCCGGTTTCCTCCTGAAAGCGCTGCAGGATCGGCCATTGCACCCGGCAATAGCCGCAGGAGGTGCGCGAGAACATGACGAGCGCAAATTCAGGACTTCGGGTGCGCAGATAGGCGCGGCGCACCGCATCCTTCTGCGCACCCAGCGCAGCGCGCGCATCGCCGATCATCGGATTGGCGGACTTGGCGCTGAGTTCTGGATGGGCGAGCATCGCTAGCTGCGTGAGTCCCGCAAAGGCGCGGGCCTTGCGCCGCGCAAAATCTTCCAGCCGCCAAAAATTGGATACCGCCTCGACGGTAAGGACCGTCGCGGCGTAATCGCGTTGGTCGGTAATCAGTTTGGCGATCCGGGGCGGACTCCATCGGGTGAGTTCGGCCATGGGCGGAATGACCGGGGCTGGTGGCACATCCTCGGGCAGCGTCTCGGCGGGATCGGCCTTCGGACGATACCACCAATAGCCTTGCCGGATCACGTCCTCCGCGACGGCTGCCGTTGGGAGCAGCAGGCCGGCCAAGGCCAGCAGGGCGAGCGCGCGCTTCACAGGATGCGCTCCATGCGGGTGAGGCAATCGAGCCGGACCGGTCCGAAATAGCGGCTGTCAAAGCCCCCGGCATGATCCGAACCGACAAAGATATAACCCGCAGGGATCGGCCGATCGCCCCAGCGCAGATGAGGGAGCGGGCGGCCATCGCGGACGGCGGGACGGCTCGCGCCGAGGAAGGTGCGGCCGCAATAATACCAGCTGCGGGTGCCCTCGCGGCCATCGATCGAGGGCCGCTCGATCTCGCGGAGCCGCTCGCCCGGAAGGCAGAGCGCGCGTTTGGTGACGCTCACCGGCTTTGGCCCCGCGATCGGATGGGAGAGCATGAACTCGACGAGATCGCCCTTGCGGATCGGGCCTGGTATGCGCCGCACTGCCCAGGCGTCGATCGAGGGGCTCATGACTAGGGTGATGCCCGGCAATCCCAGCCAGGTGAGGGTCGCGACGGGCAGGACGATTGCGAGGTTCAGGGCCAGGCGCCTGTTGTCGGCAGGCTGGTTGCCGACCCCGCCGCCCAGCGCGAGCGCCGCGTGCGCGGGCAGGGCCTTGAGGCTTGGCCAGAGCCGACTAGCGGCGAGATAGGCGAGACGCAGCATCGCTGACCTCCTCCTTGCCGCCAAGGCGGGCATATTCTTCGAGAAGTCCGGACAGGGCCGCGTCGCCATAGACGATATGGCTGGCGCGGGGCGCGACTTCGTCGTCGCGCTCGCAATAGGGAAGGGTGGGATCGCCCGGCACCATGGCGAAGGCAGGGACCTGATTGACGCCATGCTGGCGGAAGAGGATCGGGTCGACGATGAGCTGGACGTTGCGCATCGTGCAGGCCGGACCTTCGCACCCGTGATCGACGCGCAGGATCTGCGCCGTCAGTTTCGCCATCGGGCCGATTTTGCTCATGCCCCCGGGAACGCCGCGAAAAGCGATGACCCCGCCCACCGTCGCCAGCTGCGCGGCGTAATTGCGCAGGGTCTGGAGTGGCATGGAGGAGGAGGCGAACAGCATCGGCACCCAGCTCTTTGCCGTAGTCACAGCCCGCCCATCTTTTGGTTTCGCCGTATCGATCGGCGCGGCAAACCCCAGGGCCTCGTAAAGGCGCCGTTGCACGGCATCATGCTCGGCAGCCATGTGCTGCGCGGCATCCTCCCGATCCTTGCGCGCCCGCGCTTCGATGTCGGGAAAGCGCCACTTCTGCCGCATTGCCTCGAACGCCCGGCGGCGCATCGCCTGCGATGGTTCGGGGATGCCTGTCGGGCCAGATATGGCGGGCTTGTCTGGTTCGGCCGGCTGCGGCTCTCCCACGGTCTGCGCGCCTTCCGCCACCGCGGGGACGGCGGCACAGAGCGCGACCATGGTGCCCGCGCGCAGCAAAAAGTCACGGATGGATGATGCTGAGCGTCGCATCGATCTTCTCCTTCATGTCAATCTGGATGTCGGATTGGGCGCGGGCTTCGATGTCCGAATAATATTCGGAGAGGTCCATCCGGCTGAAATCGAGCGCCTGGAACTCTTCAGCCGAAAATCCGCGGCAATAGGGATGTTCGGGCGTACCCCAGCCAAGGCTGTTGAACGCTGCGAGCTGCGGGCGACCCTGTTCCTGAATGATGCGGCCCAGCTTGGTGTTGAAGCAGCAATGGCCGCGCGCCTTCTGGATGCAGATGCCCAGGATTTTCGACGAGCAATAGGTGCCGACCTCATGGCACATGCCCGAGCCGCGCAGCATGCCGGTCTCCATATCCTGTTGGTCGCAGCCCTGGAGCAGCACCTCGATCATATAGTTGATGGCAAGGCTGATCGCGATCGAGGTGGGATCGATGCCGACGATGATCGCGTTGGCGCCCGCCGAGGCCGCCTCGCTCGCGGTCGCGCCGGCCTTGAAGGCGGTATAGGCCGCTTTCATGCCGGTGAAGACGCCCTTGGCGATCGCGATCTTGGTCGTGATCAAGGTGAGCGAACCGCCCATCCCGTCCTTCACAATCTTGCCCATGTCCTTGCAGCAATTCTGGAAGGTGACGCTGGCTCCAGGCGGCCGGCAGCGCAGCGCCCGTCCGCCAAATATTTCGATGGTGCCAAGGCAATTGCCGTCGGCATCGACCGGGCCGTCACCCGGCGCGCCGGGATCGTCAACCACTTCCTCGTTTTCGATCGGCGTGGCGGAGGTATCGATGCAGCTATGGGGTGAGCAGGCCGGCACCGCGCTTGAGGCCGAGGTCTTGCAGGCATAGCTCGGTCCAAGTGGACAGGCATAGGCGCCCTGCGTGTCGGCGACGCAATCGACCGCGCCGATGGGACAGAGCGCGCCGCCATCCGTGGTTGCCAGGCACTGCGCCATCTCCCCTTCGTCGGCGGCATCGCCATTGCCGTTGAGGTCGGCAGCGCAGAGCTGCGCGGCATGGCCCTGCGGGCTCATGGCAACGCCAAGTGGCGTCAGCGCGCAGGTGAGCGCGAGTGCGGGGGCAAGCCGGCGGATCATCGCGCCACCGCCGTGCAGGCCAGGTCCGAGCCTGCGAGCCGGACGGTCTGCATCATGACCACCGCCTCGGGAAAATCATCGAGGCAGCCGCAGGGTGAGACGATCTCTTCGCCATCGCCCAGCGGGCAGACATTGTCGGCCGAACAGATATGATAGAAGCTGTCCCAGCCGACGGGCATATTCTGCTTTTCCGCCACAGCGCCAGCGGGCGCAACGCCACTATTGGCGCTGGGCGCGCGGGTCTTGCAGATGAACTCGCAGGCCGCGACCGCTGGACGCTCGGGGAGCGCGAAGGCGCGGGTCGACTGGACGAGGGAGCCATCGCTGCTCCGGGTTTGGTCGGCGAGCATCGTCTCGGTCGAATGGTCTATGATATAGGTCGCGCGGCTGAGATCGGGCTGCGCCGTAACCGATGGTTCGACGATGCAGGCGTAGCGGCGTGTCCGGAGGAAGAAGTCACGGCTATATTGGAAGGTGCAGGCCCCCGTGCCGAACAGGCGGGTGAGGGGCAGCGGCTTGAGACCTGTGACGACGCCGTTGCGGACCGTCTCGACCCCGTCGACGTCTTCTTGATTCAGGCGGCAGGCAGGGTCACTCGCGTAGCCAGCACAGAGGTCAACCAGTCGCTCGCTGACCTCGCAGCTGGTGTCGACCTGGATCTCTACTGTGACATAGCCCCAATTGCCGCCGCCTCCGCCGCGCACCCGCGCGCTGACCGACGTCGCGCCGGACTTGAGCCTGTCGGTAAAATCGATGGGCGTGCGATTATACCAGGGATCGTCGCTGATCCGGCAGTCGCCAGAGGGCAGGCCATCGCCCGTCCAGAGGCGCTTGCCCGCCGAGCCCACGACCTGGCCATTGATCCGGCCCTGAACCCAGTCGTCCGCGCCCATCTCGATGATCCGCGCCGAGACGATCCGGCTGGGCAGCAATGGATTGAACGTCACCGTATAGACGGGCGGATTGCTGCCGCAGCTCCCCGCTCCCCGGACCTGGAAGCGGAGGCATCCCGTGCCGCAGCTGCTGGTCGAAGTGATCGAGCCACTGGCGGCGACGATATCTGTAAAGTCCCAGGCCTTGACGTTTATCTCGCGCTCGATTGAGCAGGACCGCGTTTCCTCCGCCTTGCCATTGCTGGCGGGAGACGCCGCCAGCGCGGTGAAGACTGAACTCGCCTGAGAGGCCGCATAGGCGTCTCCGTTGATTGCAGCCGGGTTGGCGCGATAGCTGGTCGCGGACACCGCTGATGAAGTGGTGCAGGCGGTCGTCTGCGCGCCAACATAGCGGATAACCGGGCCGTCGACACTGGCCTGCGCCACTGCGATCCGGGGATCTGCGGTTGTCAGCGCACCGATCACGCCGCCGCCCAGATCTTTCAGCACCGAGGGTAGATTGCCAGAGACAAGGTTGGCGCCGCAGCTTGCATTGATGCAATAGCAACCGGAGAGTTCGGGTAGGTCGACCTGCGTGAGCTTCAGATCACCCGTGCCGCCGACATCCCATTTGAAATTCTGGCACTGGGTCCAGCTTCCGGGCGAGCAGGAGATGACGCCATTGGCGCAGATTCCCGACACCGGGACCGGGAGGGTCAGCGTGCTGTCAAATGCGCCGTCCAGATCCTTGTCGCGGGAAATGGATAGAAGAGTGATGTCGCCGGTCGTGCTAGGCTGAACCAGCATTTCGAGCATGGTGGCGCTCTGCTGACAGGCGAGATTGGGTGTGAAACTGCGGCTATTGTCGACCGTGCTGACCGGCTGGTTGGCGAGACCTGGCGTCAGATAATTATTGCTGATCGCATCGCTGTCGCCGGATTTGGCGCGCGAAGCGGCCGCTGCCGCCCGGGCCCTCGCGTCCATGTCCTGCGCAAAGGCCGATTGCGGCTCCAGCATCGCCAGCATCGCGAGCGAAGAGATGAGGCTCCACTTCATGCCTCTTCCTCCGAGGTCCGCAGGCGGCCAGCAGCGCGAAGCCGGAACAAGCGCCAAAGCCCGGCCACGCCGGGTGGCGCGGAGAGACATTGAAAGGCAGCCTTGCCGTCAATGATGGTCAGCACGGCCAAAGCGGGCAGGGATTCAGGCAGAGGGGGGATCCCTGCCCGCCGGGGGTACATCCGGCCGTGCTGACCTTCTCCCCATACGTTTCTAAAGCCGCACGGGGAGAATGGGGTGTTGGAGCGGCGCCGGATGGCGCCAGCGCCGCTCCGCCCACACAGCGATCGAGCGGCCGGTTCTGGCCTTGGCGGGCAGACCATCGAAAGCAGGCGATCGTTGTGGGGGATGGGGGAAGGGATCGGCTCATGGGGTGGATACCCCGGCGCAACAGATCACCTTTTCAAACGACATGAACTGGGCATTATCCTTGCCCGGCGCATGTTTGGCCGAGGACCAGAGCGCGCCCGGTCGACCGATATTGACGCATTTGCCGCCCTTGACCGGCTCCATGATCTGGAGCTTGTAGCGGCTCTTGGTCCAGATCGGCTGGGCCTTGAAGGAGCAGCCATCGGCAGAACTGATGGTGAGCGCACCCAGGCGCCCCATCATGAACGTGCCTCTGGCAGCAAGGCCTGCCCAAGCTTCGACGCTGTCGCCAAAATGGATGTCGCCCGCGACCGGATAAGTGGCGCCCCAACTTCCCATGCACCAGAAGAGCGGGTCGATGACCTTTCCTGCCGCCGCCGCAGCGCTGTCGGCCATGCAGGCGAGGCCGGCCGCGGGATTGCCAAACAGAATGCCCTCGGGCTGAATGATCGCGCCCAATGTCCCGGACTGCCAGGTCGGCAGTACTTCGGTGATCATGGCGACGTCGAACCCGTCATCCTCGATGCAAGGGAGGTCGGTGAACATGTCGAGCATCTTCCAGACCGGCGAGATGTAATAATGCATCTGCGCGAACAGCTTCTGGCTGTTGGTGCCGTCGGCCATGGAGGACTGGCTGCCCTGAAGCCTGCCGCCGGTGGGGAGGAGATCGGCCCCGAGCGCCATCATGCAACCCGGCTCGGTGACCACGTCGATCATCCGGTTGGGCGACCAGAAGCTCACCTTCACCCCGAACCAGAAGGTTGCGCCCTTGCGGCAGGCGCACAGCGGCTTGGAGGCCGACTGGGCATCCAGTTCCTTATCGAGCTTGTCGAAACTGCCGACCCGCACGCCGCCAATGGTGATCGGCAAGATGCAGTTCCAGCGCACCTTGGTGATGGGATTAAAGATGGTGCCGGCCTCGCATTTGGAGGCGTGGACTGGCGCAGAGGCGCCGCCGGCGGCGAGAGCCAGTGTGAGCGGCGCCATGCGAGCGAGGAGCCTCAGCTTCATGGCCGCGCGCTCCCGCCCGCGGCGCGGATCGGCGCATATTCGGTGAGGACGAGCTTCTTGCCCTGCTGGGCGACGATCACCGGCGCGACCGTGAGACCGAGCCGTTCCTTGACCCGTTCCTCCAGAATGAAGAGCGGCCGTCCGCTGCGCTCGGAAAGGTCCAGCGCATCGCCCGCTGTCAGCAGGATGAAATCGGTGAACCGCGCCTGCTTCAATGCCCAGCCAAGATCGCGGGGATGGACGATGACGAGGCGCTGGGGCAGCGACACATAGTCGAGCGGGTTGAAGGTAAAGCCCTTGGGATAGAGCAGCCGACCATCGGGCAGGCGGATTTCGTCCTCTATCGTGTAAAAGGGTACTAGACTGCGGACCCGGTCTACCTTGGCCTGCCCAAGATTTGCAGCGCGGAGCGCCGACCAGGTCGACCGCGGACCGAGCTGTGAGGCGAAGCTGGGTGCTTTGGCGGCGCGGGCCTCGATCTCAGCCATGGCGTCGGGCTCGGCAATCGGCCAGGTCCGACCGATGGTCGAGGTTGCAGCCGTTGCCGTCTCCGCGCAGGCAAGGGCGAGCATCAGCGCGCCGATGAGGACGTGACGCGAGCGGTCAGGGAAGCATGGCTCAGCGGTCATGACGCCGTCTCCACCATGGCCTGTCCTCAGGACTTTCGCCGCGAACCGAGCAGATGAGCGCTGAGGCGCCGAGCACCCAGCCAGCAAGCAGCAGGCCCTGCAGGCGCAGCGGCAGGGCGCCGGGTGTTTCGAGCACCAATATGGTGAGGACGAGCAGCATCAGCTGCGTGCCCACCAAAAGGCGGATCGGCCCGACTGCCGGGGCGTCGCTGAGGATGCCCTTCATTGCCGGTTCCACCAACCGCGCAGCCATTTGGCCGACCTGTCCGCGGCGCCGGTCATGCCAATGAGCAATATGCCGCTCGCAAAGCAGCCTGCGGCCACCATCACCGCTGCGCGCAGGATCAGGAACGGGGGCTTCTGAAGCGCGATGCCGGCGGCTCCGACGAGGAAGCCAAGCATCATCGTCTCAATCGTCACAAGCCGGAAGCGCCATTGGAACGCCTGTGCCTCGGCTTTGGCTGCAGCCCGCGCTTCGATGAGGGCTTCCAGTTTCGGGTCAGGCTCGAACTCGAAGCGGGGCTGGTTCTTATCGGGAGGCGTGCGCATCAGAGCTGCTCCCCGCTAGAGCTGGGCCCCAGGATTTCGGTCGGATCGACGCCGGCCAGATCGCAGACCGCTTCGAGGGGCGACATACCCCTGCGCAGCCGCGCCTCGAAGGCGGCGACCTCCTGCGGCGCGCTGGTGTTGATCCAGTAGGAGAAGGGATCGACGACGAGCCGGGCGATGCCCAGACCCAGCGGCGAGTCGATGAAGACTTCCGAATAGTTGGGCTTATTGTTGCGGACCGACTTCAACAGATCGAGAACGAAGCCCGAATAGTCGAGGATCTTGTTCTCGACCGCCCGGTCATAGGTTGACCCTTGAAGCAGGAAACGGGTGGCGGCATTTTCGAGGATCACCTGTCCGGTCCCGCCGAACAGCAGCAGATCGTTCATCGATTGGAGGACGACGCCGAAGCTCCCCTGATATTTGCGCGCACGCCGGTAGCCCTGGCCGAACACCTCGGCGAGGCGGGAAAGATCCTGCCCGTCGGTCCGGGTCATGAACTGGGCGGCCTCATCGCACAGGACAAAGCGGGGCCGATCGCGTGCGGACAGATAGAGTTCCTGCGTGACCGCGTTCACCACCACCATCACGATCACATTGAAGAGATCGGGCATGGCTTTGAGGCGCTCAAGTTCGAGCACGACAAATTCATCGGCGGAAATGTCAAAGGTCGAGGGACCGTTGAAATAATGGCCATAGGCGCCCGAACTGGCGAAATCGCGGAGGTTGAAGGCGAGTTCGCGGGCGGCGGGGATGAGATGGTCGACTTTGTCGAGGTCGCTTGTGGCATAAGTGGGATAGGCGCCGAGCCAGTCCCGGACCGCATCAATCCCGGCCTCGGCCCGTCCGCTGTCGATCGTCCATTGCACCGCGGATTTGAGCAGATTCCATTCCGAGGTGCTGACGCCCTTGCGGGTCGCGGCATTGGCCATTTCCGCGACGATCGCGACCGCCATGGAGATGGCCGACTGGCGATCGTCACCGTCGAGCGCGAAACCCATGTCGAAAGGGTTGAGGACGAGATGCTCCTCGCCGATATCGATGTATCGGCCTGAGCAAAGCGTGCAGAGCTTGGCGTAGCTCCCGCCTATATCGATGATGCGGATGAGCGCGCCTTGGGCGTAATATTGCTGGCAGAGGTTGTTGAGGAGGAAGCTCTTGCCCGCGCCGCTCTCAGCCGAGACGATGAAATTATAATTGTTGATGCGCGGATCGAACAGATCGAGCGTGATGAGTTGGCCCTTGCGCCCGGCATAGAGGAGGGCCGGACGGCCGCCGCCGCGAAAGTCGGTTTGCACGGGCGCGAGCAGCGCCGCCGCCTTGGCGGGCATGGGGAGGTCACGCTCCAGCATCCGCACCGTGCGGCGATCGGGATAGAAGCCGAAGGGGAGCGCCATCGGCAGCAGGACGGGATTGAGATAGCTCTCCTCCTGCATCATCCAGGGCAGAGGCTCGCTTTCCCAGAGGCGCTTGGCGCGCGCCGCCATCTCGCGGGCCTGCGCGCTGTCGTGGCCAAAGACCCAGATGACCGGGATCACCGAGACGAAGCGGCTGTTGCCCGCCTCATCGAGGACCCAGCCTATCTCCTCGATCTGCTTGCCTACCTCGACGGCAAAGCTGCCGGCTGCCTTTTGCGCGGAGAGGATCTGCGCGCGCTTGTGGATCTCGAAGCTCGAATGATCGAAGAGGATGTTGAGGGTATAGAGGAAGGGGCCGCCAATCTGGTCGCTATCCTCGGATGCGCCGCGCATGCCGCCCAGCAGCCGATTGCAGCGCTCGGCGGTGACGCGCCGGGCTGGGGACTTGGGGGTCAGGCATCGCGCAACCTGATCGCCGAGGAAGAGTTCGGGTCCATCGAAGACGAGATCCGGGCCGGCATCGATCAACTGCTTGCGCACCGGGCGCGCGGGCATGTCGTCGCTGCCTCGGGCGAAAACCCCCGGAGCCGCCGAGAACACGCCGTTGAAGATGCGGCGATAGAAGGTGACCAGCGCCTCGGGCGCGAGGCGGGTGATACCGAGCTTAGATAGTTGCTCTTCGATCTGACGCCGCAGGTCCGCCCCAAGCGGTTTGCGCGTCTTGATCGAAAGCAGCAGCCGGAAATTGCGCAGCGGAATGCCGTGTAGTGCATCGAGACCCTGCGTTCCTTCGCGCAGATAGTCGCGGGTCCGGCGCGCCGAAGCCTGGATCAGCGGATCGGGCCGGGATTTCAAATCGAGGAAAGCGTCGAGCGCGTCGTCGATCAGCGGGTCGGCAAAGCAGTGGAGCTGGACGACGGTGCCCGGTGCGAAGTGGATATTGAGGAGGCCCAGCAACGCCTGATGGACATGGGCGAAAAGATAGGCCGAGGGGATGAGTTCCCAAGCCTGGCCCCAGCCATCGTCGATGCAGAGGAAGGCGTCCTCCCCCTCGACCCAGGCGACCATCGGCAGAAAATCCGAATAGGCATCGCGCGAGACGCTCTGGCGCAGCCGCTCGAAGGTCATGCCGCCACCATGGCGGGTGCCGGGCGCCCTCATTGGCCCTCCTCCCGCGGCTGTTCCTGAGGCGGCGCGGGAAGTTCGCTCGTCTCCGTCGACGCGGGCTTGGCCTTTACCTGTTCCAGAACCGGCACGCGGGCCGCTGGATTGACGGGGCTCACCAGATAATCGCCGACCGCCCATTGGGGTTTGTCGAGGATCGAATAGACATAGCGCGGCATGTAGAGCCGGTCGGGCCGTTCCCGGTCGGCATAGGGAAGGATGAGCGTGCGGATCGTGCGGCCGGGCCGCAGCATCGGTGTCACCGGCGCTTCGACCAGCCCCTGAAGCTCGCGATAGACGCTGTCGCGATAGCCCAGATAAGGCGTGGCAGCCTTGCTCCTGGCGCGTCCCGCCGTTGCGGGCGCTGCGGCGGCGCTGCCCTTCAGCATCTTGCTGTCGTTCGTGACCCTGGGATCAGAGCGCGAGACGGCGCTGGCGACTGCATCCTCATAGGCGCGCTCGGGGTGGATGCACTGGCCATGGTTGCTATTCTTGCAGCTGAACTTTTCAGGATAGGGCGACATCACCGACCCGACCGCGGTGCAGGCTGGCAGGGAGGCGAGCATCAGCAGCGGGGCGCCTGCGCGGCGCACATACGAAGCTGTCGTGAACGAGAGGAGCGGCATGGGCGTGTCTCCTTGGGTTAGGCGGGGGCGCATCAGAATTTGCTTCCCGCTGTCGGCTTGATTTCGAGGGCAACGCCCTCCTGGATCACCACCACCACATCCTTGGCCGCGCCCACCTCGACGATGGGACCGGCCTGGCGGGCGAGATCGAGATAGAAGTCGGTGAGCTTATCGGAGGATTTGGAAAGGCCGCCGGCGATGCCGGATTTGGCCGCGTCGCCCGCATCGAGCGACCGGACGGTGCCGAGCGCGGAGACCGAAGTGTCGCCAAAGGTGTTCTCGACGCTCTGGCTCATGCCTGAGATCGTGCCGGCAATGAAGCTGCGGGCGAGCGCGGCGCCGGCGCGGGTGACGACGCGGCCCGACAGCCCCTTCTTCCCGTCGGTATCGACGAAGAAGCCCTTGATCGGCTGGTCGACGACCGAGCGTTCGTCGAAGTCGACGCAGGAGAGGGAGACGAGCTGTACCTCGACCCGTTCCTTGGCAAGGCTGCCGGTCGCGTTGCCGATGACGAAGCAGCCCGAAAGGTTCGCCTTGACGTCATTGGGCAGCACGGCGGGCGCCTGGACGCGGGCGATCAGCGGTTCCGGGTTCGAGGTCGCGTCCCGGCTCGCCAGCGCGTCGATCCCGGTCAGCAGCCGGGCCTTCATGAAACCAGGCGGCAAATAGATCGTCCGGGTCTTTTTTTTAACGCCATTCGCTCCTTTGTCGCCCGCGTCGGCGGTGAGCGCGGCGGTGGCGGTCCCGATCGAGCCGACCTGGCGTTCCACCGGCGGAGCGGGCGGCGCGGGAAGGGCAGACGGCACGGGCGGCGGTGGCAGGCTGCCGTCAGCGCTGTTGAGTTCATGCGCGCTGGGGCTAGGTGGGAAGGCCGGGATGTCGCCGGGCATGGCGCTGGGGAGGTCGCCGTCTGCGGCGTCCGTCGAGGATCGCGCACCTGGAGCGATCTTGCCTTCCTCGATCGCGGTCACCCGGTCGCCCAGCAGCGCCTGGCCGTCGAGAATCTTCTTCAGATCTCCGCGCACCTTGGTCTCGAGGCTGTCGCCGCGCAGGCCGGCACCCATGTCGAGGCGCGATGCCGCCGGTGCCGCCGGCGCCTCATCCTTTGACCCGCTCGAGGCGGTATAAAGGCCGTAGCCAAACATCGCGATGACGACCCCGACGCCGGCCTGGCGGGCGCGCAGCTGCTGGCGGGCGCTAAGGGCCGCCCACCGGGTTTTCAGGTCAAGGAGTGCGGGGCCGCGCAGTGGCACGCTTTGCGCGTCGTCATTCTCTGCGGCGTCGCCTTTCTTGGGCGGGCGGGAATAGCCCTGCATCCCGGCATGTTTGCGCGGTGCGTCGGGGCGCTGGGCAGGATTGCCGCCGCTGGTTCCCCTGTTATTCGCGCCCTCGTCACCGGAGCCTTGATTGTCGCCGCCGCTCATAGCGCGTCTCCCCGGCGCAGTAGGATAAGGCGGGCGCTCTCGCCAGCGCGCAGCGACAGGCGATCAAGAGTAACGCTGAAGATTCGCGCGCCCATGGCGGTGTCGAGGAACAGCCGCTCGTCGATCTCGGTGTCGGCGCTTGCCTCGATCCAATATTCGGAAGCCGAAAGCCCCGTGCCCTCGATCGCAATGCGTCGGCGCTCAACAACGCGCAGCGCGGGCGCGGCGATGAAAACGATGGGCCGTGGCGAGACAGCCATCTCGGTAAAGCTCGCCGGCACCCGATCCTGCAGCATCGAGAGGGTTATGGACACTGCGCGCTCTTCCTCGACCAGCGGCCCCAGCAATTCGCCATTGGCGCGGGCCTGCTGGCGGGCACCCGGCGAAAGCGTCACGGTTTGGGCAGGAATGTCGGAGGGCTCGGCATAGAGCGGATAGATCGCGCCGTTGCAGGTCACGAAAAATTCCGAAGGCGTGGTAACGAAGCTGCGGGTCATCTGGCCCGCGTCGTCGCTTTCCCTGACAAGGAACTTGACCCAGGCGTCTGCGCCAGCCTTCTCGACCGCAATCGCCTTCTCGGCCGAGAATTTGACGTCCTCGATCTCGCCGCCCTGGCAGACGAGATGGTTGATGTCCCGGTTGGAGAGACGGATGCTACTCGTTTGGTCGGGCAGGGCCATGATGGCCTGCGCGAATGTCGGAACCGGAAGACAGGCGGCAATGAGCGCCGCGGGCGCGCAAAGGCGTTTACCGAAGTTCGGCATCGAAATTTTCCTCGGCTAGAGACAGGAGCCAGAAGCGTCCGGCATCGATCGTGTATCGGATGCGCAGATTGCCGCGGAACTTGCGGATGACGCCGCCGATGACGCGGACCTTCTCGACCGGCACCTGAATTTGACGATCGGTCCAGGTGACGGGCTGGTCGGGCCGGATATAGGTCGCAATCGAGAGCGTCGGATTGTTGGCGAGCTCGTCGAGAATTGCGTTCAGGCTATCGCGGATGCCGTTATAGGCGGTCGGATGGACGATGCTGAGCAGCTCCTGGAACTGCCGGTCGGCCGAGAGCGCGGAATAGGTGCCCGAGAGCGCTACGATATTGCGCGTCATGGTGCGCAGATAGGCGGGCGAGGGCTTGCCGCCCGTTACATAAAGATCGCCGCCAGCACCGAACGGCACGACGATCGTCCGCTGGTTCTGGCTCGTCGTGTAGAGGGCGATCCCCAAGACCGCGGTGATGCCGAACAGGCCTGCAATCGAGAATTTGAGGAGGCGGTTCTCTTCGAAAAGATTCGAGGAACCCTGAAGATAACGATGGATGCCGAAGCTCGCCGGCTTGTCCAGCAAGGGGTCGCTGCGCTCTCGGGCGGATGATCTGCCGAACATGATATACCTTACTCGCAAAAACGGGTCTGGGTCGGACCGGGGTAGCGGGGGAGCTTGAGCAGCCCCCAGCGCCAGGCGAGATGCGGCATGAAGCCGCGCGGCTTGGTCCGCTTCCAGGGAATGAAGAGGAGAAGGACGCCGAGGAGCGACCAGCCCACATATCCGCCGACGATCACGGCGACGAAGATGGAGGACACCACGACGATGAACTCCTGCGCGTCGAACCAGAGGATCTGGACCGGCTTGTGCAGAAATTGGGGAAGTCTCTCGTCCACGTCCTTCTCCCTTGCTTCATCACGCTTGGACCAAGCGTGATTGTTACGAAGAGCGACCATTCGCTCCCCGTCTCCGGCGCGGGCACCGATGAAGAAGCCCGAGCCAGTCCTTGTTTCAGCCGGGTTTCAGACCATCATGCCGAAGGTCTGGAGGATCGAATCCGCCCGGATGAGGCAGACAGCAGCGACGATCGTCGGGATGCCGATCATGATGTTGGAAAAGAGGCGGCTGACCCCGAACAGGAAGGCGGCAACGCCGCCCACGAAGCCGAGCGGACCCTTCACCCCCTGGTTCACCACGATGTCGTAGATATCGTAGCCAAGGTCGCCGGCAGCCGGCGCCTGGAAGGCGTGGGCGGCCGATGCCAGGGTCATCGCGATGAGCAGGGTTCCCAGGGCATCGGCCGACGCAAAAGAGAGGCGGCGCATCCGGTTCCGGGAGTGGGCAGGCAGTGAGGCAAGTTTGAGCATGGCTTTTCTCCAGGCGATAAGGAGCCTCCCCATGAAAATGCCTGCCGGCACCGACGCGGGTGTTCGTTGACGGCCAGCGGAGGGATGGGTGGCTCCTTGGAAACGGGCCCCTGTCGCCGGCATCTGTTGCTCAAGGCGTCGGCGCTTGTTTGTCCGCCGCCATGAGCCCGCCAAATTTGGAGGAAATCAGCTGGGCGGCTTTTTGGGCGCCTGCTTTTCATCGAGCCAGGCCTCGATCTCGGCCTGCTGGAAACCGGAAATGACGCGGCCATCCAGAATGAGGGTCGGCGTGCCCGATATGCCCATGGCTTTGACGGCCTCGGCATTCCTGGCAACAAGCGCGGCGCCCTCCTTGCAGGTCGCAAGCAGCTTTGGCGCTTCTCCGGCATAGGTGGCGCGGAAGGCGCCAGCCTGGTCCTTCGAGCAGAGGATATGCTCGGCCTTGGACGCGGCGTCGGCATGGATACCGCTCACAAAATAGATCTGCCGCTGCACCGGCTTGCCTTCCGCTGCCTTGGCTGCCCAGAAGCGGTCAAGGGCACGGCAATAGGGGCAGTCGGGATCGGTGAACTCGATCAATGTCGGCGCATCCGGCGGTCCGATGGTCAGCGCCTGGGTGGGATCGAGTGCCCCAAGTTTCTTTCGCGCGCTGGCGTCCTGGGCGAGGGCGGTCAGGTTGACGCCATTTTTGTCGTAGACGGTCGCGAACAGGAGATGATCGCTTTCCGGCGCGTAATAGAGGATGCGGCCGCCGGCGCTCGCCTGGAACAGCGGGCCAGTGACGGGCGCTGGGCCAAACTCATCAAACTGGAGGTTTGCAAAACTCTGATGGAGTTGCGCTTCTGCGGCGCGTGCATCGACCGAAAGATCGGTTTGGGACGGCATGTCTTGCGCCGCGGACGCCGAATGGGCAGCCAAAGTGGCGAGAGCGGCAGCCATGTACCGATAGCGGGCTAAGCGAGGGGTCATTGGCCCAGATCCTTGTCCAACTCAAAGCGTGGTTCGAACAGGGCTGCGTCAAATCGAATGCCCTGACCGAGCGAAATCGGCGGCGCAGCGACGGCGCCTGCAACGCTAACGGCATGTACGAAAAACTCCCCGTTCGTTTGGGAGATCTGCAAGGGCTGCGGCCTGGACGGCTCCTGATTTTCTGCCTTGTGGCCGGCCGCTCCCGCGGGCGCGGTCAGCAAGGCGGCAGGCAACAATCCAGCCAGAATGGCCGGGCGAAATGCCGACATCGGATGGTCTCCTTTTCTTCAAGGCTCAATGCCTTGTCGGACCGGACGGGGGCTGAGCCGCGTGTCTTCAAATTTGCTCATCCAGAGCGTTCACATCAGCGCCCCCGTTCGGGATGAACCGGAGTAGTGCTGACAGTGCGGTTCGCCGCAATAGGGAGGGCACTGCGTTGCCGAAAGCGGCACTGAAGTGCCCAAAGCGGCATCTCAGTGCCGCTTTTCGCAATAAGGCGCCCGTGGAACTACTATCTAGGCGGTGAACGCAGCGGATCGCGAGCAACGAGGCGCTCATCGCGAATCAATCAGATCCAACTTCAAGGGAGAGGTCAGAGCAGCGGCATTGGGTGCAGACGCACCGCAGGTTAATCGTGCCAATACCAGGACATTCATGACCGGATTTGAGGGCGAGGGGGCGCTGGCACAGCGGAGCCGCCGCCTCATAGGGCAGGCGTGACGAAGCAACACCATCTTGCACCCTCGCGACGCGCTATTGAATTTTGTCGGCTATGTTGGCTTACCGCGTTCTTCAGATGCTACTGCCTCGAACCCACCTGCTCGGGCTGAAGCTGGTCGAACCGCTCAGCAATGGCTATCCACCGCTGCACGCCTGCCTCATCGCCAGCGAGTGCAAGTTCGGAGACCATCGTGGCAATATGTGCCAGCGCATTCCTGCCAAATCGTCGTTCGATGGCCAGTGCCTCTGCCCATCTTTCCTGATCTTCCGTCATAACAAGGTCGGAGAGACCGGGGCTGATTTTGATTTGTACCAAGGCTCGATTGTGCGTTCCATCACGATAAGATCGTCAGGAAAGTACCGGTCCTGAAAGCCGATTATGTCCTCGAAGCTGCCGCGCAGCCATTTTTCATATTCATCCTCATGCAGCAGCACAGGCATCCGGTCATGGACCGGACGGATTGCCTCGTTGCAGTCGGTCATCGCCCCGGAGAACACCGGTCCCCACTCAGCACTGTCGCGCCAAAGGCCGGCCCAGGCAAAAACAGAGCGATCGCGAAGGGAGAACCAGGTTCTGGTTTTTGCGCCTTTTGGCCCCTCGGCCTCAGCAAAATGCGTGACAGGGATCAGGCATCGAAACTCAGGCTTACGGGCGGCTCCGATCCAGAAGGGCTTCTTCAGATCGGCAATATTGTTGACCGGCTTGGGTTTGGATTCCTGCTTCATCGTTTTGAGCCGCACTGGCCAGCCCCATGTCATGCTTTGCAGCACGCGCTCGCCGTCCTGCTCGCGAACCACCATCCCAGGATAGCCGTGATAAACTTCCTCCGGAGTACTGAACTGCGCGGCGGGAAGAGTGACACCGAAATGCGCGGCAACCTCGGCGGCACTCTTGCGCACGGTGAAGAGATTACAGATGGGGTGGCCCTCCATATGTTTTGTCGATCGCCGGAGTATCATAGGCGGTCAGGCAGTAAAGTCGGCGGTAATCCAGCTTCTGTTCCATCGATAGCGGTCGCCAGCGGCCCCCATTCTCTTGCCAATTCCAGGTCTCCGATAATGAACGACCAGCGCTTCCGCGGGGCGGGGGGGCAATAATGGCACGACCATTGTTTCTCGTGCCCTTCCCATCGATTATCTCCTCTTGAACGCGAAAGCAAAGGCGCGCCTCGTTGCGGCCGAGGTCGAATAAAGCGCCGCGCGGGATTAGCTGGGAGAATAGCCACGTCGTCGCAGAGCTAAGAAGCCGACCTTATCAGGCAGGCGGCTTGCCTCCTCGGAACGAAGCAAGGCGCCCCCCGTTGGACGTTGATCAAAGGTGAAACGTAACAGGAGCGAAGGTGATCACACTCATCGATGGTCCTTCACGACCGAGACAACTTCGATCCATCCCCTTCCGCCCGCTCCGCGGTGGCCACCCCGGAGCGGGCATCCCATGATGCCCCAGCAGACAGAAATGTCGTAAGACAAGACCACGAGAAGGCCATGATGAGCACGAACGAAGCTATACTGGCTGGCAAGGAACATGGCGCAGGCCCATGGATA
Organism: Sphingobium sp. HWE2-09; assembly: GCF_035989265.1. Taxonomy (GTDB): domain Bacteria; phylum Pseudomonadota; class Alphaproteobacteria; order Sphingomonadales; family Sphingomonadaceae; genus Sphingobium. Next base: position 537,258 of record NZ_JAYKZX010000001.1, on the reverse strand, counting down.
TGGCGACTTGAATTTTCGCGATCTCGCTGCCGATGTCGGAATCAAAGCGGCAAGCATCTACTATAATTTCCCAGCAAGGCCGACTTTGCCGCAGCTGTGGCAAAGCGTTACTGGGAGGACTCCGCTTCGGATTTGGATACGATGCTGGCAGAAGCCTCTGATCCGAAGGCGGTACTGCATAGGTATCCAGATAGCTTCCGCCGGTCCCCGGAACCCGATAATCGCCTTTGTCTGGGCAGCTTCACGTCAGCTGAATATGAGATGTTAATGTCGCCTGGCTTAGCAAGCGTCTCGTTGAAGCCCGATTTGTTTGCGCCGTCGATAGTGAGGATTGGGCGCGCGCCATTTTTGCGGCTGTCTCTGGCACTCAGCTCATGGTGAGGAGCCGGGCAGATATCACATTGTGCGATAAGCTGAGTAGCAGCTACCGGGCTACGGGGTTACTTCCTTCATAATTGGGGGCGCTGATCATTGTCAGCAACTGACACTAACGATCGTCAAAACTGGCAATCAAACCACCTTGTGTGAAACAGTTTCTCGCGCGCAGCTTGCGGGCGATCAGTCCAAGCACGAGCGCTGACATCAACGTGATCATGAAGGCTTGCGGAATCAAGTCGAAGACGAAGTTGCCGACGCCCCCGGCCGGGGAGCGGGTAGGTCCTTCCGAACACCAGCCAAAAGAACGCAAGGCTGATGACAATATTATAGACGCGCGGCGGATCGCGCTGATGAAGGCGCATGCGCGCATTGTGAACACCGCACGCGGCGGACTGATTGATGAGGCCGCGCTGGCGAAGGCGCTGACGACTGGCGCGATCCGGGGTGGGGCGCTCGACTGTTTCACGGTCGAGCCCCTTCCGTGCGACAGCCCGTTGCACACCGCGCCGAACCTTATCCTGACCCCACATCAGATCGGCCACACTGCGGACGGCGCGCGGTCGGTCGTGGATGCCTTTGTCGCCAACATTCTTGCCTTCTTCACTTGACGGCAAAGAGATCGGAGCCTGTCATGACCCGACACATCCTAGCGTCGCAAACGGAATGTCGATCTGGCGCCGTCGGCGGACCGTGGATCGTCCGCCGACGACTGCGGCGCTCGATAACCCTGCCGCGCGCGGCGGCGCTTACCAGGATGCGCTGTATCATCGGTGCTGACCTTGCAGCCTGAAGTGCCAGCTCGCGCGCTCGGAGCAAGCGGGCTGCACGTGTCGGCGATCGGGTTGGGCTGCATGGGCTTGAACGCTGCCGAAGGACGGGCCAATTCGATCGCGCTGATCCGTCATGCGGTCGATAGCGGCGTAACGCTCCTTGATACCGCCGAGCTTTACGGGCCTTATGTTAACGAGGAACTGGTTGGCGAAGCATTGGCACCGGTACGGAACGAGGTCGCCATCATCACCAAGTTCGGCGCAAAGATAGTCGATGGTAAGCCTGCAGGTTTCGACAGCCGACCGGAGAAAATCCGGGCGTCTGCGGATTCCTCCCTGCTGCGTCTGAGGACGGACAGGATTGATCTGTACATGCAGCACAGGGTCGATCCTGCCGTGCCGATCGAGGATGTCGCCGGTGCGGTCGCTGACCTTGTCACGGCAGGCAAAGTCCGCGCCTTCGGCTTGTCGGAGGCCGGCGCGGATACGATCCGCCGCGCGCATGCAGTGCATCCAGTCAGTGCTGTGCAAAGCGAATATTCGCTATGGACACGCGATCCCGAATATAATGGCGTGTTCGAGGCTTGTGAAGCAATCGGCGCGGCCTTCATCGCTTTCAGTCCATTGGGACGGGGCTTTTTGTCGGGTGCAGTCGATGCGTCCACTACTCTCGCGGCCAATGACCCGCGATCAGCGCTTCCCCGGTTCCAGCACGAAGCACTGGTCAGCAACGCGGCGCTGGTTGACATCATCCATCGCCAAGGCGCAGTGATGGGTGCGACGCCAGCTCAGATCGTGATTGCCTGGGTACTGGTCCGAAAGCCTTGGTTGATCCCCATTCCCGCGACATCGCAAGTGGCACGGATCACAGAGAATATGCGCGCTGCCCAAATTCGCTTCACCGCATCCGACCTCGCTTCTTTTGAGGATGCTGTCGCCCGGGTAGCGATCACCGGTGCGCGTTACCCGGAAAGTTTGCTGGCAATGACTGGCCTGTAACTTTCGTGGTGCTCCCCAAACCCATAGGCAAGGATTATAATGGGGACGGCTCCGGATGCAGCCAGATCATAATGCCTTTTGGCGCTAGTCATCTGGAACTGAAGTAAGTAACATTGTATAAGGCGTTTTCCGAAAGGGAGGCGTTAATGGCGAACGCATTTTCGAAGGGTCGGCCGATTGAGCCGTTGTTGGTGACGGCGGAAGAGCGCGCATATCTTGAACGACAGGTGCGGCGGCACCGGGTGTCACGCTCGCTCTCGGAACGATGCCGGATTATTCTGCGCTGCGCCGACGGTTTGCAGAGCAAGGTCGTAGCGGCCGAACTGGGCGTTCACGAGCATACGGTGGGTAAGTGGCGTCGGCGCTTTTTGGCCGATCGTATCGATGGGCTGCTTGATGAAGCACGCCCCGGCAGGCCGCGCACGATCGATGACGATCAGGTCGCGGCGGTCATCGAGCGGACGCTGCGTTCGACGCCTGCCGACGCCACGCACTGGTCGATCCGGTCGATGGCAGCAGAGACAGGATTTTCGCATACGACGATCCGCCGAATGTGGAACGCCTTCGGGTTGCAGCCACATCGTAGCCAGACCTTCAAGCTGTCGAGCGACCCGCTATTCGTCGACAAGGTGCGCGATATCGTCGGGCTTTACCTATCGCCGCCGACCCGCGCGATCGTGCTCAGCGTCGATGAGAAGAGCCAGATCCAGGCGCTCGACCGCGAGCAGCCGGTGCTACCCATGATGCCGGGCATCGCCGAGCGTCGCACCCACAGCTATGTACGGCACGGAACGACATCATTGTTCGCAGCGCTCGACATCGCCTCGGGCTTCGTCATCGGCAAGTGCTACAAAAGGCACCGCGCGACCGAGTTTCTCGACTTCCTCAAGCAGATCGACCAGTCGACCCCCGACGGGCTCGATGTTCACATCGTCATGGACAATTACGCTACTCATAAAACGGCCAAGGTTAGGGCCTGGCTTGCCCGCCGTCCGCACTATCATGTGCATTTCACGCCGACATCGGCGTCCTGGATCAATCAGGTCGAGCGTTGGTTCGCGGAGTTGACCAGAAAGCAGCTCCAGCGCGGCGTCCACCGCTCAACCGGCCAGCTCGAAGCCGATATCTTGACCTTCATCGATCGCCATAACGAGAACCCAAAGCCATATAAATGGACCAAGTCGGCCGACGAAATCCTCGCCTCGGTCAAGCGTTTCTGCCAGAAAACCGAGCAAACCTTATGCCGCGAACTTTAGATTCACATGACTAGTCATCTGGAACTGAAGTAAGTAACATTGTATAAGGCGTTTTCCGAAAGGGAGGCGTTAATGGCGAACGCATTTTCGAAGGGTCGGCCGATTGAGCCGTTGTTGGTGACGGCGGAAGAGCGCGCATATCTTGAACGACAGGTGCGGCGGCACCGGGTGTCACGCTCGCTCTCGGAACGATGCCGGATTATTCTGCGCTGCGCCGACGGTTTGCAGAGCAAGGTCGTAGCGGCCGAACTGGGCGTTCACGAGCATACGGTGGGTAAGTGGCGTCGGCGCTTTTTGGCCGATCGTATCGATGGGCTGCTTGATGAAGCACGCCCCGGCAGGCCGCGCACGATCGATGACGATCAGGTCGCGGCGGTCATCGAGCGGACGCTGCGTTCGACGCCTGCCGACGCCACGCACTGGTCGATCCGGTCGATGGCAGCAGAGACAGGATTTTCGCATACGACGATCCGCCGAATGTGGAACGCCTTCGGGTTGCAGCCACATCGTAGCCAGACCTTCAAGCTGTCGAGCGACCCGCTATTCGTCGACAAGGTGCGCGATATCGTCGGGCTTTACCTATCGCCGCCGACCCGCGCGATCGTGCTCAGCGTCGATGAGAAGAGCCAGATCCAGGCGCTCGACCGCGAGCAGCCGGTGCTACCCATGATGCCGGGCATCGCCGAGCGTCGCACCCACAGCTATGTACGGCACGGAACGACATCATTGTTCGCAGCGCTCGACATCGCCTCGGGCTTCGTCATCGGCAAGTGCTACAAAAGGCACCGCGCGACCGAGTTTCTCGACTTCCTCAAGCAGATCGACCAGTCGACCCCCGACGGGCTCGATGTTCACATCGTCATGGACAATTACGCTACTCATAAAACGGCCAAGGTTAGGGCCTGGCTTGCCCGCCGTCCGCACTATCATGTGCATTTCACGCCGACATCGGCGTCCTGGATCAATCAGGTCGAGCGTTGGTTCGCGGAGTTGACCAGAAAGCAGCTCCAGCGCGGCGTCCACCGCTCAACCGGCCAGCTCGAAGCCGATATCTTGACCTTCATCGATCGCCATAACGAGAACCCAAAGCCATATAAATGGACCAAGTCGGCCGACGAAATCCTCGCCTCGGTCAAGCGTTTCTGCCAGAAAACCGAGCAAACCTTATGCCGCGAACTTTAGATTCACATGACTAGCTGTAGTGAAGGAATGAGCCAGAAACCATTTCCTCAACCGTCGTGATTTGCTGCCAATTCTGGAGGCCACGCTGGCTAGGCGATTAAAGCATAAATCAGCGTCCGCCTGATAGAACGTGCCTATATGATCGGCGATGCTAAAACGGCCCTGCGCCTCGAACACTCACGGGCCTGCCAGTGGCTCGGCCCTCCAAAGACTTATGAATGCCCTGCGAGCGGAAGTCACTTGGATTTGTCCTATTATCCGAGGACTGACAAGCGACGGGAGCCGTGATTACAAAGCCGGAGATCGCCAGCGACCCGGGTCATGCTGCCGCTGCGGAAGGAAATGTGCAATGACATCCAGCTTCCAACCTAGTGGCCGAGCGGAGCTGGTCGCTGGATCGCGCACGCTAGTGGCGTCGATCCTCGGTGTCGCGTCGGGCGTGAGTTCGCTTCCCTTCTACACATCCGGCCTTTTCATCGCCGCGCTTCATGCCGACCTTGGATGGAGCCTGACCAGCCTTTCGCTGGGGCCGACCGTGCTAATTGCCTCGATGGCGCTGTCGGCGCCGTTAGTAGGACACATTTTCGATCGGTATGGGGAGCGGCGCTTCATCCTACCCGGGCTGCTCGCACAAGCCCTAGGTTTTCTCCTGCTCAGCAGGATGAACGGCCTAGTCGGCTATTGCGTCTTGATGGGAGGGACAGCGCTGTTGGGAGCGGGGTGCTCGTCGCCCGCATATCTCCGGGTCGTCAACCGCCGCTTCCAGGCCAGCAAGGGCGCCGCTCTTGCGCTCACCATTTCCGGGTCGGCCGTATTCAGCGCTGTCCTGCCGCCGATCCTTCAGGGGATCATCGCCGCCCACGGGTGGCGCGGCGGCTATGTGGCGCTTTCGATTTTAGTCCTCATCGCTGCCCCCGCCATCATGCTGCTGCTCGGCGGCGAGCGCGCGGCATCAATGCCATTGGTCGAGCCGGTCCGCGAGGGGCCTGACGATTTCCGCTATGGCGGGCTTTTCAGATCGCGCGCCTTCGCACCACTAATGCTGGCGATCACGTTGATCTCGATCGGCGTCCCCGGGCTTCTCATCCATTTCGTTCCCATGGCGATGCGTTCCGGCATGAGCGCGCAACAGGCAGCCTGGATAGTCAGCCTAATCGGCGGAACCCAGATCATCACGCGCGTCGCGATCGGGATCATCGTCGACCGGTTGTTCGCCCCCAGGGTCGCGGCCAGCATCATGGTCGCGTCGGCGATCGGCATCCTGATCCTGGCATGGGGTGGCGACGGTTCGATAGTGATCGGCGCGATCGCCGTCGGTTTCGCCTTCGGCGCGGAGGCAGATTTGCTGGGATATCTGGCCGGGCGATACTACCCTCCCCATCATTTTGGCCGTGTTTACGGTATCTTCTACGCAATTTTCTTGGGCGGCATGGCCCTCTCTCCCAGTGCCTACGGAATGATCGTGGATCGTGCCGGAAGCTACGGGCCGGCTTTGATTTGCGCGTCAATCCTGTTATTCGCGGCTGCATTGCTGTTTCTCATTCTTCCCGCCTTTCCGGTTTCCTCATCGCGCATAGCGGGGGTGGGTGACGATCATGTCAGCTGAAGACAGGCGCAGGCCCGACGAAGCGCCAATGCGCCTGCTGTCGTTGATCCCCTTGCCCGGTCCGGTTGTCGAGTTGTTCGCCGAGGCGTTCGATTTCGTTCCTTTCACACCGGGCGATCCGCTGGAACGTCTGCATACCGCCCTGCCGGAGGCGCTGTTGTGCGCGCCCGGCGGACCCAAAATCGACGGCGCGTTGCTCGACCGGCTGCCTGGAGGGCTGCGCGCGATCGCCACTTATTCAGTCGGTTACGATCATATCGATCTGGCCGCCTGCCGGGCGCGTGGGCTGGCGGTGTTCAATACGCCGGAGGTGCTAACCGCTTCGGTGGCCGACGCGGCGTTACTGCTGATCCTTGGCGCGGCCCGGCGCGCGACCGAGGCGATCGAGCTGATCCGCAGCGGAGGCTGGAGCGGCTGGACGCCGACGCAACTGGTCGGCACCGAGCTCGCTGGCAAGCGGCTCGGCATCATGGGGATGGGCAGGGTCGGGCGCCGGATCGCGGCACGCGCTGCCGCCTTTGGAATGGAGCTCGCTTACTCCAATCGTCATCGCGCGGCTGAAGAAGCAGGCGCGCGCTTTGTTGCCGACCCGCGAGAGTTGTTTGCGCAAAGCGATGTATTTTTGCTCGCCTGCCCGTCGACAGACGAGACGCGTCGCTTTGTAGATCGCGCTCTCTTGTCGCAAGCGCCGCGCAACCTCATCCTTGTCAATGTGGGTCGCGGCGACCTTGTCGATGACGAAGCGCTGATCGCAGCGCTTGCCTCCCGCCGCATTACCGCCGCTGGCCTTGATGTCTTCGACCAGGAGCCGAATTTCGACCAGCGCTACTTGGCTTTGCCGAATGTGTTCATGCTGCCCCATATCGGCAGCTCCACGATCGAGGCGCGACTGGGCATGGGTCGCGTACTGGCGGACGGTATGAACGCGTGGCGGCGTGACGGGGCGCTGTCCAATCGTATCGCCTAGAAAGCGCGTACCCACCTGTCGTCTTCGGGCCGACGAGCCGCGTATAACTTGTTCCATGCCGGATGTGCGCCGGGTTGCCACCAGCTCTCTTTGGATCGTGACATCGCGCGAGCCAGAGCCCACCGCGGCTCCCGCCATCGTCCCTTTTTCGATCGCCTTCATCGATACACCTACGACACAGCGAAAGTCAAACATTACATATGTCATTATTGACATTAATGTTGGTGGGCTTTAGCATGATCGTAGTCGAGGTAAGCGCGAAGGGAAGTGGATTTGGAGCGCGGCGCGAAGAAAAAATTCGTTGCGTCATTCCACCGGATTCAACCGACCGGCATATTTGGAGAGATTGAATGAAAGAGCGTAGCGAGGTTCGCAACGGACTGCATATCGACTGGAACGTGCCCATCGTCGCGCGCGACGGAACGGTGTTGCGCGGAGATGTTTTCCGCCCGATCGGGGAGGGGCTATACCCGACGATTGCCAGCTATGGCCCTTATGGGAAAAATCTGCACTTCGCCGATGGCTTCCCCAACCAATGGCAAGGTCTTCTTCGCGACCATCCGGAGATCGCCGAAGGAACGACCACGGATTTCGCAAATTGGGAAACCGCCGATCCAGAGAAATGGGTGCCCTATGGATATGTCGTTCTGCGCGTCGATTCCAGGGGGGCAGGTCAGTCTCCCGGCACCGTAGATCCCTGGTCGGAAGATGAGGTCAATGACCTGTATGATTCCATCGAATGGGCAGCGGAACAGCCTTGGAGCAACGGCAATGTCGGTCTGGCCGGCGTATCCTATTATGCATCGACCCAATGGACGGTAGCAGCCCGTAAACCGCCGCATCTTAAGGCTATCTGTCCTTTCGAGGGAGCGGCGGACTTCTACCGCGACCTCATTCGTCACGGGGGCATACTTTCGACCTTTCTGCGGCGCTGGTATCCGATCCAGGTTACCAACGTTCAGAACGGCTTGGGCTCGCGAGCAAGAATAAGCCGGATGACGGGGGAGGGGATCGCTGGCGACATCGACCTTACCAAGGAAGAACTGGCGCAGCGGCGCGTGGACATCCATGCGAACGTCCTGGCTGCGAAGTTTGACGAGGGCTACGCGAATGCCCGGTCGGCGGTTCTTTCAGATATCGATATCCCCCTTCTGTCCTGTGGCAACTGGGGCGGGCAGGGGATGCACCTACGCGGGAATGTCGAAGGATTTCTGGGGGTTTCTTCCAAGGAAAAGTGGCTGGAACTGCACGGACTTGAGCATTGGACGGAATTCTTCACCGACTATGGAGTAGGGCTCCAGCGCCAGTTCTTCGATCACTATCTCAAAGGTGAGGACAATGGCTGGAACAAACGGCCGCCAGTTCTGCTCCAGGTTCGCCATATCGACAAATTTGTCGAGCGCGAGGAAAACGAATGGCCCATCGCGCGAACGCAGTGGACGAGATGGTATCTCGACGCCGAGACCGGCTCTCTCTCCCCGGAAGCGCCCGCAAACAAGGGCAAAGTTCAGTTTGCGGCCTTGACCGACACGGTGACTTTCTGGTCCAAGCCGTTCGAGACGGAAACGGAGTTGACGGGACCCATGGCCGCCAAGCTGGTAGCGTCATCGTCGACAACCGACGCCGATCTTTTCCTCGCGATCAGGCTGTATGATCCCGCCGGCAACGAAGTTCTCTTCAACGGCGCGACGGATCCAAACTGCCCTGTTTCGCTGGGATGGTTGCGTGCGTCACACCGAGCGCTCGATCCGCACAAGACGCTTCCCTACCGGCCTTACCATCCACATGACCGCGCAGAACCGCTGCAGCCCGGTGCAGAGTACGAGCTTGATATTGAGATATGGCCGTCCTGTGTCGTGATACCGGCAGGTTATCAGATGGCGCTGACCATTTCTGGCGCCGACTATCAGCACGATCTGCCCGAACCATTGCCTGAGGTATATGGAGAGAAGCTGCGGGGCACCTCGGTCATCCTGCATGACGATCCATTGGACCGGCCCGCCGATATATTCGGAGGCGACACAACGATCTTCACCGGAGCCAGTTCACCGTCATCGATCCTGCTGCCATTTGTCCCGGCGCGGAAGCAATAAAGCCCAGGCAGGCCGATAAACAGAGGCCTTAAGCAGCGGCAGATTGCATGCACATATCGGCGACCCGCTGCGCGGCTTTGAGCGATCAGAAACTCCTTTTGCGGTTCACGATTGCCGACGTTGTTGAGTGTCCGAGCCTGATCATGGAAGAGTGCCCCTTGCGCGGCCTTTCTCGTTCAAGGATTTAATTTTAGAGGAATCCAACATGCCGATCACAGCCCCTGGCCCGACCATCCCGGGCGCCGTCCACGACCGTATCGCGGTCAACGGCACGATCCTGCACCATGTATCGATGGGCACAAGCGGGTCGCCGATTCTGCTTGTCCACGGCTTTCCCGAAAGCTGGTGGGCATTCCACATGATCATGCCGCTGCTGGCTGAGCGCCATCGCGTCCACGCCGTCGATCTGCGTGGGTTCGGTGATTCTGATGTTGTCGAGGACGAATTTAGTAGTTCCGTCGCCGCCGAAGACTTGCACCAACTAATCACAGCGATCGGCGAGGGGCCGGTACACCTTGTTGCGCAGGACGTCAGCGGGACTCCCGCTTTCCGTCTCGCCGCCACCTATCCCGACGCGATCGCGAGTTTTACGGCGATAGAGATGGCTCTGCCTGGCTTCGGCATGGAGGCCTTCGCCGATGTGACCAAAGGAGGCGCCTGGTATTTCGGCGTGATGGCTACGCCGGGCATACCCGACATGCTGCTGGCCGGTCGTGAGAGCAGTTTCATTGGAGATTACATGTTCCCCACCATGTGCGGCGCGCCGGACGCGATCAGTCAAGAGGATGTCGCCGAGTTCGCGCGGACATATGCGCGGCCCGGCGGGTGGAACGGCGCGACCGGTCTCTACGGTTCCGTTCTCAAAGATGGCGAGGAGATCGCCGCGCTGGCGCAGGCCGGGGCGATCCGCGCCCCAGTGCTCGCAATCGGTTCTAGTGGCGGGGCCTTTACCGAATACACGATGCGGCAAGCTGCCCCCGGGGCCAATATCCGGTCGGTGCAAATCGATGGCATTGGTCACTATGCCGCGATGGAGGCTCCGAATGAAGTGGCTATCGCGATCCGCGACTTCTTCGAAGAGGTTGACGCAAACCGCACGGCGCCTACCGTCTGACCGCATGGGGTCGGTCGCGATTTTGCGAACGGCCCAATACCTATGGGGCTCCATCTTTTGCTCAGCGTGTATGCCGGGTGTCGCTTTTTGCGGCGGCGAGTTCAAGGAAGGTCACCAACCGCCAAGGCATCCAGGTCCCGCCGGGATAGGCCAAGCGCCGCCTCCCTGACCCGTTCCCGAGCGCCGCGGGGAGGGGCGCTGTCCTCAGTCGGCTTTGTGCACTTGACCGACATCCCGCACCGCGCCGCGGGCCGCGTTGGTGGTCAGCGCAGCATAGGCGCGAAGCGCGGTCGAGACAGCACGCTTGCGACCAAGTGGCGACCAGGCCTTGGTTCCACGCGCGGCCATTGCGGCCTGGCGCTGCGCGAGCACCTGTGTTTCCACCATCAGTTCGACACGGCGACCCGGCACATCGATCACGATAGTATCGCCATGTTCGACCAGCGCAATAAGCCCGCCCTCGGCTGCCTCCGGCGATACATGGCCGATCGATAGGCCCGAGGTTGCCCCCGAAAAACGGCCATCGGTGATGAGCGCGCAGGCCGCACCGAGGCCCTTCGATTTCAGATAGCTGGTCGGATACAGCATTTCCTGCATGCCTGGCCCACCCTTTGGCCCTTCATAGCGGATGACGACGATGTCGCCCGCCTTGATCTCTCCGCCGAGGATGCCCGCGACCGCCGCGTCCTGGCTTTCATAGACGCGGGCGGCGCCGGTGAAGTGCAGGATGCTGTCGTCGACGCCCGCCGTCTTGACCACGCATCCCTCCGGCGCGAGATTGCCGTAGAGGACGGCAAGGCCGCCATCGCGCGAATAAGCATGGTCGAACGAGCGGATCGCGCCGTTCGCCCGGTCGATGTCGAGTTCTTCCCAGCGGCTCGACTGGCTGAACGCGGTCTGCGTCGGCACGCCGCCCGGCGCCGCCCTGTAGAATTCGATCACCTCGGCTGTGGGCGTGCCCGCCACATCCCATCGATCGATCGCTTCACCCATCGTGGCCGTATGCACGGTCGGCAGATCGCGATGAACCAAGCCAGCGCGGTCAAGCTCGGCCAGAATGCCAAGCACGCCGCCAGCGCGGTGGACGTCCTCCATGTGGATATCGTTGCGCGCCGGCGCCGCCTTGCAGAGGCATGGCACGGATCGCGAGAGGCGGTCGATATCGGACATGGTGAAATCGACGCCTGCCTCATGAGCTGCCGCTAGCAGATGAAGGATCGTATTGGTAGAGCCGCCCATCGCAATATCGAGCGCCATCGCATTTTCGAAGGCAGGCATTGTCGCGATCGAACGCGGAAGCACGCTGTCATCGTCACGCGCGTAATAGCGCTCGCAAAGGTCCACGATCAGGCGGCCCGCCTCGCGAAATAACCTTCCGCGATCCGAATGCGTTGCCAACATCGATCCATTGCCTGGCAGCGAAAGGCCCAGCGCCTCCGTCAGGCAATTCATGGAATTGGCCGTGAACATGCCCGAGCAGGACCCGCAGGTCGGGCATGCGCTGCGCTCGATCGACGCGACCTCGGCATCGGTGTAGCTGTCGTCCGCGGCGCTCACCATCGCATCGACAAGGTCGAGCGCTACGGTCTTGCCGCGCAACACGACCTTGCCGGCCTCCATCGGCCCACCCGAGACGAACACCGTCGGGATGTTGAGCCGCAGCGCGGCCATCAGCATGCCCGGCGTGATCTTGTCGCAGTTGGAAATGCACACGATCGCATCCGCACAATGGGCGTTGACCATATATTCGACGCTGTCCGCAATCAGGTCACGGCTCGGCAGTGAATATAGCATGCCATTGTGTCCCATGGCGATGCCATCATCGACCGCGATAGTGTTGAACTCCTTGGCCACACCGCCCGCCGCCTCGATCTCGCGCGCGACGAGCTGGCCAAGATCCTTCAGATGGATGTGGCCGGGCACGAACTGAGTAAAGCTGTTGGCGACCGCGATGATGGGCTTGCCGAAATCCGCGTCGGTCATGCCGGTCGCGCGCCATAGGCCTCGCGCGCCCGCCATGTTGCGACCGTGCGTGGTTGTACGAGAGCGGAGCTGCGGCATTCTGGTCTCTCCTTCGGGAATGGGGCCATGGTCCAGAGTGCCGCGGCAAACCCATAGTACATCCGCCGGATTAGTCAGATCCGTGCATCTCGGCAAGTTCATATGACGAAAAAAACATATGTATAGATAATAGTTTATCCGAGCCCGCCAGTAGGTGTGGACGCGGGCGGATACAGAACCCTGCCGGACATGCGTCGGCGCTGCCGACGATGGGCCATCAAGGGTGTGCTACGAAATTTGTACAGAACATAAAATATGTACAAATGTTCAAGATCACATCGAAAATCCGGTCGAGCCCACCCATCGCGATGTCTCCCGAATGGCGTGTTCTCTTGGTCAGGGCAAGAACTTCGCTTTCGATGGCAGGGCATAAAAAGGGAGGAGCGGGGGCGTCAGTAACGCGGATCGGCGACATTCCGGTGAACCACGGCAAAAAGCATGATTCCCGTTGACGACATTCCCGGCCATTTCGCTTCAAGGCGGCAACGCAATTTCGCGATTGCGCATGGGTAGCTGGCAGTTGCCGGATCATTTAGTGGCGCCGATGATCGTGTGGGCGGTTGAACTGCGCTATCGGCATTTCAATACTGCCGCCGCCTATGGCGATGAGGTGGGCGAGGGCCAAGGGCTTCGCATAGGAGGTCTCGACTGCGACGACATCTTAGTCACCACCACATTGTGGAGTTCCGACCATGGTTCGATGAGGCGCTGCGTACGTTCGACGCCAGTATAGACCGGCTCGGGATCGATCATGCCGATCTCTATCTGATCCATTAGCCATCGCCGGACCGCGACCGATTTGTTGAAACATGGCGGGCGTTGATCCGCCTTCGTGGAGAAGGTCGTGTGCGCTCCATCGGCGTGTCGAACTTCAACCCATGGCACCTCCAGCGCATCATCAATGAAACTGGGGTCGTTCCTGTTATCAACCAGATCAAATGCCAGACGACTTTTCATCAAAGAGACTTGCGCGGTTTCCATCGGCGGCTGGGTATCGCGACCGAGGCCTGGAGTCCGCTCGGCCGGAGCGATCTGCTTGCCAGGCAAGAGTTGACCGCGAGTGCGCGCAGGCACGGCCGATCCGTGGCGCAGATCATTCTGCGCTGGCAAATCCAGCAAGGGCCGATCGTGATCCTCCGCACGTCAAAGGTGGAGCGGTTGAAGGACAATGCCGACATCTTCGATTTCGCGGTCGACGATGGGGACATGGCGGCGATCGCCGCTCTCGACAGCGCGGACGGGCGATCGGCCCGGACTCGGAGACCATGAACTAGTGATAGACCGCGCAGGCTGCGACATTGCGGAGTGTCGCAGTGTCACTACGATCGTGGCCAGCGGCTCGTCTCGTCCGATACATCAGGTTTGACCGCTTCCCCTCCCAAGCAACTGCGCCTCCGCGCTCCTCTCATTTGTACGATTGAAAAACTTTATGTACGATCGTACAAACCCGTGTTACATCGAGTTGCAGAACGCGATGCGCACTGATGCAATGGCGCAATGACGTAGGGAGAGAGGCTATGCTTTCGTCCAGTTTATCACCTGTGATGCCTGATCCGGCCGAGGGTGCCGGCTTCAACCACATCGCGCTGGCAGAGCGCATCGCCCAACGGCTGGGTCGGCAATATCCGCGTCTGACCGACCGAGAACGTATCGTTTGCGGTTATACTTTGGCCGGCTACACTGCGGAGGGGATCAGCCTGATCCTGGGCATCGGGATTTCGACGATCGTGACCTACCGCCGCCGCGCCTATTCAAGGTTGGGCGTGAGCAACGCCAATCAACTGATCGCTCCGCTCCTTGCCTGACGTGCTTGCAATTTCAGGCATTCCCGTTTCAGACTGTCTGGCCTTCATCGCCGTGAAACATGGCTGGGAAGGGGAAGCACCATGAGGAGACAATCGGCTTTGACGGGGCCTCGCAAATCAAATTCGACCGCCGTCAAGCGGCGCGGTGAAGGTGGCGGGCGCATGAGCCCGCCGTCGCGCAGGCGGTCGGTAGTGCCGCCCGAGGCGCAAAGCCGGCAAGATCGGCGGTCGGACATCCTCAAAAGTGCTGAAAAGCTGTTCGCCGAGCGCGGGTTCAACGGCGTGTCGATCCGCGACATCGCTGACGACGCGGGCGTTCCGCTCGCTTTGGTGGGCTATTATTTCGGCAAGAAGGCGGAGCTTTTCGCGACGATTTTCGAGCACCGCAGGGACTATTTCGACAAGCGTGTCGCCCTTATCGGCTCTGTCGAATTTGCCGACGGCGATGGCGATCTTGTCGAGCAGGTGGTGCGCGCATGGGCAGAGCCGGCGCTGCTGGCCGGACTGGAAGAAGATGGAGAAGCGTTCGCGACGCTTGTCGCGCGCGGCCTTTGGGATGCGGGTATCGAAAATCGGCGCGCGATCGAGCGCCATTTCGATCAAGTAGCCCATGCCTTTCTGGCGGCCATGACGAAGGCCCTGCCCCATTGCGATCCGGGCAGACTCGTCTGGGGGTATCAGTACGCCGTTGGTTCGCTGCTGACACATATGGTGTCGTCCCGCGTAATTGATCTGTCGGGCGGGCAGGAAAGCCCTGGCGATGTCCAGAGGGGGGAGGAACTTATCCGATTTCTCGCCAACGGTTTCCGCGCTCTGGCTGACATGAATGCCGCAGAGCGGTAGCGCGGAGCGGCGATCGAGGAGCCGGTTGCCGTCCTGCGAACGATGTCCACAGGTCATGGGACAGACAGTTGGCCGATCGGCGCGATATGGCTTACCTGGGGCAGACATGACGCATCGCGCTTGCCGCCGGCCAAGAGAGGAAGCTATGAACCAGCGGCATTTCATCGATATCTCGATGCCGATCAGCAACAACGTTCTTACCGATCCGCCGATCATAAAGCCCACGATCGTATATTCCGCGCATGCCGAGGGCGCTGAACAAATGCTGCCCTTTTTTCCGGGGTTGACGCGGGACGACCTGCCCGACCGAGAGGGGTGGGCTACCGAGACATTGACGTTGAGCACGCACAGCGGAAGTCACATGGACGCCCCCTGGCATTATCACTCGACGACGGACAGTGGTGCGACTTCGGCGCCGACTATCGACGAGGCGCCTCTGGATCTCTTCCTGAAGCCGAGCGTGAAGCTGGACTTTCGGCATTTCGCCGATGGCTATGTCGCTTCGGCAAACGACATTGAAATCGAGCTGGAGCGGATCGGCTACAAGCTCCAGCCGCTCGACATCGTGCTGGTCAATACGTCGGCAGGGGCCGCCTACGGCGGTGATCGATATGTCGAAAGCGGATGCGGCATCGGTCGGGAAGCGACGCTTTACCTAACGGAACGCGGTGTTCGAGTCGTTGGCACCGACGCCTGGTCCTGGGACGCTCCCTTCAAATATACGGCCGAGCGTTTCGCCCAAACCGGCGATGCCTCCTTCATCTGGGAAGGACATAAAGCCGGGCGGATCCGCCCCTATTACCAGATGGAGAAACTCCACAATCTGGAGGTGCTTCCGCCTTTCGGCTTTCAGGTCGCCTGTTTCCCGGTGAAAATCGAACGGGCATCCGCCGGCTGGGTACGCGCGGTCGCGATCATCGATCCGGCGGTTTCGGCTTGATGTTCGAAGGGTTCACCTGGCGCCTTATCCTAACAGCCAATGCGCAGATTTCCTGCGTGGTGGGGGGCGCGGGGATCCGATCCTGTTTCTGCACGGCTATCCCTAAGACAAGTCGATATGGGCGCCAGTAGCCTCTGCGCTAGCGAACCGTCATACTGCGATCTGCGCTGACCTTCGAGGCTATGGCGAGTCATCAAAACCTCTCGACGACCCGGGTGCTTCCAGTTATGCGTTTCACGCCATGGCCCTCGATCAGCCAGAGGCGATGCAGGCGCTGAGCTTTGACAGGTTTCACCTAAATGGTCACGATCGTGGCGACCGGGTTGCCCATAGGTTGGCGCTCGATCATCCGCAGGCGGCTTCCAGTCTGACCGTCATGGACATCGCCCCGACTCTGGCGATGTTCGAGGGCGCGGATCGCCACCTGGCTCAGTCCTATTGGCACTTGTTCTTCCTCGCGCAGCTCGCGCCGTTCTCCAAACACCTGATCGAGGGAGATCCCGACTTCTTTTTCGAAGTATGCCTGACGGCCTGGGGCGGGATGGCCCTGAGCGATTTCGATCCTGAGCTGCTGGATCATTACCGTCGCTCCTGGCGCGACAAGCGTATGATCCATGGGTCTTGCGCGGGTTATCGTGCGGCTGCTATCATGGATTTGGAGCATGATGCCGCAGATGCTGGCCGCATGATCGACTTGCCCCACGCTGGTGCTCTCTGGCGCTTCACGCGGGTTGGCTAAGCTCTTCGACATCGCATCCGAATGGCATGTGCTGCAAGCCCACACGTCGCCAGTCTGCCGGTCGGGCACTTCTTCGTCGATCAGCATCCGCTCCCAGTCGTATCCCTGCTCCAGGATTTCATCGAGCCTGGTTTGATCTGACTGGCGATCCAGCGCCTCGCCGGATGTCTCCCGAGTCATACACCAAGCGCATTGGCCTTTTCGCGCAAGACGAACTTCTGCACTTTTCCGGTCGATGTCTTTGGAATGTCAGCAATCACGATAAATTTCGGCACTTTGAAATGCGCCAGCCGGGCGCGACAAAGGGCGATCACGTCTTCCGCGTCCAGTTCGATACCCGGACGTGCCGTGACAAATGCGCATGGTACCTCGCCCCAGCGTTTATCACGCTTCGCGACGACGGCTGCCTCCAATATTCCGGGATGCTCGACGAGAACGGCCTCGATCTCCACCGTGCTGATATTTTCGCCGCCCGAGATGATGATGTCTTTCGATCGGTCACGAATTTCGACGTAACCATCGGGGTGCTTCACCGCGAGATCGCCGGAATGGAACCACCCGCCGCTGAAGGCCTCTGCCGTGGCCTTCGGATTGCCGAGATACCCCTTCATCGTGATGTTGCCGCGGATCATGATCTCGCCCATCGTCAGACCGTCGGCCGGAACGGCGGTCATGGTCTCCGGATCCAGGACATCCAATGACTCCTGCATCTGATACCGAACGCCCTGTCGCGCCTTGAGACGTGCTCGGTCGGGTAGCGGAAGCTCGTCCCACTCTTCTTTCCACTCGCAAACAACGCAAGGGCCATAGACTTCCGTCAGTCCGTAGGTTTGCGTGACGGTGAGGCCCAGGCGTTCGGCTTCGGCGATGATGGTCGGCGTGGGCGGCGCGCCCGCCACCATCATGTGCAAGCCGGAGGGAAGGGTTCGCTGCATTTCGTCGGGCGCGCCTACGATGCGCGACAGGATGATAGGTGCCCCTGCCAGATGGGTGACGCCGGTCCGCGTAATCGCGTCGACGATCGACTCGCTGTCCACGCGGCGCAGGCACACATGGGTTCCAGCCAGGGCAGTGATCGTCCAGGGGAAACACCAGCCGTTGCAGTGGAACATCGGCAGTGTCCAGAGATATGTCGGATGACCACTTAGGTTCCACGCTAAGGTATTGGCAATCGCATTCAGGTAGGCGCCGCGATGATGATAGACCACCCCCTTGGGATCGCCGGTCGTGCCCGACGTGTAATTGAGCGCGATAGCGTCCCATTCATCTGCCGGGCCAAGCGGGACAAAGCTGTCGTCACCCGACTGGAGCAATGTTTCATAGGCTCGCCTGCCGCCTATGCCTGCGTCAACCGCCGGATCCTCCACGACGATTAACTCTATGGTGCCTTCCATCAACAGCAAAGCGTTCTGGGCGAGGGGCAGGAATTCGGCGTCGACGATGAGGAGGCGTGAGGATGCATGCTGAAGCATGAAGGCGACAGTCGAAGCGTCGAGGCGCATGTTGATGGAATGAAGCACGGCGCCGGCCATCGGCACGCCGAAGTGCGCCTCCAGATGCGCTGGGATATTCGGCGCGAGGATTGAAACGACATCGCCGCGGTTGATGCCGGCGCTTACCAGCGCCGACGCCAGGCGGATGCAGCGCTTCTGCAGTTCATGATAGCTAACGCTGAGATCGCCATATCTGACAGCCACCCGGTCCGGATAAACCTGCGCCGTTCGCGCCAGAAATCCGATGGGCGAAAGCGGCATATAGTTGGCCGCGACTTTTTCGAGCATGTGCTGCAACGTCGTGCGTCCTAAGGCGGGTTGAACATCCATTTATCGGCAGCCAGGCCTGCATCCGAAGGCGCGACGGGATTTGCGACGTCAGCCGTGCCGATCGGGGCTGAATCGACGCTGCGTCAAAGCACCGTGCGCTCCACGATATGGGGTGCATGGATCGTCGTGCGTTGCCGTCCGATCCCTTCAATCTCCAAGGTGACGATATCGCCGTGCCGAAGCATTCGGCCCAGCTCCAAGCCGCAACCATTGCCGACAGTGCCGGATCCCAGAACTTCTCCGGGGTGCAATGTTTCCGACTGGCTGACATGCGCGATAATATCCGGAAAGGACCAATGCATCGTGCTGCTATTGCCTTCGCTCCACAGTTCGTCGTTCACAAATGCTCGCATGGCGAGCGACCCGGCATCAATCTCGTCCGCCGTGACGATGACGGGACCAAGGATGTTCGCGCCGTCGAAATCCTTGCCCTTGGCTGGTCCCAGCGGCCCCTGCATTTCCTTGAACTGGGCATCGCGCGCTGTCAGGTCGTTGAAGATCGTATATCCAAAAATGTGCTTGTGCGCCTCGCCAACCGGGATGTCGCGACCGCCCCGACCGATAACGCATGCAAGTTCCAACTCATAATCGGCGACCTTGGAGTAGGAG
The DNA here is from genome assembly GCF_035989265.1 of Sphingobium sp. HWE2-09. GTDB lineage: Bacteria > Pseudomonadota > Alphaproteobacteria > Sphingomonadales > Sphingomonadaceae > Sphingobium. The sequence continues at coordinate 518,073 of NZ_JAYKZX010000001.1, read as the reverse complement.
GGCCAGTTCGTCACCGTGTCCGGGCCAACCACTGCAAAGCGGTTGCACTTGTAATAAATGGGCTGCTGATACCAGATGTGCGGAACTGGCGGTGGCGTGGACGGCGCCTGAGGCCCAACGCCAAGCTGTTCACGCAACTTGGCGCCGTTCCATACGGCGCCCTGCATATGGACCTCGAACACAAGGAAATCCCGCATTTGAATGGGGCGAGGCAGCGGTGAAAGCCATGTTATGCTGCTGGGATCGAGGCCTGTGCGTCCGCTCGCCGCTACGGTGCGTGCCGCGTCCCATGCGGACTCTCCCGCCTCGATCAGGGCCTGCATGGAAGCAAATTCAGCGCGTCCGTCGTCAGCCAGGTCGATGATGCTTTCGTCCTGAGCAATAAGGCCGAGTCTGGGGCCGCTGCCACCGTCAAAGCTCAACAGTTTCATCTATTATATTCCATCGCTGTTCTATTCCGATGCATTTGCTTGAACATCTGTAGGCTTTTGCTGCTCCCTTTCGACCGCCAGACCCGGGCGGGAGACGAATCAATCGAAGCAGGATCGCCATTTTCTGGACCGATCGGCGTTCCGCGTCAGTCCACAGCAAATAGGACAGATGGCGCTCGACATATGTCGTTATCGGGCTAATGTGATTTTTAAACAGGAGCATGGAAAGCGGATGGCAGGCAGACGGGTATCGGGCACACTCGAGATGCTACTGCTCTCCCTGCTCGCAAACCGGGACTCGCTCTCGGGCTATGAGATCACGGCCATATTGGCTGAGCCGGTCTCGCTGATGTGGCCCGTCAAGCATAGCCAGATTTATCCTGCCCTCTCCACCCTTGAAGAGCGTGGAGATATCACCGGCACCTGGATCGTTCAGAGCGGGCGACCTAACAAGAAAACATATGAGATTTCTCAATCAGGCGTAGAGCGTCTTCACACCTGGTTGCTAGAACCCCGGTCGACGCTGACGCAGGATGAGATCAAGCTGATCGCCTATAATCTCGAACTGCTCGGCCGATCGGCGGTGACGCATGCGCTGACTGCCTATCGCGATCAGTGCATGCAAGAAAAGCTCAAGCTCGAGGAGCGTTGGCTGGGCGTGTGGAAATCGCCATGGGCAGATCATTCGGACCGAGCTCGCATGATGGGTATCCGCTCTGTGTACGAGCACGCTTTGGCGATCCGCGACGCCCAGATAATCTGGTGTGGCGAAGGCATCAGCCGGGCTCAAGCAGCCGTGAAACGTACCCGACAGAAGCGCTGATCAAACACGGCCATAGCGACGCCCTCAGTACAGGCGGGCCATATCGAGGTTCAAGCCGCAGGAATTTTTGCACACAGCACTATCAGCGGGTGTCCCATGTTTCCTATTTTAGAGACATATGCAATCAATTACATATGCCGGTATTGACAAAATCAGTCCACAGTATGTTTCTCCTCTCAAGCTTGGTGACGAGTTGCGGATGGTCGGGCTCCGAACTAGGATCGAGCAACAGGAAGACCCTGCCGACTGGTTTTGATGTGGCAAGCCGCACTCAAGAATTGCGCTCGACCTAAGGCCCGATTAGAAAAAGCCTGCAATAATAACCAGTGGAAGCATGCTGCGCCGTCGGCGCTTGGCCATGCCCCTCGCCGATCTGTAATCCCGGCCGGTGTGAGGGCGTTAAAGATTTGTAGATGCTAATGTAAGCGCGGGATCCGAGGTCGCTTGAGCGCGCCCGTATCTCTCGTGGTCCAACGCAGACACGTTCAGCGCGGCATCGACCCACCTGTAGGGCGAGCCGGACAGAAAAATAGAGGAAGTGGGAGAGGATATCCCTTCCCGAGGACATCGCTTCGGCGGCGCTCTTCCTGGCTTCGGACGATGCTTCAAACCGCACCGGACAAAATCTCCATGTCGATGAAGGGTTGACCGTGTCCGGCGGCATGGGCTTGGCCGATGCCGAGGCACAGAAAATGTATGATGCGATGGTGTCGCCGGGCGAGCCTTCCAGCCTGTGGCTGCGCCCTCGGGACCAGCCTTCGCTGCCTCTTTGACATGCTCTCGTTCGAGTGGGCTCGTGCACGGCGCCAGCCCCGATTGGCGCAAACGATACCCGAATTGCTTTCAATGTAAGGATGAGCGGTGTCCGACCTTCACTTGCTATCGTTCTGCCAGCTGTCGTTGCCACATACTACCTTTGAGGAAGACCTGGACCTGATCCCCGTAACGGCTGCCACCGGGATCGCAATCATTGAGTCCAAGCTGCGCGATGGCGACAAAGAACAGCAGGTCGCGGCGCTGCGCGGGAGTGGCCTTGCGGCGACCATATGCCTTCCCACGAACATCCCGCCGCTGCCGTTGCAGCCCTATTATATTATTCCAGGCTCCAATGATCCCGACGGACGGCTTGAGCTCATGCTGCAGAGCATTAGGCGGATGGCGCCCTTCAAACCGGGCTGCATCGTCGTCATAACCCGCTCGGTCGAGGGGTACGCCCTTCCGGATGCGCGCAAAATCGCGTTGAGAGCTTGCGAGAAGCGGGCAGGCTGGCGACCGAACTTGGCACCCGCTTGGCGCTGGAAACCAGTCGTAACTTCGAGTTCAATTTCTCCTTCGTGCGAACCATCCCGGAGACAATGGATGTCCTCGACGAGGTGAGTGAGCCCGGGATCGGCTTTTGCTACGACTTCTATCACCTGTGGGATCAGGAAAATCTGTTGGAATACACCGAGCGCGCCGGCGCGCGCACGTTCGGCGTCCAACACAATGATTGGCGGATGCCCCGCAGTTCCGCTGACCGCCTGTTAAGCGGCGAAGGTGCAATGGACATACCGGCAATGCTTCATGCGCTGGAGCGCGGCGGGTTCAACGGCTAGTATGACCTCGAAGTTTTCTCCGACGATGGGCGCTGGGGTATGGACCTTCCGGACTCGCTTTGGAAATTGCCCCACGACGAGTTCACTCGACGCGGCAATGAGGGATTTCTCAAGGCATGGGCGGCGCGGTGCGCAAGCGCGTACTGATGAAGGCTCGCCGCGACCGATGCGATAATGAAAAGTTTCGAATGATGAATGATGTCACAGGGCTTCCGGTGCATTTGTCTGATCAGATATTAAAGGACCCCCAGATGCGAATATTTGTCGAGGGTGGCCGCAAACATGTTGGATCGTGTGTCGCCGAAGACCTTGTGGCGAAGAGCGCCGGCGTTCGCGTGCTTACGCCGTACGCGGTACGCGGACAGCGCCATGCCCGCCGGGCAGACGGCGGTGATAGGTCACCTTGATTGCATTTCCGTCCTTCAGGAGGAAATGCGTGCCGCCGATGGTGTTTTCCTGATATTTCCGCCGCAGGATACGCTCTGCTTCAAGGGCTTGAATGCGGTTTCGATCGCGTCCAAGACACGATCGATCGCGTCCAAGACACGGCCGGGCAATATTGTCATGATGACGGCCAGAGGCGTGGATAGCACGCTCATCGGGGTGGGGCATTGCGGCGGAATGTGGCCGGCAGAGATTGCCCTCCGGGCCTACACCATCCTGAGGCCGAACTGTTATTTCTAGAACGACGAACGCTAGCGCTAGAATATCGGACGGCGTGGAGTCTATGACTCGGCGTTCGGTGACTTTGGCGTGTCGCGCGTCGATGTCCGCGATGTCGCCGATGCTGCGGTCGCTTGCTTCGAAAACGGCAACACCGGAGACTGTTACACCATAAACGGCAGTGAATCATTTAGCGGCGCGGCCTCAGCGGAGCTTTGGTTCAAAGTTCTGGGAGAGCCGGTCTATCATGCCGGCCATGACGAGATGAAGCGCGTGGAAGCCTATCTCGAGTCCACCGGACTTCCCGAGCACTGGGCCTACGACCTCTGCAAAACGTATGAAGGCTGGCAACGCGACGACAACATTGCGAGCCGCGAGGAAATCGATCGCCTAGCCTCGCTCATCGGCCATGAGCCGCGAACTTATCAGGCTTTCGCAGATAAGACGGCGCGTCAATGGTCCGGGACGCCTGTCCCTGCATCGATCTCATGGGGGCAGTAGGGTGCGCTGGTCCGGAGCAGTGGTGACGGTGTCGTCTCTCCATCCGATCGGCACCTGAACCTGGGTCGCCAGCCTGTGGCGGTGAAGCCGCTATATCGGCAGCTCAGTTTTATAGACCACCGGCCGCAGCGCGAAGCTGGTGGTGACCTGGGCCACGCCTTCTATTTTTGTGAGTTTGGATCGCAGGAAGTCCTCGAAGGCGTTGAGTGAGGCGACCAGAATCCGAAGTTGATAGTCCGCATCGCCGGTCATCAGATAGCATTCCATGACCTCGGGGAAATCGGCGACGGCGGCCTCGAAAATGGCGAGGTGACGGTCGTCCTGCTGGTCGAGCCGGACACGCACGAACGCCGTCACAGCCAGCCCTAGGGCGTGTGGGTCGACCAGCGCCACATAGTTGGAAATGGTGCCGTTTCCTTCGAGGTGCTTGAGCCGTCTGAGGCAAGGAGACGGGGAGAGGCCAATCTTCTCCGATAACTCCTGATTGGTGACTCGCCCATTACTCTGCACCACCTGCAGAATTTTTTTGTCGATCAAATCCAGGTCAGGGGCGGGTGGCATATACTATCTCAGATCTACGGCAAAAAGGAATGATTCTGCCACAAAATAAGCTTGAAGTAGCGGAATACGCAAGGACATGCCGGGTGCAGTGCGAGTATCTAGCTATCAAACATTCGAGGAGCAGGTTCTTGGCTACGATGACGTCCGACCGGCGCACCATTATCGACACTTTGGACATCCTGGAAACACGCCTTCGCTGGCTATCCTCCTGGACTATCCATAGCGCCAACCATCTTCGTCCCAAGCGCGACGGGCTGAAAGTCGGCGGGCATCAGGCAAGTTGTTCGTCGATGACGGCGATCATGGCGGCGCTCTACTTCCATGCGTTGCGCCCGCAGGACAAGGTTGCGGTGAAGCCCCACGCCGGGCCAGTGCTGCATGCGATCCATTACCTGCTGGGGAATCAGGCGCTGGAGCGGATGGAGGCGTTCCGCGGACTTGGTGGGGTGCAAAGCTATCCAAGCCGCACCAAGGACAAGATCCCGGTGGATTTTTCGACCGGATCGGTCGGCCTGGGTGTTGCCGTCACGGCCTTCACCTCGCTCGTGCAGGATTATCTGATCGCGCATGGCCAGGTGCGTGAAGAGGATGCCGGCCGTATGATCGCGCTGATGGGCGATGCGGAACTGGACGAGGGCAATATCTACGAATGCCTGATCGAGGGATACAAGCACGACCTGCGCAATTGCTGGTGGGTTGTCGATTACAACCGCCAGTCGCTCGACAACACGACCGCCGACCGCATGTTTCGCCGCTTCGATGACATTTTCGAAACCTGCGGCTGGCGCGTGATCACGCTGAAATATGGCAAGCGCCAGCAAGACGCATTCATGCGCCCCGGAGGCAAAAGCCTGCAGGAGTGGATCGATAACTGCCCGAACGCGGATTATGCCGCACTTACCTATCAGGGCGGTGCAGCCTGGCGCAGCCGCATAATCAGCGACATCGGAACGAAATCCAACGTCAAAACGCTGATCGACAGCTTCGACGATGATGGCCTTGCCGCGCTGATGGTCAATTTGGGCGGCCATTGTATCGAGAGCCTGGTCGATGCCTTCGAAGGCGCCAACGACGACAAGCCTACGCTGTTCATCGCCTATACGGTGAAAGGCTTTGGCACCCCGCTCGCCGGGCACAAGGACAATCATTCCGGCATGATGAACGTAGCGCAGATGGAGCAGTTTCGTGCGGCCATGGGCGTGCCGGAAGGAAAGGAGTGGGCGAAATGGGGCGGCCTTGGCGATAATGTCGCCACCCAATTGCAAGCCTTTGTCGACAATAGTCCGGTCGCCTGTCAAAAGGCGGAGCAGATGGGGCGACCTGTCCCTGTGCCGGCTATCCCTGCGCCCGAGGGCGAGGAGCAGTCGACCCAGTCCACGTTCGGGCGCATATTGCTCGATCTGGCGAAATCAGGCCACGAGCTCGCAGATCGCATCGTTACCACTGCGCCCGATGTCACCCAGACCACCAATCTGGGCGCCTTCGTCAACCAGCGCGGGCTGTTTCGCCGGCAGGAACTGGCCGATGTGTTCCATAAGGCGAAAATTCCTTCCGCGCAGAAATGGGCGCAACATGCGGCGGGCCAGCATATCGAACTGGGCATCGCCGAAAACAACTTCTTCCTGATGCTGACATCGCTCGGGCTGGCCGCGCCGCACTTCGGCACGCGCCTATTGCCGGTCGGCACAGTATATGATCCGTTCATCGCGCGCGGCCTCGATGCGCTCAATTATGGCTGCTATTCCGACAGCCGTTTCCTGCTCGTCGGGACGCCGTCGGGCATCACCTTGGCGGCGGAAGGGGGCGCGCACCAGTCGATCAACACGCCGCTCATCGGCATGGGCCAGCCCAATCTCACCAGCTTTGACCCGGCCTGGGCAGACGAGGTGGCGCTGTTCATGGAATATGCGTTCGATACCATGCAGCGGAAAGAGGGCAGTTCGGTCTATCTTCGCCTCTCCACGCGATCAATAACACAGGAAAAGCGCGGCGACGATGGCTGGAAAGCGGACGCGCTGAAAGGTGGTTACTGGCTCAGGAAGCCGGTTGCCAATGCCGAGGCTGCGATCGTATTTTCCGGCGTTGTTGCGCCCGAAGCGTTGGCGGCGTGGGAAGAGTTGGCGGACGATATGCCCGGCCTAGGCCTCCTCAACGTTACCTCGCCGGACATGCTGCATCGTGGCTGGTCGCAGAGCAGGGCAGGGCGCTGGACAGGGGAGGCGACCCAGCCTTGCCATGCCGACATCCTGCTGTCCGCCCTGGCTCCCGGAGCGGGCCTCGTGACGATACTGGACGGTTCGCCCGGCGCGCTGTCCTGGCTTGGCGGCGTCAAGGGGATGCGCGTGTCCCCGCTTGGTACCGATCGCTTTGGCCAGACTGGCGATCTGCCCGACCTCTACCGTACCTATCGGTTGGACGCCGACGCCATCGTCGAAGCCGCCGCCGAACTCTTTCTGGGTAACTGACATGGCGACCGAACTGAAGATGCCCGCGCTCTCGCCGACCATGGAGAAGGGCACGCTCGCCAAATGGTTGGTGAGGCCGGGCGACACCGTCAAGGCGGGCGACCTCGTCGCCGAGATCGAGACCGATAAGGCTACGATGGAGTTCGAGGCGAGCGAGGAAGGCGTGGTGTCGCGGATCCTCGTTCCCGACGGCAGCGAGGACGTGGCGGTCGGCACCGTGCTGGCGCTGCTGACGGAGAAGGGCGCGGCTGTTACTCCTGGAGCTGTGCTGGAGGAAGCCATGACCACCATATCCGGGCTGGTCGAGGAATCGCCTTCGCCGCCGCGTCTGGGAACGGCGCCTGTCTCCAAGGACATGGCCCACGCGGCATTTCCGCGCGCGCGGTTCGCGGACAAGGTAAAGGTGAGCCCGCTTGCCGCGCGGGTAGCGGATGCCAAGGGGATCGATCTTGCGACGATCACCGGGAGCGGACCGCATGGCCGGATCGTGCGCGCCGACCTTGCCTTGCCCGCGAGCATCGCCGCGCCTAGTGCCGCAGCGCCGGCCCCGCTCGCGCTCGCGCCAGCCATCGTCATTGCCTCACCGCCGGAGGGCGTGCCGGTCGAAACGGTCAAGCTGTCCGGCATGCGCAAGACCATCGCGCGTCGCCTCACCGAATCCAATCAGACTGTGCCGCACTTCTATCTCACCGCGCGCTGCAATCTCGATCCGCTGCTCAAGCTACGGGCAGAATTGAACGCGGGCCTCGCAAGCCGGGGCATCAAGCTTTCGGTCAACGACATGTTGATGAAGGCGCTGGCGATGGCGCTCGTTCAGGTGCCGGACGCCAATGTCCAGTTTGGCGGCGACGTGCTGCACCGCTTCTCCCGCGTTGATATTGCGATGGCGGTCGCGATCAATGGCGGCTTGGTCACACCGGTGGTAAGGGGCGTCGATACTCTCTCGCTCTCCGCCATTGCGCGGCTGGCGCAGGAGATGGCCGCCAAGGCCCGGGACGGAAAGCTTGCGCCCAAAGGCTACCAGGGCGGCACGGCCTCGCTGTCCAACCTCGGTATGTTCGGTATCGACGAGATGGTCCCGGTCATCAATCCGCCGCAAGCGCTGATCCTAGGCACGGCGGCGGGCATCCAGCAGCCCTGGAACGTGAATGGAGAAATCAGGCTCGCCACCATAATGGCCGCCACCGCCAGCTTCGACCACCGGGCAATTGATGGTGCCATAGCCGCGCAGTTCATGAAGGCTTTCCGAGAACTGGTCGAAGATCCGCTGACCATTCTGGGTTGATGAGACCTGTGCGCGGGTGGGCGCAGACAGGCGCGCCAATTGCAACTAGGTTCGCCGCTCCATGTTGGCGGAGCCTCTCAGCGGGTTCGAGAAGTCACTGATATATGGACTGCAGCTCGCCTACTTGTCCGAAATTTGAAGTCATATTTGCAACAAGCCCTAACCAGTGCGATGCTCGTAAGGACCCGAACCGCCCTGTCCATTCACGTCCAGCCTTTTCCACGAATCCAAATCGTGTTATTCATGCCCGTGCGAGTTCGTAAGTCGCTGATTTGACTGCGACATCGATTGCTTAGGTTAGCCTTGCCGAACGCTCTTCTGGCGCATGTCATGGTCACCGCGTTCGCCCGTCTCGTTCACCAGTTCGGCAGCGGTTTTTCGATCCAGCCTGTCGAAATTCACCGATATTGCTCGACGAGAGCAGCAAGTGAACCTGAATCTTGCCAAATGGCACTTATTTCCTATATGATGCCAGGTGGAGCTATCATGAGCATGTTGCAACCTGTCGAGACAGTCCCGGCGCTGTTCCGGCCTGTGCCTGTCACGCAGGATGAAAGCGGCGCGATGTTTCGCGCGGCCCTCAATCTTTTCGCCAATTGGGGCATCACGGACGAGCAGGCCGCTATGCTGACCGATATGCCTTTGCGCAGCTTTCGTCGCTGGAAGGCTGAAGGGCCAGGCCGCATCTCGCGTGACGGCCTTGCGCGCATGTCCAACCTCATGGGCATCCACAAAGCCTTGCGAATCATCTTTCAGGAGCCGCAGCGCGGCTGTGACTGGATCAAGGCGCCCAACGCCGCCTTCGATGGCGCAAGCGCGCTGTCCGTCATGCTGGGCGGCGAATTGACCGCTCCATTCATGTCTCGGTTAACGACGCTAACCTCGCCCGGGCGCTGACGGCCGTCCTCACTTTGAATAGGGTTTTTACGAAGCCCCTCGGATAGTCCCAGCACGGGTTCCCAATTAGGCAGCGAGTTTGTGTATCGTGTGACCGTCCACAACTCGTTCGATCGATGTGCCGTCGTTAGCTAGATCCAGAAAAGCACCCGTGCATGTCGCTAGATAGATGGTCTCTCCAACATGTGTCATGGCACTCTCGATGCGCCCTGTCGGCTCATAGATCCAGTAATCTGCCCGTGCTTCAGCGCCATCCCCGAAGCGAATGCCTCCTGACATCACGAAAAAATCAGTCGGCGCGGTGTAATGGCGAGCTGGAATTTTTGAGCCGTCTTCGGCCTTTATCATGATAGTAAAATGGCCGTTGTCGAAAACGCGCAGTATCCTGATATCGACACCCGGGTATCCCGAGGGCTTCCATTCGAGTTGCTCCATGTCTGTTATCCCGGAATCATAGTCCTCCGGAAAAAGTTCGTTTGTCAATTCGCGGCCCTTGAGAGTGTGAATCTTTCCGCTGAGGGTTGCCCTAAGTGACTGGCCGTAGAGGAGCATCGGGACGGTACCGTCTACGCCGAGCATCGCCAGCGGGCCACTCGTGTGATTGAGAACAACACCGGGTTCGAGAATTTGGGTTGCTCTGTGCATCGCGCCGCCGGGCTCAAGTACCCAAAAGCCTCGACCCGCTTTGCCCGCAATGGTCTCGACGGCGCCCGATAGGAACAGAACTTCGGTTGGGCCGAGGTGAACATGGGCTGGGGCGACGCCACTTGTCTGGATGCGATAGAGATCGATGTAGCTAAAGTCGTCGTACATTTTCAGAAGCTTCACCTGACCGTTCGCGATGCCCGTATCAGCCCATTCCATGGCGTTCGTATCAATCAACGTTCTCGCGGTATCCATCGTTTTAGAACTCCATGCTCTTTAACGAAAGAGCATGGCTCGACCCAAAAGACTTGTCCAATTCCCGATTTGCAGCCGGCATGCGCCCGAGGAATAAAACGCAACGGAAGCAGCTTAAGGCATAAATTCAAGAAACTTGAATTATAAGAAATTATCTTGCAAGATATGCCAAGCGACGCCTTGGGGGCAGGTTTCTCCAGTCCAAGCCGTTGCGAAAGCATCTGTAACAAAGCCGCCTGCGCGGGCTTTCGATTGGAGTACCTATGCTGGATCATCGTCTGAAGCATGTTGTCGCTGTAGGTCGAAAAGGTTCTTTCACCGGGGCCGCAGAAGTCGTCGGCGTGACCCAGTCTGCGGTAACGAAAAGCGTTGCGGACCTGGAGCGCGAGCTTGGTTACCCGATCTTCCTGCGTACGTCCCGTGGCGCATTGCCTACCGAGGACGGACAGGACTTCCTGGAACGGGCAACCCGTTTGCTCGAAGATGCTCAGGATCTGGTAGGCCGTCCGCGGCGAGCAACTGAAAAAACTACCGAAGTCTTGCGGATTGGCATTTATCCAGCCTCACTCGAATGGCGCCTCGTCGATCCCCTTGCGACGTTGCGGTCACGTTATCCCAGCGTCCGGTTCAAGATCGGTGCGGCAAGCCAGGAGCGTGTCGTTCAGCAACTGCGCAACCGGGGCATCGACGTGGCGCTAGGCTCCACAAAGCTTTTCAACGATCCGGAAGAATTCAAGTGCTATCCGGTTGGTGACCTCCAGCCAGTAATGTTCGTGCGGCGGGGGCATCCGCTACTGACGAACGCCAACGTCACATTGGTCGATCTGGCTCAATATGAAATGGTCTGTCCGTCGAGTGCCATGCCATATGCGGCAGTTATTCGCGAGGTGTATGAGGCTCGCGGGCTCAGCTCCCAGCATTTTGTGCACGTTGTCGATTACTGCCCAATTATGCGGAACCTTGTTTTAACATCCGATGCAGTCGGCGTTGCTACTATATCGCCTAAAATCGCTACGGCAGACGGTGAGCTTGCGGTGCTTGATTATCTCGATCTCTGGCAGCCGCAGCCTATGTCCTTGGCAATTCGTGCCAACTGGCGGCCAAGCGTTGCAGCTCGCGCATTTATCAATCAGACCTGTTACCCGGACGTCAGCTTCGCGATCGCTTAGCGCATGCGGCGCGCGCGTCTACGCGCTGGAGAACAATTCTGCATCCGTCTTGTGCATTCATTTGGGGACAACCGCTGGACACAATAATAGCGGGTCGGCCGTGAAGAACGCGATTTGCGTTTTGGATTAGGATAGATTGGACCGCTGATCTGCCCTGGAGCTTGAGGCAAGGGCCATTTCCCTGGAAGCTGCGGGAAGCCAAGCCGTGAGCAGAGCGCGCAAAAGCGCGGTCAGCCATGCGGCGAGCAGCCTCAGATTATGTCCGGCGGCGACCAGGATGGCGTTTATGGCATCGCCGGTGGCACCGGCAAGGTGATTGCGTTCGAGCAAACCATCGGACTTTGTGTGGCCGATGATCGGCTCGATGGCATTCCGGCGTCTGAGTTCGCGCTTGATCGTAGGTGAGGCGATGCCGCGGGTGTGGGCGATGTAGACCTTGGCCTTTCCGCCATGCTTATGCCCCTTGTAGCCGCGATCGACGTAGGCCCGCTCAACGGTGATGCCGGTCAGGCGCTCGACCTGCTCGATCTGCCCGGAGAGCGTGTGGCCGTCATAGGGGTTGTCAGGCAACGCTTGCATTCCGACGATGAACTGGCCGCCGCCGGTGCGCGCGTTGGTGACCGCGATCGATGTCTTCACCCCGAACTCATAGCGCGTCCTCGCCTTGCCCTTGGCGATGCATTCCACCTCGGGCGCACGCAAGGCGTAGAGCTTGTCTGTGCTGCCCACCGTCTGGATGAGGATATTCGCCACCCGCTCACGCGCGACGGCGAAGGCGGCCTCGAGTTCCTCATTGCCGACGATCTTGCGGCCGATATCGCGATCGAGCCGGCCCAGCCAAGTCCGCAGCTTGCGCACCCAACGCATGGCCTGCTTGTGCCCACGACCGTGGATAAGCCTCGAGACATCGCCCCGCGCCAGGCGCCCGACGCGCAGGAACGACTGCCGCAGCTTGAGCCCGTGCTTTCGGGCAAGCCGGTTCAACCATTCAATGCCGCGCATCAGCAGGTGACTGTCGGTGGGATGGGCAACCGCCTTGGTCTGCACCGTCGTATCCACCGTCACGCGTTCACAAGCCTGCGGCGGCATCGCCCAGGTTTCCATCGCAATCCGCAGCGTCTCGGCCAGCAGCAGTTCGAGCTTGTCGGCACCGATCCGCCCGCGCCAGCGCGTCATCGACGAGCGATCCAGGGGCAGCTTGTGTCGGAAGTACTGCTCGCCGCAGACATACTGGAAGTAAGGGTTCTCGACCCAGCGGGCGCAGACAGCCTCGTCCGACAAACCTTCCATATGCTTGAGCAGATGCAAGCCCGCCATCAACCGCGTCAACAGGCCGGGACGGCCTTTCTCGTGATAGAACCGTCCATACGCATCATCGAACCGCGACCAGTCAATCAGGCGCGCCAATTTCACCAGCGCGTGCCCCATGTCGATCGTGTTGTCGAGCTGGCTGCGGAACAACTCGTCATTGCGCGGGGTGGGCTTCTTCGGCGGCATCGGCAAACCTCGTCGTGTCGGCCAGCGCAATGAATCACAGCCCGATGCGCCGCGGAAGCCCCTACGTGCGCGGGCACGCAAAATCGAAAGCTTTTTGCCCGATTCCGCCCGAAACCTTGCAAATTCCATTGCTTAAATTCCGCCAAAACTCACCCATGCCTGCGGACTTCAGTATTTTTCACGGGCGACCAGCGGCTTTCGGCGGGCTGTCTTGGCAGCCGCCGCGATATGCTCCTACGGCGATGCAGTGCCCCACATTCCTACGACGAATGGGGTATTACGAAGAAGCATTGGATTAGTTTTTGACTTGAGCGCAGCTTAATATTTCTCGGTTGGCAATGTTATAAGAAAATGAGTTCGAGTATCACATTCTATTTAAAGATGTTACATTTGAAAGTGTTGATGGTTAATTAATCGTAAAATCAATATTTACTGTTATAAGTAGCAATAAGCCTTAACAGTTCAATATATTAGAAGGGGGAATTATGAAACGAGAAATAAAACTAACGTTGCTTGCTTCGGCGTTTTCTTTCTGCTTGACAGGGGCGGCCCACTTAGCGGCCGAGGTTCCGAGTGCTTCGCCGGGTGATCCCGCTGCGACCGATGACAATTCGGGCGGCGACATTGTTGTGACCGCGTCGAAGCGCGACCAGAAGCTGCGCGATGTGCCCGCAGCGATTACGGCTGTGACAAGCGAGAAACTCGAAGCGCTGGGTATCGCATCGATGCGGGACTATCAGGCTTTTGTTCCAGGCTTTTCACAGCGTGATAACGGGACGGCAGGCTTTGGCGCCGTCATCCTGCGCGGAATGAATACCGGCCCGCAGCAAAACACGGCGACTGCGGCCTTTTATCTTGACGAGGCGGGCACGACGACGAGCGCGTTTTCAGGATCTGGTGCCTTCGTCAACCCTGATGTCGATCTTACCGATGTTGCGCGCATCGAGGTACTTAAGGGGCCCCAAGGCACGCTTTATGGCGCCAACAACATCGGAGGGCTTGTCCGTGTGATTTCAGTGGAGCCGGATAGCACCGAATTCAGCGGTAACGCGCGCGGTGAGGTGAATGCGATCCATGGTGGCAACATGGGTTACTTGATCAAGAATTCGATCAATGCGCCGCTTGTTGCCGACAAGCTCGCGCTACGCATTACCGGAAGCTACGCCAACAAGGCCGGCTGGACGGACAATGTGGGTACCGGAAAGAAAAACGCCAACACAGGTGAGGCTTATGGTGTGCGCGCAGCGCTCTTGGCGACTCCCACACCTGAACTCAAGATCAGCCTTTGGGGGCTGTATCAAAAGGTCATTGCAGATGGCTACACCCAGCAAGACAACCTCACGAACTCGACTACGCCAATCTATGGACGAGATAAATATAATAGCTACTATGAGCCAGGGAACCGGACCAACTACAAAATCGCTAGTGGCACGGTCGATTATGATCTGGGCGGCGTCACGTCTGTCACTAATGTGAGTTACGTGAAACAGCATACCAATCTCGATATCGATTATACTGGTGTGTATGTTCCAATTTTACCAAGGCTTGGAGTTCCTCTTCCGGCAAATACCGGCGTTCCTGCCAAATTCTTTAGTGATCTAAAAAAATGGACGGCAGATAGTCAACTCGTATCCGAGCGGATCGGATCGTTCGAATTTATCGTGGGCGGCTTCTATTCTCACGATGATCTCGATTTTCGACCAACGATCGCACTCGCAAACAAGCTTACCGGCCAGCCGCTTCCAGTCCCTTATGCCGTGGGTTTGATCGCGCAGCGGACGCTAGATCTCTACAAAGAATATGCTGCTTACGGCAATGTCACCTTCTATTTTACGGATAACTTGGATGCGCAGGGCGGCATCCGTTACAGCCACAATTCACAGGATATTACCTCTACAAGGGTCGGTCTTCTTGCGGGCCTGCAAACGCCAAAGACAGACTCCTTCCACTTCTCCGATAATGTCGCGACGTACCTTGCTACCTTGCGCTGGAGGCCTACCCAGAAGATCAGTGCCTATATCCGCGCGGCGAGCGGATATCGACCCGGTGGCCCGCTCACAACCGCGAGTCCGCCGGCCTCTATTCCCAAAACGATCAATCCTGATACGGTCTGGAACTATGAGGCCGGTATCAAGGCCAGCGTGCTCGACAATAAGGTCGATGTGGCGGCGACCGTGTTCCACGTCGACTGGAAAAATGTGCAGCTGCAAGGCTTGGCCAACGGACTGCAATATCAGACTAACGGCGGCAGCGCGGACATTGACGGCCTCGAGTTTGAGCTTTCGGCGCGGCCGCTTGACGGCCTCCGTTTAAGCTTCACCAGTGGTTATACCAATGCGAGGCTGAAGCGGGTGGATCCCGCAGTATCGGCATCGATCTTTGCCTTCTCGGGAGATCGGTTTCCGCTGACGCCACGTTGGACGGCATCGTCGACTGCGGACTATGACTTTCCGCTCTCGGACGAGGTAAAGGGCACTGTCGGTGCGTCGCTACGCTATCAGTCGAAAAACCCGACGTCCTTCGCCGCAGACCCTGCCAACAATAACTTGCTCCTCGACAGCATCACAACGGTTGATCTGCGTGCGGGCGTGAACTTCGGGTCGGTGACCGCGCAGGCCCGAATCGACAACGTCTTCAACAAGCGAGCACTGGTGGCTTCAACCGACAGGCGACCCGTGGGGCTACCAGGTGTCGCCACGCCAGTTTGGGCGATTCCGAACCGGCCCCAAATGTTCAGCTTATCCCTGTCGGTTGCTTACTAAACTCAGCATCACGGAGCACGCGTCCCGCCGGGCCTGACCTGGCGGGACGCAACGACCGCATAAGTCCCGATAAGCAATCCACTGCCAGGCTTCGACGATCGAGGATCGCGGTCTGTTGTCCGCAGCAGAAGCTACGCGCGCTGGCGATCTCCGCCCTTGGACGACGTGCCAGTAAACAGCAGACGACAGACAACCGGAGGGACCATGATATCGCGTTCGATAAAATATTTAGCGGCGTCCCTGCTTGCGACATCAGCATCTGGGTCTTTGCACGGCAAGGTCTTCGGCCCCGCCGGGATCGATAAGCAGAACAGCGAGGATACCCGGCCTGACGACGGCGATATAGTCGTGACGGCGCAGCGTGTGTCGTCGCTGGCCTCCAAAACGCCGATCGCTCTTGGCGCTGTCAGCGGGCAAGAGCTTAGCGAAAGCGGCGTAACTAATCCTCTGCGGCTGGAAGAACAGACGCTTAGCCTGTCCATCGTTCGCAACAATGGCCTTCAGATAACGATCCGCGGCGTATCAAGCAGCGACAACACTGCAAAAGGCGATCCGGCTGCGGCCTTCCTGGTCACCGGCATCTATATTGCGCGTCCGCAGGCCCAGGAAATCAGCTTCTACGATGTGGAGCGCGTCGAAATTCTGCGCGGCCCCCAAGGCACCCTATATGGACGTAACTCGACCGCAGGCGTGATCAACGTGATCACGAAGAAGCCCGGCGACACGTTCGAGATGTCTGCGGACGTTACGATAGGGACTTATGACACGCGGCAAGGCAGGGGTGCGGTCAATTTTCCGGTTAGTGATTTTCTCGCGGTGCGTTTCGCTGGCTCTTACGACTACCGGGACAGCTACTTCATTCAGAACGTAGGGCAGAAACGCGATATCGGTCCGTTCAAGGATAACAGATCGGTGCGCGCGCAGGCGTTGTTTACGCTTAGCCACGATCTGACGGTGCTCCTTCGAACGGATTACAGCGCAATTAAAGGCAACGACTTTGGCTCCCGCCTGCGAGACGACGCCTTTTATGCTCCGCTGCCCGCGGGAGCGCCAAGCTATACCGACCCGCTTTACACCGGGAGCTCTGCCTCCTCGAGCACGTTGCGGCGCGTCAATTTCGCGGTACCCAGCGACTTTCGGACGGACAACCTCGATCGGGCGTCAATGGAGAACTGAACTGGCAAACAGGCCCGATCGCAATGACCTATCTGGGCTCGTATCGCGGGTTCAGAGAAGATGCGCTCACCGCCGCCTTTGCCGGCCGGTCAGCCGAGTCCGTCCGCCGTGGCCATTACCGGCAACTGTCCCAGGAATTATGGCTGGCTTACAACGAAGGGGGTCCATTCCGCTTCCAGACGGGTAGCTATTTCTTCCTGGAAAAGACGAAATTGACGGCCGCTTTCCTCAATTTGCTCCCGGGCGTGCCCTTTGCAGGTTTTGTCGACAATCCCACCAAATCCCTGTCGATCGGCATTTTCGGCGAGGCCACTTACAGCCCGCTGGAAGCGCTCCGCCTGACGATCGGCGCGCGCTATACGGACGACAGAAAATCGCGCGTTGGCACAACTACCCGGCAACAGGCACCGATCTTCAATTCAGCTACCGACATCGCATCGGCGAATGATGCGCGCACCAGCTCGAACAAACTGACCTGGCGCGCCGTGGCCGACTACGACCTCAACAGCCGATCACTACTCTACGCCAGCATATCGACAGGATATAAATCGGGGGGGGGCAACAATGGGTGTGACGCTGGCGCTCCCGGGTGTCTTGCCCCGCTGGCTCCCAGCGCGCTTTATTATGAGCCCGAGACACTGACCTCCTATGAAGTTGGTCTGAAGACCAATTCCTTGATGATCGCATTCGGGTAAATGCGAGCGCCTTCCTGTACGATTACAAGAACCTTCATGTCAGTTCGACAATATTTGTCGGCACGCCGCCCTTGCCGCAGCAGCAGGTCACCAATGCCGCTCAGGCGCGTATTAGGGGCTTCGAACTCAAGACGGTCATCCGTCCTTCGCCGCGCAACCGCATTGATGCATCGATAAGCTATCTCGACGCCACCTACACTTCCTATTTCCCCCTGGGCGTTGGGACGGCACCCGATTTTCGTGGGCGCTCTCGACCGGGCGCCACGCTACGTGGTCTCAGCCAGCTACACCTACACATTACCCTTAGGAAATATCGGCGATCTGGCGTTGACGGCGCGCACCCGAATGAGTTCAGAATATTTCATTCTCGCGCCGGCATTTGGCCGCCAATATCGGACGCCAAGTTATACCACGACAGACCTGTCGGTGAAATATAGCCTTCCCGACGGCAGCTTTTCCATGCAGGGATTCGTGCGGAATATCGAGAACACGATCCGCGTCACAGCGCTAACCACATCGGGTGCGCTCCTGCTCATCGCGCCGAGTGATCCAACGACCTACGGAATTTCGGCCGGCTTTAAGTTCTGATGGCTGACGCGATGCCGGTGGGAAACCCTGTCGGCATCGGCACAGGGACCGTGTCTCATCTATCAAGTCGCGCATTCAGCTTATCGGGACAACAATATGTCCAGCGACGAGCGCTCCGCAGTCCTGGCTTGCTGCATCCACTGTGGTATACCGGTGTATCTACGGCCCTCGCATTATGGAATCTTCTTGGTTGTTATCTTTGTTATTTGCAGATCCGCTTTCGCATAGCAGCTGTGGATGAGGCGAGCGTTGAACAGCAAGCGCTCTTCCAGACGTTGCCGCGCTGGGTCGACCTTTTTTCTGCGATGGCCGTAGGAGGCGGCTTTCTCGGGGCGCTGGCCCTTCTGATGCGCTCGCGGCTATCCCATCCGCTGTTCCTTATCTCCCTGACGGGCTTTGTGGTGCAGTTCGCATATGCCCTATTCTTCGGAGGCTTGCTGGAGCTCAAAGGACCAGCGGCGGCGTTGCCGAAGCCCATTTTCATAACCGGGATTGCCGTCCTTGCTCTTTGGATTTCAGGCTTGGCCCGAAAAAAGGGCATAATTCGCTCTTGAGCGACTGCGTTTGTACAGTGCCGCTCGCCCAATTTGACGCGGGGCTGCCCGAAGAATTGAACGAGGCCGCAGCGGCCGTGAAAGGCCGCAGCAATCGACTGCTGTATCTTGAGAGGAACATGTACTGATGGGCTGGCATCTGCGCATCAGTACATAATAGCAGCTCATAATGCCTGAGCTGCGCATCGGCTTATTGGCGGTCAGGCTGCAGGGCTGCCTCATCCCACAGGCGTTGGATAGCATCGCCGTCAACGACGCGTTCGACACTGCCGTCGGCGGCTAGATCAATGGCGGCGCCCAAAAAAGTCGCAATATAGACTGTCTCGCCAATATGGGTGACGGCGCCTTCCGCAGCGCCCATCGGTTCATAAACCCAGAAGTTGGACGAAGCCTCGACGCCATCCTCAAATTTAATGCAACCCGATAAGATAAAGAAATCGGCTGGGGCCGTATATCGCCGAATAGGTATCACTGCACCGTCCTCGGCCTTCACGATAACCGTGAAGCGGCCATGTTCATAAACCTTCATCACTTTGATGCTCACGCCATCATATGCGGAAGGCGCCCAATCCAAGGCGGCCGTATCTACAATACCGGAATCATAGTCCTCCCGGTACATGGCCTCCGTCAGGTCAGCGCCGGACAGCCGTTTACTGTCACCGGTTATTGCTGCCTTCAGTGATTGTCCGAACATGATTGCGCCGGCGGTGCCATCCGGATTGAGCATGGCGATCGGGCCGTTGACGTGATTCAGCGAAATCGATTCAACGAGCGTGCGCTCTCCGACAAAGGACTTCGACGCACGATGCATGGCCCCTGCGGGCTCGTGCACCCAATAGCCCTTGCCGGCGGCTCCGGCGATGGTTTCGACTTCACCCTCGAGAAAATATATCTCGGCCTCACCGATATGAACATGGCCGCCACCGATGATCCCGCCTTTGGCACGAAACAGGTCGATATAACTATAATTATCGTTGATCCGCAGGACCTTGATGTCGAGCCCATCCATTCCGAACGGCGTCCATTCCATGGCATCTACATCGATCACGACACGAGTTGTTCCAGTCATATGAATTCCTTTGTCTGATGCTGCTCGGCAGCGCGCAGGGCGCGGTTGGTGTCTCGTAACCTCATGGAGGTATCTGCTCCAATTCATTGTCATCGCACTCCATGCGTTCGGGGCATGCGTTTGCCTCTTGGCAGCGGGCAGCGGGCAGCGGGCAGCGGGCAGCGGTCAGCGGCCAGCGGCCAGCGGCCAGCTTCCGCGGCCCATGCTCGCCAGGAATGCTGATCTCCAGGAATGCATTGGACCTTCGTGGCGACCCACGCCCAGTCTGGCGATTCCACTAATCGCGGCTGTCTTCGGGCTTTCGCAATGGGCTTGGTCAGCGTAGCCCGTCACGGAGAATATCATGGATGAGACAATTCTTTTTGCCAAAGAAAATGGCTGGGCGACCATCACGTTGAATCGGCCGGACGAGTTGAACGCAGTGAACGCCGCCCTGATCGTGGAAATGACCGCTGCGCTTGCTCGAGCCGAACACGATCCGGACATCCGGTGCGTAATCATTACGGGAGCGGGGCGGGCCTTTTGCGCCGGGGCCGACCTTAAGTTCGTAAGCGCGCTTCCGGCTGGCGACAAGAGAAACGCAGCGATCGAGGCATTCCTGCACGACATCAACGCCCTCATGCTTCGCATCGAATGCCTGTCGAAGCCGGTCATCGCGGCCGTTAATGGGCTCGCGATCGGTGGGGGGCTGGAACTGCTGCTAAGCTGTGATCTCGTCATCGCCGCCGAGACAGCGAAGATCTCGGACGGACACGCCAATTTCGGTCTGCTGCCTGGTGCGGGTGCGTCTGTACGCCTCCCAAGAAAACTCGGTTTGACGCGCGCAAAATATCTGTTCTTCACCGCCGACCTCATTAGCGCCGGCGATCCCATATTCGCTCAGCTGATCAACGAGGTCGTCCCGGATCAAGAGCTCCTCGTTGCTGTTGAGCAGTTGGCTCGGAAGATCGCCGTCAAAAGCCCGCTTGGCCTTCGGCACATGAAGAATCTTGCAAACAGCGCTTTTGACGTATCGCTTTCTCAGGCGCTCGACCTTGAGCAAGCGATCAACCGGAGCTACGCGAGCAGCCACGATCGCGCAGAAGGAATCGCCGCCTTCAATGAGCGACGGAAGCCCGTGTTCAGCGGGCACTGATCGCCTCGCGTCAAACCGGAAGAGGTGTCGCCCGGCCCGCCATGTCTGTTTCGGTATGCGGGCGGGCGATACACTTCCTATGCCTGCTTGGCCAAACGCACGCCGTCGATCTGCGATAGAGCCTCATATTCCGCTTCAAGGACTGTCCGGCGTTGCAGCATCGCGTCCAGCGCAGCTTCTTTGACCGGACCAAAGCCCCGGACGGATGCGGGCAACTCGGCCAGGGCTTGGGCCGCTTTTAATCGGGTGACGTCCAGTTCGCCGGCTACCCTGTTCATGGAAGCCAGATAATAATCTCGCAGCTCGCGTTCGATACGGCGCTCCGAAGTGTAGCCGAAGGGATCCGCCCAGCCGCCACGCAGGCCTTTCATCCGGCTCAGTAGCCTGAAGAGAGTGAATACCCAAGGCCCAAATTTACGTTTGGCCGGACGGCCTGTCTTCGGATCCATTCGGGACAGCATTGGCGGGGCCAGCCATACGGCAATCTTTCCAGTCCGCTCGAACTGCGCGGACAATGTCGCCATGAAGGCGGGTTCGGAATAGAGCCTGGCGACTTCATATTCGTCCTTGAATGCCATGACGCGGTAGGCCTGCAAAGCGACCGTGCGGACAAGCTTTTCGCCATCGGCGCCGAGATTTGCCGCCGCCGAGGACAGCCGGCCCAAGAGGGTTCGGTAGCGGTCGGCGTAAGCCTCGTTTTGATAGTCGATCAGGTCGGTTGTCCGACGGTCGATCAGCTCGATTGTCGACTCTGCAGGTTTTGTGGTCGGTTCGAGACGCGCGAGACGTTCGACCTCAGCCAGATCGATGGCTGCGAGCCGCCCCCATGCGAACGCGCGCTCATTGAGCTTGACCTGCACACCGGCCCTGATCGCACCGTGAATTGCCTCGAGCGAAAGGGGAATGAGCCCTTTTTGCCAAGCGAATCCGAGCAACAGCACATTGGCCGCAACCGCGTCGCCAAAGAGACCCTCTGCGATACTCGTGGACCTGAGGCTGAATCCGCCGCCGCTCTTCGCCTCGCTTACAAGCTTTTTCAAAATTGTTGCGGTAGGCAGCGTCATATCGCGATCCATCACGCCATCGGAGGTCGGTGCCTCGTCGCCATTTACGATGACCGAAGTGCGCCCCGCCGAAAACTTCAGCTGTCCTTCTGGCATGACCGCGACGAGATTATCCGCTGCGATCATCAGATCTGCCGTGCCGTCGCCGATCCGCGTAGCGTGAATGGGCTCGCCCGCGGGCGCGAGCTTGATCTGGCTGACCACAGCACCGTTCTTCTGCGAGAGCCCGGTAAAGTCGAGGACGGTTGCCTCATTCCCGTCGAGATAGGCAGCGGCCCCGAGCAGGGCGCCGACGGTGAGAACGCCCAGCCCCCCAATGCCGCTGATGTAGATCGTATAGACGCCGTACAGTCCCGCGCGGTCCGGCAGCGGCAAAGCTGAAAATCTCTCTCGCTCGAGTTGCTCGACATAGTTTAGGTCGGGTTTGCGCAGAACGGGCCCTTCGATATCGACAAAGCTCGGACAAAATCCTTTCACGCACGAGAAATCCTTATTGCAGCTCGACTGATTGATGCGGCGCTTACGACCGAAGGGTGTCTCGATAGGCTCCACCGCTATGCAGTTCGATTGAACCGAGCAGTCGCCACAGCCCTCGCAAACCCGTGGATTGATGAATAGGCGGCGATCAGGGTCCGGGAACTGGTTGCGCTTGCGCCGACGTCGTTTTTCTGCCGCGCAGGTCTGTTCATAGATGATCGCCGTGACACCGGGTTTCAGTGCCAGTTCCCGCTGCACGTTGTTGAGGGCATCTCGATGATGCACCTGCGTGCCGGCAGCTAGGCTGGAAAGGCCTTGCCACTTCTCCGGATCGTCGCTGACCAAGTGGACATGTCCAACGCCTTCAGCTGCGAGTTGCCGGCTGATGGCGTCGGGCTTCAAATTCCCCTCCGCCGGTTGGCCGCCCGTCATCGCGACGGCGTCGTTATACAGGATCTTGAACGTGATCGGTGTGTTGGCCGCAACTGCCGCGCGGATCGCGAGGAGCCCGGAATGTTGATAGGTCCCATCTCCGAGATTTTGGAAAATGTGTTGCTGTTTGGAGAAGGGCTGCGCACCGACCCATTGCATGCCCTCGCCGCCCATCTGGCTGAAGATCGGCGTGTTGAGCCAAGGCATCGAGACCGCCATCCCGTGACAGCCGATACCAGCGCCGGCCACGGATCCTTCGGGCGTTTTCGTTGAACTGTTATGCGGGCAACCGGCGCAGAAATACGGCTTGCGTGGAGGAAGGGCCAGGATATTGCTGGTTGTACGGGCGCGTAGGGCCGCCAGCTTCTGACTGAGGTCTCCTGCCGCGTCACCCAACCTATCGACCACAGCGGATGCTACTAGTGCCGCAGAAAACTCTCCGGTCGCCGGGAGAAGCATCCCGCCTTCGGCCTTGGCTTTGCCACTGATCCGAGGTCGACGCTTGTCCGGATGGTGATAGAGTGCTTCCTTAAGCTGGGTTTCGACAATGCCCTGCTTTTCTTCGACAATGACGATTTCTTCGAAATGCTCGGTGAAAGCCATTAGGCTGACCGTATCAAGCGGCCAGCTCATTGCGACCTTGTAGACTGAGATCCCCAGAACGCCCAGATCCGCCGGCCGCAATTCAAGATCGTCAAAGGCTTGCAGCAAGTCGAAATGCGCTTTCCCTACGGTGACGAAGCAAAGCTTGCGCCGTCGATTAGAAATGATGGGCGCATCCAGGCGGTTTGCTCGAGCCCACGCCAAAGCAGCGGGCAAGCGCTCTTCAAGCAGGCGGCGCTCCAGTTCTGCACGCTGAGCAGGCCACTTGAGACCAGGGTCCCAGTTCAGTCCATGGGCGGGAACGCTGTCTGATGGAGTCACGAAGATCGGCGGCGGCGGCAGCGTAAACGTTGATGCGGTTTCGACGACTTCGGTGATGGCCTTATGCGCGACCCACAATCCCGAGAAGCGCGATAGTGCGATACCCGCGAGGCCCAAGCTCAGAATCTCGGAAACGTCAGCCGGCTGCAGGATCGGAATATGTGTTGACGTAAAAATACCGTCAGTTTGATGGGGAAAAGTGGAAGACTGCGCCGCGTGGTCGTCACCGGCTACTACAAGGACACCGCCAAGCGCGGACGTTCCGAATATGTTGGCGTTGCGAAAGACATCTCCGGTGCGATCTACGCCCGGCCCCTTGCCGTACCAGATCCCGAAAATTCCGTCGACCTTGGCAGGGCCGTAAGCGCGGTGCATCTGCGCACCCCACAGGGCGGTCGCGGCCAGATCTTCGTTAAGGCCCGGTTGGAAAACGACGTCGTGGTCTGCAAGAAGCTTTTCGGCCTTCCAGAGCTGTTGATCATATCCTCCAAGCGGAGATCCGCGGTATCCCGACACAAGCCCCGCAGTGTTGAGCCCAGCGTGCCGGTCCAGACGCCTTTGCGCCATCGGCAGACGGACCAATGCTTGGATTCCCGTCATCAGGACAGGCCCTGACTCTTTGTTGTAAATGATTTCAGAGCGGAGTGCGCGTTCGAGGGTCATAGTAAGAAACCAGTCTTGTGTCGGAGAGAGCAAAGAACGGAGCTAAGGAGACTTTAGTTAGGCCCGTGATCCGTTAGAACCTTGATGATCCCGAGATCGAGCATCTCGTTTAGGCTCGTCATGACGGATTCCTTTCCTAGGATTGTCTTGCAGCATCGCCGAGCCGCGCTGTGCTGCGGACGGCAGAACGTGCCGCAGCGTTCTTTTCAGACTACGACTTCTGTATTCGCCCGCGCTGGATCGTCTTTTGACCGGGTTGCATAACGCTGGGCGAGCATGGCGCAGGCCATCAGCTGCACCTGATGGAAAAGCATCAGCGGAAGTATGACCACTCCCACAGCCGCCCCCGGAAACAGAATGCCGGCCATGGGCACGCCGGAAGCGAGGCTTTTCTTCGAGCCGCAGAAGACGATGGCGATTTCGTCAGCCTTAGCGAAACCCAGCCACCTGGCAGCCAAGGTTGTAACCGTGAGCACAGCGGCAAGGAACACGACACACACGAGAAGCAGTCGGCCGAAGTCTGCCACATTGATCGTATGCCAAATGCCGCCGACAACAGCTTCGCTAAAGGCGGAATAGACGACAAGCAGGATGGTCCCACGATCAAACAGGCCCAGCATCTTCTTCTGCCTTGCCGCCCATTCAGCCATCCACAGGCGAGCGATCTGGCCGGCGATGAAAGGCAGCAGCAACTGCATGACGATCCGGCCTGCCGCCTCCAGTGAGACTTCGGCACCGCTTTGACCCATCAGGAAGCTGACGAGCAGGGGGGTGATGAAGATGCCGATAAGGTTTGATGCCGAAGCGCTTACTATGGCTCCGGCGATATTGCCCCGAGCGATCGAGGTAAAAGCGATGGACGATTGGACCGTCGAGGGCAGGCAGGTTAGGAAGAGCATGCCCGAGGAAAATACCGCAGGCAGCACGACCGTCGGCAGGTGCGTTATTCCAAAACCTATGATCGGGAACATCAGGAATGTGAAGGCCAGCACTACCACATGCAGCCGCCAGTTTCGCAAGCCGCCCAGGACCGTCTCGCGAGGCAATCGTGCCCCGTGCAGAAAAAACAGACAGCCGATCGCGATCTTCGTCAGATAGCCCAAGCCTTCCGTCGCAATGCCGCGAGCAGGTAAGAGCGACGCCAGGCCGACCATGCACAATATGGCAAGAATATACGGATCAAGCTTGAGGCGTCGGGCAAGAGACAATGGGTTCACGGGTTGCTCGAAATTGAAGGGGTCAATTCCAGGCGCGTTCCGTCGAGACCGCCTGGCGCGTAGCCATGTGTTGGCTGCAGCGCCGCGAACCGTCTAATTCAATGGGCGGCAGGGCAATGAAGCGAAGGAATGGAGCGGGGGTCGGCGGACGTCGCTGTCCCGTAACAAACTCCACGAGCGACCAATCTTACAGCGACGGCGGCGAATTCACGATGATGACCCGAGCGTTGGCGCTTGAGGTGTTGCGATAGACGTGCGGTGTATCAGATTGGAAAGAGAAGGAGTCACCGGCGGACATGGAATATTCAGCGTCGTTAAGCCGCAATTCTATCGAGCCTTCGATGACATATCCGATTTCTTCGCCCTCGTGTTGCATGGTCTCGCTAGACCAGCCTGGTTCGATGACATGGAGGAATGCCTCAAGGCTGAGGCGGGGCGGCCCGAGATATTGCATGAAGATCGCGGGGCCGTGGTCTTCGGCAAAGCGCTTCTCCACGCGGTCTGCCGCCCGGTTGACCACTTCATCACCATGCTGCGCCCAGGTGAATAGGTCCCCGACGGTGATATTGAGCGCGCTGCAGACGCGGGTAAGCAACCTAACCGAGGCGGATGCCTTGTTGTTCTCCAACTTGGAAATCAGGCTTTCCGAGCATCCCGCCTGATCGGCCAGGTCTCGAAGACGCATGTTTCGCGCCTGCCTAGCGCGTTTGATGTAGGCGCCAAGATTAAACTCATTATCCAGTGCAGTGGCAGGCAGGGGATCAGCAGGCAAAAGACCATATCCAGTAGGCGCCGTGCGGGCATCCGCACGCCGGCTGTTGAAGTCCGCCTTGTTCACCTTTTCCGTTATCATATCCAGTCCGTCGCCAATCAAATCTCGTCCTGATGCTCCTGCTATACAATTTACCATGACAAAGGCATCCGTAGTGTCAAAGCGCGGCGACAGCTCCGTCGCTTCGCGGGTCGGTCGCACCTTCGAGGCGGCCATCAGGATGTCGTACAACGGCGCCCGCATGTCCCATCATCTCGTTGAGTGCGGGTACAAGCACCGGATCATGTCCAGCCGTCACCAGCGCGGCAATCACCTCTTCCCCAATATCGCTCTCGACTTTCAGGGTGGTGCTTGGATCACCCCATGTTCGGCCGAGGAGGAAGCGCGGCGCAGTGACAGCTCGCTGCAGTTCCTGGCCGTAGGATGCATATCGGGTGAATACAGTAGCCTGGGTTTGAGGCTGCCCTTCTCCGCCCATGGTGCCATAGCACATCTGTCGTCCGTCGCTGAAGCGAGCGAGAGCTGGATTGAGCGTGTGAAATGGCCGTGCTCCGGGACGAAGTCGATTGATACCTTCTTCTACCAACCGGAAGCTTGAGCCCCTGTTTTGCCAGATGATGCCGCTGTCCTTGAGCACAATTCCTGAACCAAATTCGAAGAAAGTACTCTGGATCATGCTGACGGCCTGCCCGTCGTCATCGATCGCTCCCATCCAGACAGTATCTCCACCAGATGGCGCTAGCGGCCAAGGCTCGGCGCGGTTGGGATCGATCCCATTTGCGATGCCGTCAAGCGCCGCGTCGTCGTCGAGCAGTGCCTGCAGGTTAATCGTCAGATCTTCAGGATCTCCGACATGAGTGTCACGAACGCGAAAGGCCCTTTTTGTCGCCTCGATGAGACCATGAAGGTGGGCGAAGCTATCACCCTGCGGGGCTACGCTGCGACCGTAGATCGCCAGTATCAATAGCGAAGCTATCCCCTGAGTTGGGGGGGAGGTTAAAAACCTCGGCGCCCTGATATCGCGCTCGCAAGGGTTGTACAATATTTGCGTTGAAGCTCTGGAGGTCGTACAACGACAGTGGTGTCCCGATGGCCTCCATTTCATCAGCGATGATCTTGGCCAAGGGGCCACGGTAGAAGCTGTCCAGACCGTCATCCGCGAGCCGTGTGAGGCTCGCAGCGAGGGCAGGCTGTTTTATGACAGCTCCAGGTGCCGGGGCCCGATTTCCTCGGAGGAATGTTTCCGCGAAACCGTGCTGATCCCTCAATTCATCCAGCTTATCTGCAATGGTCTGAGCAGTAGATGTGGCGATCGAGACACCCTGTGCAGCATAATCAATCGCGTCGCGCAGCAATCTCCTCACCGGCAGGGCGTTGCTCCCGCGGTTGTCGACCTCCAACGCGCGAGCCCATCCAGCGACGGTTCCCGCAACCGTGTTGGCTGCGAGGGGCCCGCGCCGTGGAATCTCGGACATGCCCTGACGCGCGTATAAATCCAGAGATACGGCACGGCCGGCACGTCCAGCCGATTCGATTCCGACCGGCGCTCCCCCACCGGGAGGCGAGATGAGCCAAAATCCATCGCCGCCGATGCTATTCATCTGCGGGTAAACCACGGCCAATGCAGCGGCGGTCGCTACCACGGCTTCGACGGCGGAGCCGCCGTCGCGGAGGATATCGAGGCCAGCTTGACTAGCTGCATGATGGGGCGATGTGACGATGCCGCGCAGGCCTCGCGTGGTTGCTAGCATTGGATAATCCTGTCGCGACTGCGCTTATGCATCGTGTCGGCTGGCATCGAAGGAGAAGCCGACCTTCTTGAAATAGTCGAGGGCATCGGGGAACTGCCCGCCGAGCTTTTCGCCGACGGTGCGGGAGAATGCGATATCATTCATGTCGTGCACGCCACCGGTGATGATCGCCTGCAGCATGCCTTCGCTGTCGCTGATATTCTTGAAGGCACGGCAGACGCCCGGGGGGATCGAGATGGTATCGAACTGCTCGAGAATGAGGCTTTCGCTGCCGTCATCGTTCCAGCGAATCTCAAAACGGCCCTTGAGAACGGTAAAGGTCTCATAGGTGTTGAGATGCGCGTGGAGGTCCGGGCCATTGCCGGGAGGGCACACGCCGATACCCATCGCCATACCGCCCGCGCCCTGGATCAGCGCTCCCTGGCTGACCGGCGTCTCATCATTCTCCAGGCCGATCACCGACAGGATCTTGCGCGCGAAGATCGTGTCCATCGCCTCGCTCGGCACCGCTTCATTCTGCTGGTTCGGCAACGGCTTAAGATCCTGGAACCGCGCGACACGCCGCTCCATCTCCGCCCGCGTAAATTCAATCGTCTTCACATTCGCCTCCGAAGATCAGCTGCCCCACTGCATGTCCGCCGTGAGAATTCTCGATGATCGGGCTTAGGCCGCGGCTATCTGAACGGTCCAATTCAAAGGCCGGGCAAGGCATTCCTCGTGGTGATTGCGGCGGATGTGCAATGGTAAGCTCGAGACCGGCAGAGGCTGCCAGTCGTCGCGGTGATGGACCGTCACGACTAGGAATTGGACCAAATTCTATGGTGGCCCCTAGTGCCGCACTGGAGAAGGCGGCTCCCACCGCGCCGGGCCATGGTTTTTTATCGGATTGTGAGATGACGTCGCCGGTGAGGCGGCTTGAATCGGCTCCAGCTTGGACTTCGCCACACGCAGGTTTCCGGGCGCCGGCAGGACGCTGGGACAAGGGAGATAATGACGTGAGTACCCAGGACGATATCTTTGTAGTAGGCGTTGGCATGACGCCGTTTGGTCGACGGCCGGAAGCAGACATTGGTCACTTGAGCGGGCTGGCGGTCAGAGCAGCACTGGCCGACGCCGATATCAGCCAGTCCGAAATCGGCGCAGCTTTCTTCGCCAACGCGACGCAAGGACATATGGAAGGCCAGCATATGATCCGGGGGCAGGTTGCCCTCCGCCACATGGGCATACAGGGTATCCCGGTCGTCAACGTTGAGAATGCTTGCGCAAGCGGCAGCAGCGCTTTTGCCCTGGCCGTTACGCAATTGCGCGCAGGCGAGACCGATGTTGCCTTGGCGCTCGGTACGGAAAAGCTCTTCTCGCCGGATCGCGATCGGATGATGTCGGCATTCGATAGCGCCTGCGATGTGACCGACCATGTTGCTATTCGTGATCGCTTGATGGGGTTGGGAGAAGGCATTGAGGCCCCAGAGGGTTCTACGTCGCCGCGGCCCTACAGTATGTTCATGGACGTCTATGCGGCCTTCGCGCGGCAACATATGCTGCAATACGGAACGACGCAGCGCCAGCTTGCCGTGGTGGCATCCAAGAACCATGGCCACTCGGTGCACAACGAACTCGCTCAATTTCGCGACACGTATAGCGTCGATGACATCCTCGCCGCGCCACCCATAACCTATCCGTTCACCCTTCCGATGTGCTCGCCGATCTCCGACGGCGCTGCCGCCGCGATTGTCGTTACACGCGCGGGTCTCAAGCGGATGGGTATAAGCACCAAACGCGCTGTACTGGTGCGCGCCACGGTCATCCAGACCGGTTCGGACCGCGATCCGCAAGCGGCAAGCGACCATATAACCACGCTGGCCGCTCAACGTGCTTACGCACGCGCCGGCGTCGGCCCCGAAGATATTTCAGTGGTCGAGGTCCATGATGCGACGGCTATCGGCGAGATCATCCAGACGGAAAATCTGGGCCTTTGCGCGTTCGGCGACGGCGGTGTCTTTGCCGAAAGTGGTGCTACCCGGATCGGTGGACGCGTCCCGGTTAATCCGTCGGGCGGCCTTGAGTCCAAGGGGCACCCAATTTCAGCTACCGGTCTCGCGCAAATCTTCGAACTGGTTACGCAACTGCGCGGTGAAGCCGGGGCAAGGCAAGTCGAGGGAGCCAGGATCGCCCTTGCGGAAAATGGCGGAGGACTGGTCGGAGTCGAGGAAGCCGTCGCCTGCATCACGATATTGGAAGGCGGCGCCGCCGCCTGAACAAGGATAGGGACGTTCATGAAACTCGAAGGTAAAGTGGCTGTTGTCACGGGCGCGGCGTCGGGTCTGGGACTTGAAGCATGTCGAGCACTGGCCTCTGGTGGCGCGCGTATTATCGCGTTCGACCTGGACCTGATTCGGCTGGAAGATCTCCAGAAAGAGCTTTGGGACAGCTGTCTCACGGCTCGTGTAGACGTGGCCGACGAGCATAGCGTCATCCAGGGCCTGCAAGCGGGAATGGATGCCTTTGGAGAAATTCATGCTGCGGTGAATTGTGCCGGCGTCGCCGATGCCGCCAAGACGCTCTCCAAGGGAAAGCCCTTTCCGCTCGATACGTGGAACAAGGTAGTTGCCGTCAATCTGACGGGAACCTTCAATATAATCCGGCACTCGGCGGTCCACATGGAGAAAAATGCCCCCGATCCGCAAACCGGTGAGCGCGGCGTGATCATCAATACGGCGTCCGGTGCAGCAACTCAGGGCCAGATGGGGCAGGCAGCCTATAGCGCGAGCAAAGCCGGAATAATCGGAATGACGCTGCCGATTGCGCGGGATCTTGCCGCTTTTGGAATTCGCGTGGTGAGCATCTCGCCTGGCTTGTTCGCGACTCCGCTCGTGGCAGGCCTGCCCGAACATGTCGTCGAGTCATTGATCATGAAAACGGTCCTCTTTCCGCATCGTATGGGAAATCCTTCGGAGTTCGGCGGCCTTGTTCGGCACGTTGTGGAGAACACCTATCTGAATGCCACGACGATCGACCTCGATGGCGGAGCTCGCTTGACCGCTAAATAGGCGCTCACGGTTTTCGGTGTCTTGGACGTGACCTCATTCCGGGGGGGGCATGCCGTCGCACAAGTTTTGATTGGTAAGGAGTTTGAGTTCGCATCAAGCCTGACTGATCAAGTTCGGAGGAAATTTAATGCGCGTCGTTCGTCATTTTGGCAGACAAAGTCTGATTCAACCCATCGACAATCCCAGCGACGATCGCGCCGGACTTTACCACCGCTCTTTATTGCACTGTGCGAAGACACTGACTAGGACGTCTGTCATCGCCCTTACCGCAACTGCGCCCGCTTGGGCGCAGTCCGGGTCAGTAGGCGCCAAGGGGGATCAGGCTCTGGGCTCCGGGGCGGTTCCAGGTCCCAATGATATCGTCGTGACCGCGCGCAAGCGATCAGAGACATTGCGAGACGTTTCGGCCTCTGTGACGGCGATAACCGGCACGAAGCTGCGCGATAAGAACATCATCACACTGGTTGATCTCGCCACCATCACGTCAAATGTCCAGATCAGCTATGGCGCGGTACAACCTTATACCTTCATACGCGGCTTCGGATCAGAGGCCAACGCATCGTTCGAGCAATCGGTTGGCAAGTTCGTCAACAATGTATCTTTTGGCCGCGACCAGGACGGCCGAATCCCGATTTTCGATGTCGAGCGTGTGGAAATATTGCGGGGGCCCCAGGTTCTGACCTTCGGCAATAGTGCGACTGTCGGCGCGATCAACACCACGACCGTCAAGCCTGGCACAAGATTCGCAGCCGACGGTGTCGCCGCCTACGAAGCCTATAATCACGAGATTCAAAGTCAGGGCGGGCTGACGACACCACTTGCATCCTGGGCGTCATTACGCGTCGCCGGACTATATCAGGATCTTGCCAAAGGGCGGCTCGACAATCCCATCAAGGGAACGCATGAACCCTCCACGCACAATTGGGCGGTACGTCCCTCGCTACGCCTCGCCCCGGCAGATGATCTCGAAATCCTGCTCTACGCCGAAATCGACCGTGTCCATGACAAGGGAAGCGCTTTCGTGCCCGTCGCGCAGCCCCTGGGTGCCGGAACTCTGCCCTACCCCGTCGCAGGCGACCGAAACACACGCTATGCGACTTATAATGTCGCCCCCTATTTCTCCAATGAATTCACCCGGCTCGACGCGGAAGTCTATCAGTCAGACATCACCTATCGGATGCTCGGCGGCACATTGAGTTCGACGACTGCCTGGCGGCACAGCGATTCCGATGTCCAGTTCGGGACCGACGGCGTCGATCATGCGCAAACCTATTTCAACGCGCTGTGGCAGCATTATCGACAGTTCAGCCAGGAGCTACGCTTCTCTGGCCGATATGGTGCTCTGGACTTAACGGCCGGCGGCTATTATCAGCGCTATACTCTTGCGATCGATCTGATCCAAGAATTCACGTTGGGCGGCTTCCGAAGAACGGGGGTGGCGGCAACCCCCGTCGGCCGCGTCTCCAATTACGATCAGGGCACGCGCACATTGTCCTGCTTCGTCGATGCGACCTATCATATCGTCGATCGCCTCAGCATCAGCGGCGGAGTTCGTTATTCCGATACGCAGAAGAGGGCTGGTCAGTCGGCACGACCGCGCCGAATTGCAATCCTACAGAACTACGGCGCTTGCCACCGCGTTCGGCGCGATCTTTCGGTCAACGGTGCATGATTTCCCCTACGGCTCACTTTCGATCAGCGAGGGCCATTGGCAGCCGTAGGCGATAGTCCAATATGAGCTGGCACCCCGTACGAAAGCCTATCTCAAATATGCACGCGGTGCCAAGGTCGCCGGATTCGACTTTCTTTACACGGGCAACATCCCCGCGCAGGCAGCCTTTAAACGGAATTCGCCTCTACATTTGAAGGGGGTTTGAAAGGCGGCCTGCTCAATAACAGAGTTCAATATTCGTTGGCCGCATTCCGCACAACCTTCACCTCCTTGCAGCAATCGGTGCTGCAGAACCTGGCTTTCATCGTCTCGAATATCGGCAAGCCGCGGCCTCAGGGTATCGAGGTCGAAGTGCAGGCAGAACCGAGCGAAGGGCTGTATCTCGATCTGACAGGCAGCTGGACACCCGCAAGAACCCTGGCGGATTTGAGTCATTCGTGATTCATTGATTGGGTAGCCATTGTAGGTGATGAGCCATGGACCCCAAGTCGCTTTTCAGCCTGAACGATCATCTTGAGATGCTGAGTCGCCATGGCGATCCGCTTGAGGTTCTGGAACGGACCGTGGACTTTGAATATTTCCGGGCCTGGCTGGTCGAGGGGCTGGGCTATGGCGATGGCAGCAAGGGCGGCCGTCCGCCGTTTGACCCTGTTGCGATGTTCAAGATTCTGATTTTGCAGGCCCAGCATAATCTGTCCGATGCCCGAATGGAGTATATGATCCGGGACCGGCTGAGCTGGATGCGGTTTCTGGGTTTTGCGTTGGGTGACCGCACCCCCGACGAGAACACCATCCGGCACTTCCGCAACCGGATGACGGAGACCGGGACGCTCAAGCGGGTGATGAAGGCCTTCGACTGGCAACTACACAAGAAGGGCTACATCCCCTTGTCGGATCAGATCATCGATGCCAGCCTGGTGCCAGCGCCCAAGCAGCGCAACACCGATGACGAGCGGCAAGCCATCAAAGAT
Source organism: Sphingobium sp. HWE2-09 (assembly GCF_035989265.1). Lineage (GTDB taxonomy): Bacteria > Pseudomonadota > Alphaproteobacteria > Sphingomonadales > Sphingomonadaceae > Sphingobium. The sequence goes on along the minus strand of NZ_JAYKZX010000001.1, from coordinate 484,317 downwards.
GGAAAGTCGGCGCAGGATATCTGGCCCGATGCCCCGGCCAAAGCGGCACAGAAGGACACAGATGCGCGCTGGACGCTCAAGATCGGCGGGAAGGTGCGCTACAAGGATGGCAAGCCGCTGCCGATGATCGCCTTGCCTGTATTCGGGTATAAAAGCCATATCAGCATCGACCGCCGGTACGGGTTCATTCGCGCCGGAGAGGTCACATCGGCGGCCCACGCCGATGGGCGCATGTTACGCCATGTGATCGCAGAGAATAGCAGCAGCGAGGTCTGGGCCGACACAGCATACCGCTCCAGGACGAACGAAACAGGGTTGGCCGATCGCATGCTGACCAGTCGTATCCACCGTCGCAAGCCCAAGGGGAAGCCGATGACCAGGGCCACCGCTCGCGCCAATGCCGCAAAGTCCGCGATCCGGGCCAGGATCGATCCTTCGACAGGCTTGTCTGTCGAAAATGGTGTATTCAGGAGGTGCCTGAGCGGGGTGGCCACTCCGCTCAGGCGACGGATGTAAGGCCGTTCAACAGGCTGGTCATCAAAGACCGTTCCTGAGCAGGGCCGCATCCGTATTCCCAAACCCCGGACAGTTGCCAGGGGCCGTGTCCACGGACCCCGCATGACAAGCTTGGGAGACCGGATTATGTCACAACTAGACCTCTTTGTCGGCATCGATGTTGCCAAGGACGAACTCGTTATTCACCTTCATCCGACCGGAACGCTTTGGCGCGTCGCCAACAACAAGACCGGTCTTGCCATGCTCGGCCGTAAGCTCACCCGACTTGCTGGTACCACCTGCCTGCGGATCGGCTTTGAGGCGTCGGGCGGTTACGAGCGCAAACTTGCTATCCTGCTTCATAGACTGGCGCTTGTCGCCTATCTCCTGGACCCGGCACGGGTGCGTAGCTTTGCCCGCGCCGAGCGACAACTGGCCAAGACCGATCCTCTAGATGCCGCACTAATCGCACGGTGCCTTGCTGCGCTACATGCCGAACTGACGCCCCATGTTCACGACCCCCAAGCCATCCGGCTTGCCGAGCATGTTCGCCTGCGCGACCTCGCCGTTGCCCAAGCGGTCCAACTAGGCAACCAGCTCGAAAGCATTGCTGATACCGCTATGCGTCGCCTCATCGTCACCCAGGTCGCCCGGCTCAAGGCTTTGGCACTGCGGATCGAAAAAGCCATCGCCACCGTCATCGCTGCCTCACCCGATCTGGCAGCACGAGAGGTATTGCTACGCACCGCACCTGGTGTAGGGCCGATCGTAGCTGCATGCCTTCTGGCGCGCATGCCCGAACTCGGACGCCTTTCCAGCCGACAGGTTGCAGCCCTTGCCGGCCTGGACGCTGCTCGGGCGGCAGGCCAAGCGTCAGACGCTCCCTCTACCTAGCAGCGCTCACCATCGCGCGCTCAGGCAAAGGGGACCTCGCCGCAACAACCAGCCGGCTGCGCGCCGCCGGCAAACCTTTCAAGCTTGCGATCGTCGCCACCATGCGAAAGCTCCTCATCACGCTCAACGCTATGGTCAAAAACAACACCAAATATCGCAATGCATGAACACAGTTGCTCAGGAGTGTTCGCGCATCAGAAAAACCGGTTCGGGCTGTTCATCCGTACCATCGGCATCAAGCGGGCCGAGGCGAAACTCACCCTGGCCAATCTGGCCCATAACTTCGATCGCCTGATCTTCCACGAACGACGCGTCGCCACAGTATGAGTTTGCCCCGAAACCCGGAAACGACCTTGAAATGCCCATTCGATCATCGAAAACCGTCAGCCAGAGCGCCCAGTGCCGCGTTCATCCCGCCATTACCGCAACGGCAGCATCAAAACGCCGGTTCTTGCGGGCATCCAGCTATCTCGACGCGAAATATATCGACTTCAACGGCGCCGCCTGCTCGAGTGGGCAGAATGCCGGCGTCACCATGGGGTGCGCCAATTCGGCGCAGGACCTCTCGGTCAACCGACCCAATATGCCTCAAAATGGACCGGTTCAGCGAGCCTCGACTACGCTCGACCGGTAGGTTCGGGCAAATATCAGCTCGGCGGCGGCGTTTCGATCTTCGCCCGCTCGAAGTTCAATGCGGGCGCCTACAGCGATCTGCGCATGGAGCAAAAGGGCCTCGGGCTGATCGATGCACATGCCGATCTAAGCCCGGTAGCAGGTCCGTGGCGCTTGACGGTGTTCAGCCGCAACCTCACCGACAAGCGTTATCTGGATTTCGCCTTGACACCGCCGGCACAGGCCACGGCGGTCCTCGGCACTTACTCGCGCGGGCGTCAGATCGGGATGAGGCTAAGCGTAGCTGTTCGATAGGCCAGTGTGTCGGACACCCCTCTGTGGCGGTCCGCAACTTCAACGCCAAAGAAAGCAGATCGGCGGGAACGGGCGAGCGCTGCGGACGACTGTGTGTTTGGAAGCTCAATGGTTCTTGGTCGCTGGATCAACGGCCGCTGCGCGGTGAAGCGCGCAGGAGCAGTAGCATCGGGGCGGCGGCCAGTGCGATCACGAACAACATGTAGAAAGCATCCACATAACCGACCATCGCAGCCTGTCGGGCAACCATCGCATTCATCCTGGCAACGTCGAGCGCCGCACTGAGATCGATATCGGGCAGGGCATAGAGCAGTGTCGGATTATCGGGCCTGATGCCCTCTGCGAGGCGCGCTGACACGGTTTCGGTATTGCGAATGCTGATGCTCTGGAGGAGGGCAACGCCTGCTGCAGAGCCCATGTTGCGGACAAGCGTGTACATCGCCGCGCCCTCGTTGCGAAAGGCAGGGTTGAGCGTTGCGAATGACATGGTCGTCAACGGTACAAAGATGAGCCCAGTGCTTATACCTTGAAGGAAGCCGGAGCTGATAACCAGTGATTGATGCATGTTGAGCGCGAAACCGCTCATTCGGTACTGGGCCACCGCCATCAACAAAAAGCCGGCGAGAATGAGCAGGCGAGCATCAATTCTTTTCATCAGTTGCCCGACAAACATCATCGAGATCAACATGCCGATACCGCGAGGGGCGGTAACGAGACCGACCAGTACTACGGGATATCCCATCAGTTGGGCTAGTAACGGCGGGAGGAGCGCAAGGACCGAATACAGGATCATGTTCACAAAGAAGCCGAATACCGTTGCGACCAGAAAATTGCGATCGGCGAATAGCGACATGTTGATGAAGGGCCGTTCTGCCGTAACCATTTGAACGACAAACAAATAGCTGAACAATATGGCTGCCGCAGCTTCCAGCTGAATTTCCCTGGAATCGAACCAGTCCTGCGACTGTCCACGATCAAGCACAAGTTGCATGCTGGCCAACGCCAAGGCGAGCATCGAAAACCCGAAAACATCCAGCCGGATTGGCGTTGAGCGCGCCTTGTCCTTCAGACAGGCCGTGACGCCGATCAATGCCGCCAGTCCAATCGGCAGATTGATGAAAAATACCCAGTGCCAGGAAAGAGTCTCTGTTAGCACCCCCCCAGTGCAGGCCCGAGGATAGGCGCGAGCATTCCCCCTATCCCCCATTGCGCCATCGCCTGGCCGTGCCGGTGAAGCGGATTGATATCCAGCAGCACGGCTTGGCTCAAAGGTTGGAGAGCAGCTCCACTGACTCCTTGCAGCAGTCGAAAGATCACCAGTTCTTCTATGTTAGTCGCGAGCCCGCACAATATCGACGCGATGGTAAAGCCGGTGATCGATAGCTGGATGACGATCTTTCGGCCGAAGCGACTGGCGAGCCAACCTGACAGAGGCGTGAAAATCGCCGCAGCCACGATGTAGGACGTCAGCACCCAGATAATTTCTTCCGACGAGGCCGACAGACCGCCTTGGATATGGGGCAGGGCGACGTTGGCGATTGTCGTGTCAAGCGACTGCATGAAGGTCGCTCCCATCACCGAAAGCGTGATGAGCCTGCGCTTATCGTGCGTCGGGTAGTCGTCCCTCATCTCGGTATTCGGCGCGAGCGTGTGCCCATGCTCTGCACGCAGTTTCGTCCGCGGTCAGTTTTAACCGTGACCTTCAAGCTCAGGCCCGCCGGCAGCACCATCTTTCGCGTCCCGCCTGTGATGGCAAATTGGACAGGCAATCGCTGCACCACCTTCACCCAATTACCGGTGGCGTTTTCCGGTGGCAGCACGGCGAAGCTGTTGCCAGTGCCCGGACTGAAACTCACCAATCGGCCACGCAACTCGAGGTCAGGAAGCGCATCCACACTAAGCTCGGCCGACTGGCCGATGCACATGTAGCGAAGCTGGCTTTCCTTGAAGTTCGCTTCGATCCAGCTGCGGTTGCCCACCAGCATGAAGAGCGGCCTCATGGCCAATGCGAAACTTCCGACCTGAAGCTGGTTCGTCTTCGTGACGACGCCATCCTGCGGCGCACGGACCGCTTGTTCCGCTGTCCCGTCGCGAGACGGCATGGGTGCAATGTGAAACAGGATCTGACCAGCTGCGACGGCCTGGTTCTCTTTCACGTCGACCGAGACAATTTGACCGCTGACCTCTGAGCTGATCGCGATCAATGGCCGCTGTAGATACGCATTGTCCGTTGTTTCGTAACGGCCGCTTAAAAGATAAACGTAAAGCGCCACGGCGGTTGCAACGATTGGAGCGGCAAGGAACAGAAGGTTTCGCATTCGACGGCTACATGTGGAAGGCCGTGTGACTTCGCCAACCTCATTTTCAGATGCAATGTTCATATTGGGTCTTGTCAAATGTGCTGGAGGAAGCCGTCCCGCACGCCTTGGCGAATCGACTAAGGATCGATGGAGAGCCCTGCACGCCAACGGCTACCTGATTCGTGTAAATGCAAAGCCGCGAGGCTCACCTGCTAGAAGCAGGGAAACGCTGAGCATGGTGAAAGGCTCGATGTAACGTGCGGACTTCAGGCTCCCGCAATCTGCACCGTCGAAGCCAAGCCGACGCGCAATTTCGATGACCATGTTGACTGCAGCACGATCATCGCCGCAGATCGGCATGAATGGTGCGGCCGACATGAGAGAGGGCTGTACGAGCACTTCCGGAAAAGCGCAGCTGAACGCCTTGACGACTTTGGCCGACGGAGCGATTTCTGCAATTCGTTCGGCACCCGACGTAATCGTTCCCAGGAGCAGGCCGCTGTGGTCGGGCAGGATCACAGGGTTGGTCGCATCGACCAGAATTCTATCGGTCCAGTCTTCGACCATAGCCACTATCTTGAGCGCGGCGGCGAACGGAACGGCCAGGATAATGGTCGATGCACATCGAACCGCCTGAGCGATGTCGCTTACCGGAATCGCTGCCAGCGCCGGACTCGCCCGTTGCAGCGCATCGCGCGCCGCTGCAGGTGCGCGAGCGCCAAAACGGATCGTTTCGCCAGCATCGTGCAGGGCGCTTGCGAGCGCCCTGCCGACAGTACCCGTTCCAACGATGGAGATGACTCGTCCTGTTGACATCGTCAGGTTGCCGTCGCGATCTGCGCCTTCGCGCGAATGGCGTCGAGCACGGTCATATTGGCGATTGCATCAGCACCGCCGGTCACGTTCGTGGTGCGTCCCGCCATCACATCGACGACATAGGCCATCTGCGTGTCGTAGGGTGATGGCACCGGGTCCATCTCGTCGATGGACAGTTCGTCAGTCGTTACCCGGAAACGGTAGCCCATCGCCGGCAGCAGATAGTTGGTGATCTCGAGCTTGCCGCGGCTGCCTTCGACAACCAGATTCACGTTTGGTGCGGAGTTTATGGCCGTCGATATTTCAGCGATCGCGTCACCAAAGCGCAGCGTTGCCTCGACCGAAACATCAACGCCCTCTTCCTCCACGGCGCTCGCGTTGATCACCTGCGGCTCTGTGGCTAGAACCGAGCGCAGAAGATGGACGGGAAAACATCCTAGTTCCAGCAAAGCGCCACCGCCGAGCTTGGGGGACCAGCCGATGCCGCCTTCAACTTTGGCTATTGGCGCCTTGCCGCTGGCCCGAGCCGATTGGATAGTGCCGAGCGCACCACCCTGAACCAGATCTATCGCCCGCGTTACTAGCGGATGAAACCGCTGAAGCATAGCTTCTATGAGCGGTCGCCCTGCAGCCGTGGCCGCTCCCACCATCGAAATGGCTTCGTCGGCATTCATTGCGAACACCTTTTCGCAAAGTACAGCCTTGCCAGCCTGCAAAGCAGCGATCGATACCTTGGCATGTTCAACTGGAGGCAGACCGATATAGACGAGGTCGATATCGTCGCGTGCAAACAGTTCGGCATAACTTGCCGCCACATTGGCGATGCCATGCTTCTCCGCATAGGCGGCGGCGCGCGCAGAGTCGCGTGCAGCCACAGCCTGAACGACGACATCGTCTCGCTTCTGCGCGGGGGTGATGATCGTACGGACGGCGATGTTACTGGCGCCGACGACACCGATACGCAGCGGTAAAGAGCTACTCATTTATGGTTTTCCTTTTAGGCCGTTGGTGGCGTGTATTCGCCGCTCTGCCGCGAGCCGCCTGGAACGGGAAAGTCTTTTCGGAACGAAGATAGTCGCATCAGGAATAGCTTTGCGCGCGCTGACGACCCACAGGCCTCGCACTGGGTGTGTGATTGATCGCCATTCCGACGGCGAGGCGCCTATTCCATCAATGAATTGGCCGCCGAACGTTCCAGAAAATAGCAACATTATTGTTATTACTGAGGTTAGTCCTCAGCTGGCTTGCGCTTTCGGAGGCGAATGTGAAGACGATTGAATTTACGCGGGCGGAGATGGAGCGGCGTGTCGCGCGGTTCCAGGATCTTAAGCCGTTGCCGAACCAGCAGAATGAAGCGGTGCCGAGCGAGGCGATGGACACGATCTTCGCGCGCAAGATCCTGTCGGTGATCGGCCTGGAGAATGATGAGACGCCGGTCAGCCAGGGAGCGCTGATCCAGGGCGCGGGCGGTATGGCGATGGGTATCGGCGTGTGCCCTCCCGGCAATGGCCCGGACCTCCACGCGCATCTCAACACCTATGAGACCTTTACCGTTCTCAAGGGCCGTTTTGAGATTCGCTGGAACGATGACGGCAGCGAAAGCCTCATTCTCGAGCAGTTCGATACCATCTCGATCCCCCCGGGCGTCTGCCGTGCCTTCAAGAATATCAGCGACAGCGAAGGCATGCTGCAGGCGATCATCACCGGTGGCGTGCACGACATGAATGATATCGCATTCTCCCGCACCGTCGGCGAAAAGCTCGGCGGGCAGTTCCCCGATGCCCTCGACTATTTCAAGAAGGTCGGCTTCTCCTTCGATGCCAGCCGACACGATGCATAAGCGCAGTCGCCCCGCCGAACTTGCTTGCCGCCGCCTCGCGGCGCAGTGCGTTCGATGACCGTCGTGGCAGGCTCGATAGCGCCCGCAACACCGCAAGCGTCGTCGCGATTTCCGTTCGTTCCGCTACTTGCGCTCGCAGCGATGATGGCGATCAGCGCGGCCCTGATGGGATCGTTCAGCCCGGTGCAGGAGGCGGTCAAAGCCGATATGAAGCTCACCGACTTCCAACTAAGTCTCGTGCAAGGGCTTGCGACGGCCCTTCCAATCGCGTTGTTCCAGATCCCGATCGGGCGACTGGCCGACCGTTCCAACCGCGTTCGACTGCTCAGCATCATGGCCCTGTCCTGGACAGTGGGGACATTTCTGACCGCTTTCGCGAGCGGCTTGGCCATGCTGTTCGTCGCCAGAATGCTCGTTGGCTTTGGCGTAATGTGCTCGATACCGGTGGGCATCTCCCTCGTCGCGGATTTTTGTAGCCCAAAAACAAGAGGTCGGGGGCTTCTGCTGCCGGTGACCGGGCGGTGGCTGGGGGCAGCCGGGGGGTTCGTTCTCACCGGTTGGCTGTTTGGCCTGCTCAAGCATTCTGATCAGATCGAGTTTCTGGCGGACATGGCGCCCTGGCGCAGCACGCACCTGTTTCTAGTTCTGTTTGGCGTTGCCTTGCTCTTGCCGCTACTCGTGTTGCGTGAGCCTGCCCGCCAGGAGCAGACGCTGACTAACGCCTCTCTGGCTCAGGTATGGATCGAACTGCGCGACCGTCGCACGTTCCTTCTGCCGCTGTTCATCGGTTACACCGCTGCCATCATGGCTGATATCGGAGCGAGCATCTGGGCAGCGCCGCTTCTTGCTCGCAAGTTCGGCTTGGGACCCGACCAATTCGGTGGTTGGATGGGCGCTGTCGTGTTCGGTTCGGGCATGATCGGGACGGTGTCGGGAGGCTTTTTCGCTGACCTGGGCCAGCATTCTGCTCGGCGAGGCGGGATTCTGTTTGCTGCGGTGGCCGCCGTAGCCATCTCAGTTCCGGCTTCGCTCTTTTCGCTGGCTCCGAGCGCGCCGATCTTTGGCGTCATGCTGGCGATATTATTGTTGTGCGGCGCCGTGATCGCTCTCGTCACCACCGCTGCTCTCTCGATAATGGTCCCTAACGAAATACGCGGCATTGCGATCAGCATAACGCTGACGGTGGCCGGACTGGTTGGCTATGGCGTGGCGCCGACGCTCGTAACGTGGATCAGTTCGATCATGGGCGGCGAACAGCATTTGGGTGCCGCACTTGCCATCACTACGACGACGATCAGCGTGATTTCCTTTTTTGCCTTCCTCAAAGCGATCGCCAACGCGCCATCCGCCGCCTCGGCCTAACCTCACCGCGCATGCCCGCCCGCTAGTGGACCGCGCCTTCTGAACAATCGACCGAGGTAAAGTCAATGACGCACTCAAAAGCAATCGATTCTGAGCTGTGCTGGTCATCAGCGAAGAAAATAGGCAAAGCGATTACGGACGGAGAAGTCTCTTCCCGAGATGTAGTCGAAGCTCATCTCGACCGGATTGGGATCGTTAATGGCCACATCAATGCCATTGTGGAGCTTGCAGCAGAATCAGCGCGGAAAGATGCGGATGCCGCCGATGCAGATCGCGCGCGGGGCCACGTACGGGGGCCATTTCATGGCGTTCCCATCACGATCAAAGACACGCTTGACGCAGCCGGACTCAAGACGACGGCCGGGACCATCGGGCGAAAGGATTTTGTCGCGGCGGCGGATGCATCGGCGGTTCGCAGGATGCGGGATGCCGGTGCGATCATCCTCGGCAAAACCAATGTGCCGGAAATGGCAGGCGCCATCGAAACTGATAATCTGATTTATGGACGCACCAATAACCCATTCGATCTGAGTCGGACGCCCGGCGGTAGCAGCGGCGGTGACGCAGCCATTATTGCAGCAGGTGGTTCGCCCATGAGCGTGGGAACCGATGCGGGTGGGAGCATCCGTATTCCCGCCCATTTCTGCGGCTTGGCTGCGATCAAGCCGACAGCGGGGAGGGTTCCGCGCACAGGGCAGTTCCCACCGCCTTTGGGCGTTCGTAGTGCCTTGTTCCACGTCAGTCTGATTGCCCGACATGTCGAAGATCTCGAGGTCGGGCTTAGGGTCATCGGCGGCCCTGACGGTCGTGATCCGTCGATCGTGCCGATGCCTCTCGGATACATGAGTGCTGTATCCATTCGCAGGCTCAAAATTGCTTATTTCGCAGATGACGGTGTCACGATGCCAACGTCCGATATCGTCTCGGCTATCGAGAATACTGTGGAAGCGCTGGCGAATGCCGGAGCCGTCGTCACGCATGACGTACCCGCCGCAGCGGCCCAAGCCGCCGATCTTTATCACGACATTAGTCGCGGTGATGGTGGGCTCGGCGTAAGGGGCTTTCTGGGCAGCATCGGCACGACGTCCTTTTCGCCTCTGTTGAAACAAACTCTCGCGCACATTCTCTCGCCGCCGATGAATTCGATCACCGAAGCTCTTGGCGCTTTCAACCGCTGGGACATGTTCCGCTTTGCGATGACGGCTTATCTGCAACCTTACGATGCCCTCATTTCTCCGATAGCCCCTTTCATCGCGCTTCATCACGGCGAAGGGTTTGACGAGACTAGCGTGCGCGGTGTCGGTTACAGTGAATTACATAATTTGACCGGCTGGCCTGCGGTTGCAGTCCGCGTCGGCACCTCACCAGATGGTCTGCCAGTCGGCGTTCAGATCGCCGCGCATCCTTGGCGGGACGAAGTCGCGCTGGCCATAGCTGGCCATCTGGAACGGGTCTTCGGCGGTTGGACTATGGCCCGAGCCGAAGGACGCTCACCATCATCTCTGGTAAATCCGGCTTGATAACGAGTGGGTTCGCGCAGAGCGCGACGCTAGCTTAATGAGGCGGGCGCGCTTGCTTGCGATCGCAATTCAGCAACGAAGCTGAATCCCTGCTGCGAATCGTGCTCTGCGAGCACCTTCTAGGTTGGCGTCAGTCAACACACGCGTTCGAAACGTCAATGCCCAGCCAGTCACAAAAGCATTTGCGTAAAAAATACCAGGAGAAACCGATGCAGGCCTATGCACCGCCGATTGACGATTATCGCTTCCTGCTAGACGGGGTGCTAAACTTCAACTCGGCATTGATAGAGATCGGCAGCGATGTGGATGCGGGCCTGGCATCGACCGTTCTGGAGGCTGCGGGCGACCTTTGCGCGCGGTCGTGGCAGCCGCCCAATTGCAGCGGCGACGAACAGGGCAGCAAGCTTGTTAACGGCCAGGTGACGACGCCTCCCGGATTTGCCGACGCATATCGCGAATCTAGAAAGGCCGGTTGGACTACCCTCTCGGCGAGCCTCGAGCATGGCGGGCAGGGACTGCCTTTCACTCTTCTGCGGCGCATGATAAGCGGCGAATGGACCGGGGCAATGGCGCTGGCCGAAAGTGGGGCCGGCACCGATTTGGCGCTGCTCAAAACCAGGGCTGTACGCATCGCGAAAACCACCGCGAATGCGCTCGGGCTTCCTCGCGAAGCAACGGAGGCCGTTGAGGGTGTCGGCCAGGATGAACTGAGCGCCGCAGATGTCGACTATCTTCGGCTTTTCGCCTGGGCCAGCTTCGGCTGGATGTGGTCGCGTATGGCCGTCGCCGCGAAGGGCGACACATTGCAACACGAGAGCAAAATCAAGGTCGCCGATTATTACGCTGCGCGTATCCTGTCGCAGGCGCGGGGGCTCGCCGCGGGTATCGGCGCTGGAGCGGAACCGTCATGGCGCTCGTGACTAATGCGTTTTGAGTGTGCTCGGAGACTATGTCTTACAGCCTATATAGCGTCAGCTACGCCGGCCCTTAGCGAGCGGTCCGAGGGGCTCGACCTCTCTGGCACAATGAGGGTGCGCTACGAAGGCATCTCAGGACAGCCGCGCCTCGGTTACAATAATGACGATGGGCTGATCAATCTTCGGACGACCCTGCTCGCAGGCTATCGATCGGGCCCATTCACCATAGGTGCCGAGCTTTGGGATAGCCGGGTCTACAGTGACGATGCGGCGGCACAGGTCACGACTGGAGAGGTGAACACGCTGGAGTTCGTTCAGGCGTGGGTCCGTTTTAGCGATGCTGCCGGCGCCACGAAGGTTTCCGCACAGGCCGGCCGGTTCCTTTTGAATTTGGGCTCACGCCGGTTGGTCGCAGCCGACGATTACCGGAACACGATCAATGGCTACACGGGTCTGCGTGGAGATATAACAACCGTAACAGGTATCACCGCTACCGCGATCTATGTCCTTCCGCAGCAACGTCGGCCTGACGATCTCCCATCTTTACGCAAAAACGAACAGAAGATTGATCATGAAGGCTTCGACCTCGTTGTTTGGGGCGGCACAGCCGCGAAGGCGAACGCGTTAGGGCCTTTTACCGCGGAAGCTAGTTTCTACCATCTGGCTGAGAAGGACCATCCAAGACGTTCGACCCGGGACCGCTCGTTGAACACCTATGGAGTCAGGCTCGTTCGCGAGCCCCTAGCCGGTAAGGTCGACGCTGAGATCGAAGCCTTGCGCCAATCCGGATCGCTCAGTCGGTCCACTGTCGCCGACGCACCTAGGCTGTCGGTGGCTGCATCTTTCATACATGTTAGTGTCGGCTATACATTCCTTGGCAGGCTCAAGGCGCGCCTATCCGCGCAATATGATCGGGCCAGCGGCGACCGTGATGGTGGAAAATATAGCCGGTTCGACACGCTGTTTGGGATGCGGCGGGCGGAGCTGGCGCCATCGGGGCTCTACAACGCCGTGGGCCGAGCCAATATATCCACGCCAGGCGTGCGGGCCGAGATTGCCCCTTCCAGGCGGTGGGATGCCTTTATAGCATACCGGGCGCTTTGGCTGGCCGCGAAAACGGACAGCTTTTCGACCACTGGCGTGCAGGACGCCGGTGGACGTTCGGGGTCGTTCGCGGGCCAGCAATTCGACGGGCGTATAAGGTGGTGGATCCGTCCCGAGAAGTTGAGGCTTGAAGTTGACGGCGTGCTGCTAGTCAGAGGACGCTTCTTGGAGAATGCTCCTAATGCGTCTTCTCGAGGAGTGAGCGCTTATGGATCCGTCAATCTTACCGTTCTGTTCTGATTGTCGTGCGTTATGCCGGCAGATAGTTCCGGGCTCATGCCTGCCTAACCGCGAAAGCCGCGCCCAACCGCTCGCCCGCTAGGATCTTCCTATGCGTCAAGACGCGTCGCGAGGTCGGAAGCCTTATTTCTGTGGTAGACCTGAAGCATCGAAAGAGAATTATCGTGCGGTCAAATTGCCGTCGGCGACGTCGGAATCTCCGAAACCACACAGATCGATCGCGTGGACGCCGTGGCGTTCGGCCATCATCGGGATCACTGTGTGAAAAGGCCATCAGGTTTTTAGAAAGCCGTGGACTAGCAGGATCGGCAGCCCGCCGGTGCCAAGCGATACACAGTGGAGTTGCATGCCGTTGGTCGGGATATGGTCGTGGACGGCGCCATGAATGGTGCGGCCGGGTGCTCTATCGGCGTGTCGGACCCTTCGAGTGCTGAAAGTCTGAATTCGAAAACCGATGCATGGAGATCTTCAACGATTGAGGTCAAAACGGCCCACGAATGATTGAAAGCGACGTGAAAGAATCCGCAGGCCCGCGCTCATGTTGGTTGATCGATGAGTGCAACCGCGCGAACCCAGCCGGCGGACGCGCGCTTGATCTTGACCACAAAGCAGGCGACGGTAAAGCCCGTCGCAGGGAGCTCCTCCAACTTGTGCAGCTCCTCCAGCTGATAGTGTGGTCGGATGCGCCCAGCCTTGCGGCCTTCCCAAATCAACGAGGCGTCGCCTGATCGCGCGTACTTCTCGGCGGTGTAGCTAAACGGCGCGTCCCAAGACCATGCGGCAGTACCGACCACCTGTATCCCGCGTTCCGTGAGATATAACGTTGCCTCCACGCCGAGAGCGCAACCGCTTTCAAAATAGTCGGGCCCGCCGTAGGCGACGCCGGCCGCGGTGTTCACAAGGACTATGTCCTTTTCTTCGAGCACGTGACCGATGCGCACCCGCTCGTCCTCAACGTCCGACGCGGCGGCGACGTACCCGTTCTCAAAATGACGAAAGTCCAGCTTCACCGCTGCTCCCAGAAATAAATCGAGCAATTCCATGGAGCGTCCATGTGACTACCGCTATGCGTGCTGAGCGCACTACCTCTGAGGCCCAGCCTTCCCGGTCTGGCAGGTCGTCCACCGTCAGACCTGGGAAGAAGGGGAGCATCTGCAGGGCCCCGTCGACATGCACCGAATACTTGATGCGTGGCCGCGGCATCGCCGGATCGGTGATCACGTCGTTGCTAATCCGCATCGAGATGTCGATGATCCGTCGGTTGTCTATGGCGGCGTTTTCCTCTGTGCTTCCTGAGCCTCCGCGGACAAGGTTGCGGATCGCCAGCGACATGGGTTGCCCTGTTTCAATCACATTGCGCGATATCCGGCTGTGACACGGCACAATGAGGGGATGAGTCGTCCATGTCTGTCCTATGACTTGTGGACATCAGCGCCAGTTAATGCGGCCGGTCAGGGAAGGCTGTCGGTATCGACGAGCGGGCAACGCCGTGGCACCTCAACGCGGGACGCAGCCCGCGAAAGCGGCAAGCGACCGGCGCGGTTAATCGCCCATGATGTCGGCATCGTGTTAGAGCGTAATGCTGCCTGCCTAGTTGTTGACAAGGGCCAGATAGTGAACCGAGCGTCCGGGTTCTGGACTGCTTGTGGACGGCTTGAAGAGTGTGCGACGCAAGGCAGCCGGTAACCCTCCTAGCGATCTGTGTCACGAGGCCCCCCGGAAACTGAGCGCCCTTTTCCTATGGTCTCAAGGTCACCGTACTTATCCCGCGCGATGCGCTCGATCTACCTGTTGCGGGCGCGCTCAGCTTCTGCGTGCCGGGGGCGGTGACGGACAGCACTTGGAAATCGACGCCCACCGTATCCATCCGCGCAATGCGTTCGTCGCCCACGTCCAGCAGCTGGCGGCTCGTCACTTGCTGACTGCTCCATGCGCTGATGGTTTCGTCCCCACCTGCGTTCAGAAGTGCTTCGCGAAGTCCGGGGCGCCAGGCATGCTCCTCTTTGGCAATGACGCGCGACACCTGCCCCGCGACGTCGGACATGTCGTTCTCCTCTCAAAAAAACGGGCGCGTATCGGCTAGGGCAGAACGGCCCGAAGCTGCGCGCGCTGGAAATAAATCACCAAGCCGAGCAGCGATGCCAACCCAATGGATCCAGTCCATGTGCAGGACTGCGGCCTGCGCGATGCACGCGCCGCAGACGACGAGCAGCTATAGAAGCGCGCCAAGTACGGAAGTGCGGGGCACGAGGATTGCTAGGCCGCCTACCAGCTCGAATATCCCGGTGAAGTAGCGGAACTACTGGCCCAAGGCGACGACATCGAACTCTGCGACCATTTTCGCCTGCTCGCTAAGCTTCATGAACGCAAAGAAGAGGAACGCTAAGGCCGAGGATGATGCGGAGACTCTACAAGCCAGCGTTTTTCTCTCCAATGGCGCTTTTTCCGCCCGGTCATCTGGCTATCGGACGAGATCACTGGCGCGCCGAAGCGATAGCCCGATGCCGTGATCGACCCCATGAAGGCGCTTTCGTGATAGACGCGGGTAGCGGCATCGTCGCCGGCAGCGCCGGCGGCGACCATGAGCGGGATAAAATGATCCTCACGCGGGTGGGCGGCTCGCGCCATGGGCGCGCGCTCCCATTCGATCAGACGCTGCCTGCGGTCTTCGGGAGTCGAATGGACCAACGTCTCATCGAGCCAAGCGTCGAACTTGGCCGACGGCACTTTGCCGGCTCCGCTGATGATGCTGCGCGTGTCGTGGAAGCTGAAGCCGCTGCCCACGATCAGCACACCCTGGTCGCGAAGCGGCGCCAGCAGCTCGCCGACGCGGATATGCTCGGCCGGGTCGAAGTCCGCCTTCATGGCGAGCTGGACCAAGGGCAGCTCCGCCTCTGGATAGAGCACGTGCATCAGCGAGAAGGTGCCATGATCGTAGCCGCGGCGAGGATCGGCGCCGTTCGGCAGCCCACCCTGGGCGATCATCAACCGGACCGTTTCGGCCAGAGCCGGTTCGCCGGGCGCATCGTAGCGGATCTGATAGGTGTGCGGCGGGAAGCCGGAATAGTCATAATACATCGGCGGTTGGGCCGCAGAGGAGAGCAGGAAGCGATCCGCCTCCCAATGGCCGGAGACCATCAACACCGCACGCGGCAGTTCGCCGAGCTCGGTGCGGACATCGTGGAGCGACTGCTCCAGCCTGTCATAGACGCCCGGTCGGAGGTCCTTCAGCCACGGCCAGGGGCCGCCGCCGTGAGACAGGAAGTAGGTCGGCAATCGATGGGTCATGGTTCTTGTCCGAAGGAGATGGTGGGCTCGGCCGCGCCGGGCCCGGGGGGCAGGCAGCGATCTGCTGCGCGGCGTAGCGCGCGGAGGCGACGGCCTTCTCGCGGGCATCCGCGAAGTTAAGGCCTTCCGCGGTCACCGTCTCGACGTTCTTGATGCCGATGAAACCCAGCGCGGTGCGCAGCAGCGATTCCGCATGCTCCGCCGCCCGGAACGCTGATTCTTCGCCATAATAGCCACCGCGCGCGATCGCGAGGATGACCCGCTTGTCCCCGGCAAGGCCCTCGGGGCCGTTCGGACCAGGCTCGAATGTAGTTCCCGGGATGATGATCCGGTCGATCCACGCCTTGAGCTCGGACGGCACCGTAAAATTGTACATTGGTACGCCGACGACGACGACATCCGCTGCCAGGAACTCCGCCAAGATCGCATTGCTAGTGTCGCGCTTGGCCTGCTGTGCAGCGTCGAGCACCGGCACAGCTTTCGAGATTGGATGGGCGGAAGGCGCTGTGACGGCGGTGAAGTGTGGCAGGTCCTCCGCCACGATATCCCGGTAGGTCACCGCATGCTGGCCATCGTCCTCGATTTGCGAGACGACCAGAGCCGAGAGTTCGCGCGAGACCGAGCCGGCGCCGGTGATGCTGCTGTCAATGTGGAGGATTTTCATGGAAAATGGTTCCGATTGTTGCGTCGGTTATGTTATGTGCCCGCCAAGATGATCGCACAAGAACGCACACGTTTGATACTAAAGGCACATGAATGTGACTGATATCGCCGTTGAAGATCCGTCGGTGCGCCGGCCACCAAGCGAATGCCTCAAGGTGACGCAGGTGCTCAGTCGCATCGGCGACAAGTGGACCGTGCTCGTCATCATCGTGCTGCGCGAGCGCGGCTACCGCTTCAATGAGCTTAAGCGCGGAATCGACGGCATCTCGCAGCGAATGCTTACGCTGACGCTTCGGAACATGGAGCGCGATGGCCTGGTCACGCGGACTCTCACGCCATCGATCCCGCCCCGCGTCGATTATGAACTGACCGAAACCGGCCATTCCCTCGCGGGACCGGTCAAAATGCTCGGCGAGTGGGCGTTTCAGAACCTAAGGCAGATAGCGGCCGCACAGGCGTCCTTTGATGCCAAAGGGGTCGATCGATGACGACGCCGCGGCACCACACTGGTACCCTGGGAAGTACTTGCGGAATAACAGCATCACCTGATGATTGCGCGCATCGTAGCCTACGGCAGAGCGACGATCAACGCGGTAAAACCGGTCGCTGTCTCCGATGCGCGGGCCAGCATGGCCCGGCCCGATACGCAGTGACTATCGCGGCGCGGGGTGTAATCCGGATCCAGCCGTGCCGTCTCCTCGCCGGGCAGCGAGAGAGCGTCGACAACACCGTCGATGTGCTTGATCTTGAGCGCACCCACGAGCGGCGTCGCCGCGACGGGATGCCGTCGCAGCCAGGCATAGGCCACGCCGCCATGGTCGTGGCGCGTTCCTCCGCGATCTGACCTACCGCAGCAACGACCTTTCGATCGCTGTCGGCGGTCGCCTCGTGCTTCGTCGCATAGGCGGCTTCATGATGGGTGCGGGCAGTTTCCTCGCCCCACCGCCAGCTTACAGGCCAGCGCAACGAGCGCCTTACAGAATCCCAATCTCCGGCCGACGGCGGCACCCCAGTCCTTCAACGCTAACACCTGCAAGGTCCTCGACAGCATGACATTGGCCGCGCTTCGAACTGCAGTTTGCGGGCGATCTTTGCACTTAGAGATGCGGCCGTTGAAGTCCACCTCGCCCGACTGATAGCGACGGGGGGTAAGACCCAAGATAGGCGCCAACATCCTGCGAGCGCCCGGAACCAGTGAGGATCCTCGATGGTGGTCATGGAGCTGACCGCCGTCAGTGGACCCACTCCCGGCATCGTCATCATCAAGCGGCAGGCGCCACTCTGCCGAGCTACTTGGCGATGGCATGCTGTCGCTCCCGCAACGTCCCCGGCATCGCCAGCAAGCTCTCGAACAGGGCGGCAACGACCGGATCCGGTAGGATCGCCCGGACCTGACGCTCGAAGGTGCCCCCTTTGCCAGGTCCGACCAAAATACCGAAAGTGTTCGCCAGACCGCATATCTTGTTGATGAGAGCGGTGCTCATACCGACCAGCTGATCTCGCGTGATCAGGGTAAGGCCGTATGTCCGTTTCGTGAAAGAGGTTGGTTCGCCCTACACTGGTGCTCCGAGGGTTGCTCGGGTGGGCCGAGCCTATCCTCACACGAGGAGGACGAACCGTGGAACATTCTACAGAAGTTTTCATCGGAATCGATGTCGCAAAGGCCCGTAATGCCATTGCGATCGCGGATGGTGGGCGCGGTGGCGAGGTACGCTTCTTTGGCGAGGTCGATGCGTCACTGGACGCGATGAGGCGCACCCTACAGCAGATCACCGCCAAATATAGCGTGGTGCATTTCTGTTATGAGGCCGGCCCAACCGGTTATGGGCTTTACCGCCTGATAGTCGAGCTGGGCCATTCCTGCATGGTGGTCGCGCCATCGCTGATCCCGAAGCGCGCAGGCGATAGGGTGAAGACGGATCGGCGCGATGCAATGATGCTCGCTAGACTGCTACGAGCCGGCGAACTGACGGCGGTATGGGTGCCCGATGCGGGGCATGAAGCGATGCGCGATCTCGTACGCGCCCGCGCTGCTGCGGTCGAGACCCAGCGCATTCACCGGCAACAGGTCAGCGCGTTCATGCTGAAGCACGGCCGCATCTTTCCGCGCAAGACGACGTGGGGCGCCCGCCACTTTCGCTGGCTACAAGAACAGCACTTCGATCATCCCGCTCATCAAATCGCTTTGCAGGAACTGGTCGATGCGGTCAGGGTGGCCAAGGAACGGATCGGACGTATCGAGGCGGCGATCGAGGAGTTCCTGCCAGGCTGGTCGCTAGCACCCGTCGTTCGAGCGCTTCAGGCACTGCGTGGTGTTGAACTCATCGTCGCTGTGACGTTCGTAACCGAGATCGGCGACATGCGCCGGTTCGACAATCCACGCCAGTTGATGGGCTATCTTGGTCTCGTGCCTGGGGAGCGATCCTCCGGCGACACGGTGCGCCGCGGCGGGATCACAAAGGCAGGCAACGGTCGGGTTCGCCATATGCTTGTCGAAAGCGCCTGGACTTACCGTCACTCGCCGCGTGTTGGAAAAGCCAAACTGTATCGCCTCGAGCAAACCACGCCGAAGGTCCGCGAGATCGCTTGGAAAGCGCAGAGCCGACTGACGGCGCGATATCGGTCGCTTATCGCCAAGGGTAAGAAAACTCCGATCGTTTGCACGGCAATAGCTCGCGAACTTGCAGGCTTCATGTGGGCTGTCGCCAGAGAGGTGCAGCCAGCCTGATGGAATAGCAGCTCCCGCGCACAGGCGGGGGCGGGACCACGGCAGGGGAATATCCGTCACACGCCTTGTGGCCGGCACAGCCGACGCCCGTTGTAAGATCGGATCAGCCCCGGGACGCGTACACGGAAATGCGGTATTCAACCCGCGTATCAGAGCTTGATCACCGACGTCCTTCAGGTCCCGCCTCCACCTGTACGCGGCCATAAACGGTGCCGCGCTCCTGCGCGGACGATGGCGCGTAACTTAAAGGTTGAAAACGGACATCAGAGCGGTGTTTTCCACCCACCTTGCGCGACGTGGTGATTGAGGCAGAGGACGGGCGGTATGGAAGCCCACAGTCTTACGAGCGCACTGGACACCCGCACTGGAGTTGGTCTGGAGCCTATCCGCCGCCCTGAGGTGCTCCGCAGCATGGCAGGTCGGCGACGGATCTGGACGCTGGAACAGAAGCTGGCGATAGTCGGGGAGATGGCGCGTTGCGGCAACATCGCCGAATTCTCCCGCCAGCACGATATTCGCACGTCGTTGCTCTACACTTGGCGCCGGGAGCTGTGGACTTGTAACGGATTTGCGCCGGTCACCTGAGCGATTATAAAGGAGACCTGTGCGCGGGTGGGCGTAGGTCACTGAAACATTTTGTTTCTATCAATTTCGGGTCACGATTGGGCCAGATCGCCGTCGGTTTGATCAGAGCGGTGGCGCCCTTCATGCTTGGGCCGCGAGAATGTTCATGGAGCGCTTGAGGTTGTAGGCGATGGCGGTGAGGTGGACCTGGACGGCGGCTTTGGCGAGACCTCGCCATCGCATTCGCCGCAAGCCGTAGCAGCGCTTCCATGTCCCGAAGATCTTCTCGATCCGGCCCCTCACCCTATGGATCGGTTGGTTCCATTCTTTGAGTCTGCGCAGCGTTTCCTGTTCGTCGCGGCCCCACATGCCGGTGGCCACGATCCGCGGCACTCCACCCTTTGCACGCACGGCATCACGAGAGTGAGTGCCGCGATAGGCACTGTCGGCAAACACCTCGCCGGGATTGTCGGGCAGCGCTTCGGGGCCTGCTCTGCCGTCATTGACATTGGCAGATGTGATCGACACTTCCTCGACCAGCGCCGTATCGGCATCTGCCCCAACATGGGCCTTGAAGCCGTGAACGGCTCGCTTTCCCTTGTGCTTGACCCAGCGCGCATCTCCATCGCCCTCGCTGGCGGAGGTAATGATGGTCGCATCGACCAGCATGCCTGCTTTGACCGTTACTGCCTTGGATGTGAGCTGCGCTGTCACAGTCGTGAACAGCAGTCGATCCAGCTTATGGGTGACCATTTCCTTGCGAAAGCGCACGAATGCTGTCCGTTCGGGTGTCGCTTCTGTTCCCGAAAACCCACAGAAGCGACGGAAGGAGGCTCGATCGTCGAGCGCTTCGGCCAGCTTCACTTCAGACAGGTCGTACCAGATCGAAAGAAGTAGCGCCTTGAACATTGCGAGCGGCGGCCAGGCGGGCTCACCCTTGGCGGCCGAATAAAGCGGTTCAAGTAGCGAAGCGACGGGGCCCCAATCGATCAGCTTGCCAAGCTCGTCGAGCGACGATGCTGGCCGCGCCCGCCCAGCGAAACCGAACCGCTCCTGACCAATCGAACGATGCGCCACGTTAGGCCCTCCTCTTTAGAAAGCCCATAGAATCAGCAATTAAAGCCAATGTCTACGTCCACCCGCGCACAGGTCTCATTAGAGCTCGCAACAGGAGACCAACGAGATGATCAAACATAGCGAAGAGTTTAAGCAAGAGGCGGTTCGTATAGCGCTGACCAGCGGGTTGCCGCGCGACCGAGTTGCATCTGATTTAGGGGTAGGGAAATCGACGCTCGGCAAATGGGTGTCGCAGTATCGGCCCAGTGATCTGGCTTCAGCGCCGCAGGCAGATCTGGCACGTGAGAATGAACGCCTTCGCCTTGAGAATCGTGTGCTCCGGGAGGAGAGGGAAATCCTAAAAAAAGGCCACGCAGTTCTTCGCGAGCCAAAAGCGGCGAAGTTCGCTTTTGTGCATAGCTGGCGACATCGCTGGCCTGTTGAGTTGCTCTGCCGTGTCACGCTTGTCAGTGAGCGCGGATATCGTTCCTGGCGCTCGCGACCGATCAGTCGGCGGGAGCGGACGGACATGAAAGTGCTGGCCCATATCCGGGAACAATACAGCCTTAGCCTCGGCAGCTATGGTCGTCCGAGGATGACGATGGAGTTGAAGGAGGTTGGGCTCGACGTTGGCGAGCGCCGAGTCGGGCGGCTGATGAAGATCAACGGGATCAAGCCGGTCCGCACGCGCAAGCACAAGGTTACGACGGATAGCCAACATCGCCTGGGTGTAGCGGCGAAATGGCTGGACGGGGATTTTGCCGCTGATGCTCCCAACCGTAAATGGGCAGGCGAGATCACCTATATCTGGACGTCGGAGGGCTGGCTCTACCTCGCCGTCATTCTCGACCTGCATAGCCGTCGCGTCGTGGGTTTGGCTGTCAGCGATAGGATGAAAAAGGATCTGACGATCAGGGCCCTAGATATGGCGGTGCGCCTGCGTCAGCCTCCAGAAGGTTGCCTTTTCCATTCGGATCGCGGCAGCCAGTATTGTTCTTACGATTATAAGAAGAAACTGCAGGCCTATGGCCTGCAGCCATCGATGAGCGGCAAGGGCAATTGCTATGATAATGAATCTGTCGAGACGTTCTTCAAAAGCCTGAAGGCCGAACTCATCTGGCGCCAAAGTTGGCCAACGCGGCGTCAGGCGGAAGCTGCCATCTTCCAGTACATCAACGGCTTCTACAACACCCGCCGCCGCCATTCATATCTCGGCGGCGTTAGCCCACTCGCGTTCGAAGCCAACGTGGCATAATGAGATAGGTGACCGGCACAAAACCGTTACAAGTCCAAAGAGCCTGCATCGAGGCCAGTGGGTCGCGATCGTGCGCGGTCAGATCGATCACTCGGCCATGGTCCCTGATGGCTCCGAGCCTGGGACCGGCGGCTGCCTCGAATGTCAGCAGCTTCATGGGATTCTCTCAGCCTAAGTTTCCGACCACCGAACCGTGCGAGCGGCGCAATTAGCAGCGCCAGCCTGCCGGGTGTTCCGAGAACGCTCAGCGCCCCAATACCCCGGTGGGCTACTCATTGTCGGGTGGAACCTAGAGCGAAAGCTGGGTCAAATCAGTCCACAAGACTGGGGACAGACACCGTTATCGCGGTGGGATATTTGGCTCCTGAAAGCTCGAAGCAGCCTCCTTAATGGGCCGCAGGTAGGGAGCACCGGCATTGCCAGCCTACAAGCGAGCGAGAGATTGCCGGACACAGCGGTCGAAGGGAGAGGCAATGAAGAAAATCCGGTGGGCTGATGTCGCGTCGGCTGCCGTTTGCTCACTAGCTGTTTCGTTCCCACTGACCTCTAGGATGGTCTGGCGTGGCCTAGGCATCAATTCAGATCCACGGAAATCTGGTGTGCGAGCGTTTGGGCTCATTAATTCGGAAAGTGACCTCTTTTGAACAGCGCGCTTGGCCAGCTCTAAAGCGGTTTTCATCAGGTTTGCATAACAACAAAATTACAGGGAGGAAGCAATGAAGTGTCATCTCCGTCACCGGACATTTGCAACCCACGGCTTGCTACTAGCGGGCACTGCGCTGGCAATGTTGCCGGCAACAGCTACGGCCGCTCAATCTCAAAATGCGGTTCCAAACGCATCGACGCCCGCGGGGGCTGAGTCACCCACTATCTCGGAGAGTAGCCAAGAAACCAGTGTATCGGATATCGTTGTTACCGGGTCGAGGGTCGTGCGCGACGGCAGCGCTGCGCCCACCCCCGTCACCGTCATCAGTCAGGCAGCGCTTGTCCGATCCGCTCCAACGAGCATCCCCGACGCCCTTAACCAGCTACCGCAGCTTCAGAATTCGCGAAGCCCAACACAGGACTCAGGCGTCAATAGCGACCGTCCCAACACCGGGAACTATCTTAACCTGCGCAGCCTAGGCTCCCCACGCACTCTTATCTTGTTGAACGGCACTCGGGTGCCACCCACCAGTTTTGCCGGCGATGTTGATTCAAGCATATTCCCGCAACTCTTAATCGAACGTGTTGATCTGGTAACGGGAGGTGCATCTGCCGCCTATGGTTCCGACGCTGTTAGTGGTGTTGTAAATTTTGTACTAGACACCAAGTTCTCAGGCCTCAAAGGCGTTATACAGCGCGGAATTTCTTCACGGGGCGATTCACCCTCATTCCGAGCCGGCGCGGCAGCAGGATCTTCGTTTCTCGATGGGCGGTTGCACTTGACTGGAAGCATCGAACACTATGAAAATGATGGTATCGATCTCTTACAGGATCGGCCATTTGGCGACTTACAAGCTGCTATTACTGGAGCTGGCACGGCGACGAACCCGTTCACAGCCTCCTTTAACACGCGATATACACGTACAAATTTCACCGGTTTGATCACAAGTGGACCATTAAATAATAACCAGTTTTTGGAGAACGGTGTTCTTGCGCCTTACAATCCCGGATCACCAACAGGCAGCGCCAACGTTTCAACGGGTGGCGACGGTGCGTACACGCGTGACAAGACCCTTTCATCCGCGATCAAGACCGATCAGTTTTATGGCCGGGTTTCATTTGAGCCAACCGATGGTCTAAACCTGTTTGGACAGGTTCTGTATGGCCGCGCTCATAACCGACAGTCGCCGCAGCCTGATTATCGGTTCGGTAATGTGCCGCCACTCCGGATGACGATCTTCCCGGACAATGCGTTCCTTCGTCCCGAAGTAAGCGCCGCAACCGGCGGACAACCCTTCTTCTTTGGTCGCCTTAACGACGATTTCCCCCGGAAATTCACCGACGTTGAGACGTCATCACTGCTCACCCAGCTCGGCGTGGAAGGCAAGATTGGCGACTTTAATTGGGACGCAAGCTACGTTCACGGCTCTTCAAAGCTGAAAAGTCAGGTTTCCGGCCAGTCAATTAATCAGCGCTTTTACGCTGCGGTCGATGCGGTACGCGATCCCGCGACTAATCAGGCTGTCTGTCGAGTGACGCTCGTTAACCCTGGCCTATTGCCCGGCTGCGTACCAATAAATCTTTTCGGGCCAAATGCGGCATCGCCTGAATCCATAGCGTATGTTCTCGGTACCTCGACATACCGTGCCACCACCAAAATGGACATTGGCAGCGTGAACATTTCTGGTCAGCCATTCTCGTTGTGGGCAGGCCCCGTAGGATTTGCCATTGGCGGCGAAATCAGGCGCCAGACGCTCGACTTGACCAGTAATTCGGACCCGTCGGATGTCATCGACTACACAGGCATTCGAGGCGTTTTTGGGACTCCCCTGCGCTTCTTGACGGACAACGTCGGATCGGCTTCGGGGGATTACACCGTCAAGGAAGTCTACGGAGAGGTAGATATACCACTCCTCAAAAACTCAGCACTTGGAAAGTCGCTTAGCGTGAACGGCGCAGCGCGTTATACCCATTACAGCACTAGCGGTGGCGTTGTCACATGGAAGCTGGGACTGAATTACGAGCCCTTCGATGGTCTACGCATCCGGACGACCCGGTCGCGTGATATACGGGCACCGTCGCTTTATGAACTCTATGCTGGGACAACCAACTCTGACCTTACCGTATTCGACCCACACACAAGTGCTTCTGTTCTGGTCAATCAAGAGTCTGGCGGAAACAAAGACCTCAGACCCGAAGTGGCAAACACTCTCACCATCGGAGCTGTTTATCAGCCAACATGGGCGCCTCGCCTAGCAGTGAGCATCGATTATTACAGGGTCGATATCAAGGATGGCATCGGCACACTAGATTCATCGACGGTGCTTCAGGAGTGCGAGGCCGCCGGCGGGACGGGTCCCTTGTGTGACCAAATCACACGGCCGCTGCCGTTCTCTGACAAAACGCTGGCAAACCTGCCAACTAATATCCGCCTTCCCGCCGTCAACGTCGCATCACAGTTCACTGACGGCTTTGATATCGAAACGTCCTATGTCCTGCCGCTCGGTGCTAACAGCTTGTCGTTCCGCCTGCTCGCGAACTATCTGATGTCGTTCAAAACTCAGACTTCACCGAGCGCAATGAACATTGACGATGCAGGAACAGTCTTTCTAACTACTGCATTGCCACGGCTACGCGGTGTACTCAGCGCTACTTACGCAAGTGGCCCGTTTAGCTTGACGTACCAGCAACGCTATATTGGAAAACTCAAGCGTGTCACTGCCAACAGAAACGCCGTCTGGGACCCTAAATGGCAGTATCTTAAGCCGTATTTTATCTCGGACGTGACGTTGTCCTATAACATTAAAGCGCGAGCTCACGATTTCGAGTGGTTCCTCAGCGTTAATAACGTCTTTGACAAGTTTAGGCTTGTTCCTCCTGACAATACAAACCCTGGAATTCTCTACCCGACTGCAAGAAGCGTCTACGATGTGGTTGGTCGCTACTTTACAACAGGGGTCAGAATGAAGTTGTAAGTTGTTCGCAAAAAGTAAAGATTATCTGATAGGTATGTAGTTTATTCATGCACTATTGTTAGTCGACGGTGTGAATTGTTCTCCTATATTGGAAGGTTCATAATATGCGAATGATTGCTCCAAGCATTCTCGCTTTTCTTGCAGCATCTTCTCTTGGTGCCTCTGCGCAGGAGCATCAACCGCTGACAGAGCTACCACCAGCAAAATCGCCTATGGTGCGCTTTACGTCTCCAACGCCGTTCGAACCGAAGGAAAAGATTCCGCTCGAACACCATCAGTATATCAAAAACATGAAAGTTCTGGGTCGGCTGTTTGCAGGGACAGATGCGGGAGAAAAACTACAGTTTATGGTACGGGGTAATCGCCGCTATCTGCTTCAGGGACAGGCCAGTGGAACAAAGATTATCGAAGTATCTGATCCGCTTAAGCCGGAAATAGTGAATTCCGACGCCACTCCCGAGTGCAAGGGTCCGTGTCAGCAGCTCCAAGTGGCCTATCACGAGGCCTCGGGCCGTTGGTTGATGATCCAGTCGTCGCAGAAGTACGACCTTGATCAGCGTGGGCTCCGTGGCATTTTCATTTACGATGTATCGGACCCTGCGGCGGTGAAGCTTCTGTCCAAATGGTCCGTCGATGGCGGCTCGCCCGATCGCGTCATCCAAACCGGATCGGGACCCCATCGAAATTATTGGGATGGTGGCCGGTATCTTTATCTGACCACCGCGGCGGACAACAATTTCTACTTCGAACCTAAAAACCCGACGGTGAAAACGATCGGCTACGTGGGCTACAAGCATGGAATCCAGATTTTGGACATCTCCGATCCGACACAGCCCAAGCTCGTAACCAACATCCACTACCCCGGACAGCGCGTAGATGAGGAAGAGGCTCGCAATGTCGAGCCTTGGACCGACGACCTCGCGTACACGATGATGCACGGGCCGCTTTACGTTCCTCAACGACTGGAATCCGGGGGAAAGCTCGGGTTCATCGGCGGCGGGGCATTCGGGTTGTTGATCTATGACCTCACGAACCTCCAGGCGCCCCGGTTGCTAAGTGAATGGCGGCCTACGCCTTATGAACCAGGGCCTGCGATCGCTGCCCACACTGTTGACATCAGTAGATTGGACCGGGGCTTTGTGGTGCTAACACCAGAAGCGCTGTTTAGCGGCTGCGTGACGCCGCGTAATGGATCCTTCATTATCGACGTCACGGATCCGGCTAAGCCAAAGGAGCTCGCTCGTTTGCCGCGGCCCGTGCCGCCTGCCGCAGCGCCATATAAAGACTTTTGCCAACGGGCTGGCCGCTTTTCTCCTCACAACCCGCCGCATCTGAAAGCGCCAGGCAAGGTCGATCCCAACTTCCTTTGCCACACCTACTTCAACGCCGGCCTTCAGTGCTTCGACATAAAGGACCCACGCCGGCCGACCATCGCGGCTTATTTTGTCCCTGAGCAGCCTGAGGGCCAACTCGGCGACGGTGCGCTCGCGAAGCACTCCCGTACCGTAGACGAAGTTTTCATCGAATGGGATCGGAAGCTGATCTGGGTGGCTACGGACACCGGCATTTACCTTTTGTCCGCTCCAGCTTTAGGCAAGCCCAATCTGGCACCTATGCCGGTAACACAATGGGCCCTTCCCAGCATAAATGTGGGTGCGAAGTGATTTTGTTTTCGCACTCGCTTCGAGTTCGCGGCGACCCGCGAACCAAACGGTCTACAGCGAACGAGAGTTACGATGAGATCTGATAAGGTCGATAATGAATGGCTGGCTGGCAAATGGGTGTTGCTTGGTTGTTTCATTGGCAACATGCTTGGCGTTCACTCACTGCCGATTTACGGGCAGTCTATCTTTATTACACCGCTTGCAAACGAGTTTGGCTGGTCGCGTTTGCAGATATCGTTAGGGTCGACGATCGTAATCTTTTCGCTTGCTATCTCAGCGCCGTTAGCTGGCTATATGGTCGACAAGTTTAAGCTAGGATGGGTTATAGGCGCGTCGGCCCTTTCCATGGCCTGCGGCTTTTATCTTCTTTCATTGATCGGCCCTGACATTCGCGGATTTTACCTTGCGCTGGCGTTTATTGCGTTCTGTGGCGGTGCCTGCTCAACGCTGACCTACAGCCGCATCGTTTCAGCTCATTTCTCGATAGGTCGCGGCACTGCGCTCGGTATAGCGGCTACGGGAAACGGATTCGCTAGTATACTTACCCCGCTGATTCTTGCTCCATTTATAGCCGCTCATGGCTGGAGGCCTGGCTACGTGCTGCTCGCGGTTATTACGCTTTTTGCTGCCCCGATCGTGGTAGCACTCGCTCGTATGCCAGCTAGCGCTTCGCCTGCGAACTCCCCGCTGTCGATAACGCGCGAAGGATCATCGTTTCGTGCCGCGTTCCACGA
The DNA here is from genome assembly GCF_035989265.1 of Sphingobium sp. HWE2-09. Taxonomy (GTDB): domain Bacteria; phylum Pseudomonadota; class Alphaproteobacteria; order Sphingomonadales; family Sphingomonadaceae; genus Sphingobium. The sequence goes on along the minus strand of NZ_JAYKZX010000001.1, from coordinate 456,330 downwards.
CCCCTTAGCGTGGAAAATGGCGGTTACGTTTTTCCTTATTCCATTGGGCGTAGCTGGCCTAATTACCCACCTGATGCCTCTACTGTTAGAGGCAGGACTATCCCCAGCGCAGTCAGCGTTGCGTGCGAGCGGCATTGGGATCGCCGTCGTCGTCGCAAGACTGGCGACGGGCCTCCTTATCGACCGCTTCTTTGCGCCCCACGTCGGTGCGACGCTTCTTACGATTTCGGCTGCGGCAATGCTTCTGCTGTCACTTGGGGGAAGCGAATATGCGTTCGTTGGGGCGCTCGGTACTGGCCTTGCTATAGGCGCGGAGATCGATCTCGTAGGATACCTTACCGCCCGCTACTTTGGTTTGAAATCCTATGGCAGGATCTTCGGTATATTTTATAGCATTCTCCTTGTGGGCTCGGGCATGTCACCCCTTATTTTCGGTTGGACCTACGATCGAACAGGGACCTATGCTCCGGCACTTTTGATGGCAGCAGCCGCGCTCGGCATTGCGGCTGTACTATTGGCGACCATGCAGTCGTCTCCTCCGCTGGAAGAACAACCCGAATAGTTACTTACGCATTTCCTATATCTCATCGGGTCGAGCGTGAACAGCCAATCCGTTCTACCGCATGTCGCTCCGCGTGCGCGTTCGGCCCACTCATTCATTCTGGTCTTCTGGTCGAGAAGGCCGCGCGGAAGCCTTGCGGGACGTGGTGGCTAAGATAGCCGGCGCGGTCGAGCAGGCAGCCGATCGCATTCTCGCTCATTGCTCAATGGCCATGCAGTTGCTTGGAAAGTATGCATCCGGTGAGAACCGCAGATCAGGCGGCTTTGCGTTGATCGTCTTTTGCGCGCCATTTCCAGGGCAGCGTAAGCATTCGGTGAAGGCCGCGGATCAGGCGGCTTTGCGTCGATGATCGGTGGCGCGCCAATTCCATGGAAGCAGTTCATGGAGACGGTTCTGGGGATGTCGGCGATGCGGCTGAGCACATCGGCTAGCCAAGCCTGCGGATCTGGACGCCTCGAAAAACTCTGGCCTTTGAGGGGCAGATTTGATTCACTTCGCCGGCGATGTGGCGGAGGCGATAATGGCGGTGCAGCCGGGTTTTTTCGATCTTTCGGACCGGTACGAGGCGCTGAGCGCGGTGGGTGATCCGCTGGAGCGATTGGCGGCTGTCGTGGATTTCGAGGTTTTTTCGGAGTTCGTTGACTGCGGCGTTGCGACGTAGCGTTCGTGGCAAGGGCGGTCGGCCGCCATTCGACGCGGTGCTCATGTTCAAGATCTTGGTTCTGCAGGCGCTTTACTCGCTGTCGGACGAGCCACCGAGTTCCAGATCAAGGACCGGCTGTCGTTCCAGCGCTTCCTGGGGCGTGGGCTCGACGGCACGGTGCCCGATGCGACGACCGTCTGGCTGTTCCGGGAACGGCTCGTGCAGGCCAGAGCGATCGACCGGCTATTTACTTGCTTTGATGCCGCGCTCAAGGAGCGGGGCTATCTCGCTATGGGCGGGCAGATCATCGACGCCACTGTCGTGCCGGCACCCAAGCAGCGCAATACCGAAGCGGAGAAAGCAGCGATCAAGGAGGGACGCGTGCCGGAGGACTGGAAGCCGGCCAAGACCCGGCAAAAGGACCGTGATGCGCGCTGGTCGATCAAGTACAGCAAGGCCAAGGTCAGGCTAGGCACCGATCCCAAGGCGGCCAAGCCGGTTGATCTCGCCATCTCGATGTTCGGGTACAAGAACCATATCGGCATCGACAAAACCCATGGGCTGATCCGCACCTGGGATGCCAGCGCCGCCAATGCCCATGACGGCGCACGGCTGCCGGTTCTGATCAGTAAGGACAACACTGCCTCCGGCGTTTGGGCTGATACCGCCTATCGATCCAAGAAGAACGAGGCGTTCCTGGCTGGTGGCATGTTCACGAGCCACATTCATCAGAGGCGCAAGCCGCGGCGACCGTTGCCTGAGCGGATCGCCAAGGCTAATACCCGGCGGTCCAAGATCCGCGCCCAGGTCGAGCATGTTTTCGCCGGGCAAAAGCACCGGATGGGGCTGGTCGTGCGCACCATCGGCATCGCCCGCGCCACCATCAAGATCGGTATGGCCAACCTTGCCTATAACTTCCAGCGTCTGGCTTGGCTCGAAGGGCGAACTGCGCCCGCTTGATACCAAGCGGCTCCCTAACGGCACCGGTGATATGGAAATCACCCCAGAATGCGCAACCACGCCAGCCCCGTTATACCTCTGCGGTCCATACCGCCGCCATCACGCCGAAATCTGATGGTTTTTCGAGGTGTCCATCTATATCGTTGAGCTTTGCCGTGGCGATAAGGCTCAGCATGAAGGCGGTGCGCTGACCGCCGCGATCTGAACCAGCGAAGAGCCATGATTTTCTTCCAAGGGCAATGCCTCTGAGCGCCCGTTCCGCTGCATTGTTCGTGAGGCAGATGCGGCCGTCGCCGAGGAAGGCGGTAAATGCAGGCCATGCCTTGAGCATGTGTTGATGGCGGAGTAAAATGCCCCGGAACGGGGCTCTCCCGCAATTTCGGTGCAGGTGTTATGCCATGATACGCGCCCGGAGTAGGTCGAGGTTCGCCCGACCGTACATGGAGCGCTTGATCCGCCCGACGGGTTGATGCTCGACATCACTGGCGCTGCTCATGCGATGGCGCGTTATGGCGCCGAGCCGCTGCGGGTCATCGATGCTATTTCATTGCCGAGGCAATTGCCGAGTTGCCACTTGCCGCTCTTCGCCTGGAGCCTGCGATCGTCTCTAATCTTGGCAAATTGGGCCTCGAAACGATTGCCGATCTTGAAGCCATGCCGCGCGCCTCGCTCGCGCTGCGGTTCGGGTCGGCGCCCGGCCTGCGGCTCGACCAGGTCTATGGCCGCGTGTCCGAACCTTTCGCGCCGGTCGCGCCGCCCGAAACGATTGCGGTGGAGCGCTGCTTTGCCGAACCGATCGGCGCGCCCGAGACCCTTGCCCGCTACACGCACAAGCTGGTGGACGCTCTGTGTCAGCAACTGGAGGAAGCGGGCGTATAGGGGCGCGACGGCTGGACCTGCGCTTTCACCGCGTCGACAACCGGATCGAGGCGATTCGTGCCGGGCTTGCCAAACCTAGTCGGGACAAGAAGCAGATTGGACGGCTGCTTTGCGATCGGATCGAGACGGTCGATCCGGGCTTTGGGGTGGAGAAGATGGTGCTGGCCGCCCCCCAGGTCGAGCCGCTTGGGCTCCGCACCATTTGGTATCTGGGTGAGGCGCCGGTGCCTGATGTGGCAGCGCTCGTCGACATATTGGGGAACAGGGTAGGGGAGGACAGGCTTTATCGGGTCGCCGCGCGTGAGAGCGATATTCCCGAGCGTTCCGTTACCCGCATTGCCCCCATGGCGGATCCGACCTTGCTGCGCTGGCCTGCGCACTGGCCGCGCCCAGCGCGCCTCTTCAAACGCCCTCAACCGATCAATACCATAGCTCTGTTGCCCGACCACCCACCGGTTCAACTCGTGTGGCGCGGCATGCGCCGGAAGGTGAAGCGCGCGGACGGGCCCGAGCGGATTTATGGCGAATGGCATGTGAGCGATGAAGAGTGGCTCAGCGTCCGCGATTATTTTCTCGTCGAGAACGAGACCGGCGCGCGCTAATGGCTGTTCCGTCAGGGCGATGGCATCGACAGCGCGACCGGTTGCCAGGGCTGGTTTCTGCATAGGTTGTTCGCCTGACAGCAAACAGCGGCGATGCCCGGAGTGGCGCGCTGCGGCACGATTGCGCTGCCGAAGCCAAGCAGTCATAGGCTGGCTCGCATGGACGAAAAAACAAATTCGACGATTCTGCGTGTCATCGAACGGGCGCCGCAATGGCTTCGGCACGATCTGGAAGCAAAACAGGCTGGCGTACGGGCACGGGCCGAGGAGACTCTGGCCGCGATGATCGCCGATGCTCTGGCTTCAAACGACCCATCGTCAGACTGAATCTACGGGGCGCTAAGCAAGCTCGAATGCTACGGCACTGATCTCGCACCATTTTGGGTAAATCCGGTCTTGTAAGAAGCTTATAAACACCTAAGTTAGCAACGTCGCTCTTCCCCCTTTGAGCGACACCTCCCTGAACCTTGGCCCCGCCGTGAAGTGCGCTCCGGCGGGGTTTTCTTTCCGCACCGGACATGGCCTCAGGTTCGCTAATCAGGGTGATGGTGAGGCTTCAAGGGATGGGCTTACATGCTCACGGCAGCGTCGTTCCCATCCTATCAGAAAGTGAAATTGCAGTTTGCAATTCGATATATTCTGGGATTGCCAACGGCGCATGCTCTGCTTTATCTGGCCGTTCAGTAGCAGGCTTCAGCCTGGGGGCGGCACACGCTTGGAATCGCGGCCGCCCTAAAACTTGCCTTACTGATAGCCGCCTTCCTGTTCGCGTTTTTCAGCGGCGTCGCGCTGCGCGTCCTCGAGATCGTCGGCATCCTGGCCTTCATCACCGGCATCCACGTCAACATCGACATCTTCGTCAGTGCCATTGGCTTGGTCGGTCCCTGGCAGATCGTTCATCGATGTGCCCGTCATGTCACCCTGATCATTTTCACCGGGGAAGTCTTCGGGGGGCATGGCTCTCTCCTATTAGCCGTGAAGCGAGGCCAATAAGTCGGATGCCCGCATGTTCCCGTCATTTCGTATCCGTACGGTCCTTTGTGGGCCGCCTGCATCCTATATCGGGCAATGTCATGGCCGCTGCATTGTGGCTGGCTTTTTGGCGGTCAGACGAAGCGTGACGTATATCCATATCACACAAGCGAAGCGGGGAAGCGCGAGTTCCGCGACCAGGCCGGAAACAAAATGCCCCGCCAGCGGGGGAGCTGACGGGGCTTGATGCACCGGGCGTTCATGCGGGGGGCAAGTAATGTGACCCGGTATTGCCTCAACGGCGATTGATCTGATCGGTTCCTCGCACAGGCAGATTGACTTAAAACTATTATGGAACAAATAAAGAACAAATGCTTTCGATCAGAATGAGGGTCGGCAGGTGCCATCTTGCGATATGCTGAGCTGCAATGCGCTTCGCATTTCTCCTTTCTGCGCGGCGCATCGAGCTGCGAGGAATTATTTGGAGAAGCGCATGCCTGCGGCCGTGATGCCCTTGCCATCACAGACCGCAATAGTCTGGCGGGCATCGACCGGGCGCATGAAGCCGCCAAGGTCACCGGCGTCCGGCTGATTGTTGGCTGCCGTCTGGATCTGGTCGAAGGGCATTCTCTCCTCGTCTATCCGATGGATCGGCCGGGCTACGCGCGGCTTTGTCGGCTGCTCAGCCTTGGGAAGAAGCGCGGAGGCAAGGGAAAATGCATCATTGACTGGGATGATGTGGCAGACCATGCCGAGGGCGTGCTTGCCATCCTGCTGCCGGGCAGGTGCCAGAGGTAGAAGCTGTGCTGGCGCGCTTTGCCGGAATTTTCTTGAGCCGGGCCTATCTTACGCTGACACTGCGGCGGCGACCGGGCGATCAGATGCACCTCCACACACTTTCCAATCTCGTGGCCCGGCATCGCGTGCCGACCGTCATTACCGGAGATGTCCTCTACCATCATCCTCACCGCCGTGTGCTCCAGGAGGTCATCACATGCACCCGTCATCGATGCACGATCGATGAACTGGGCGCTCGTCGCGAACTTCATGCCGACCGCTATCTGATGCCCGCCGCCGAAATGCACCGGCTCTACGGCCGCTATCCCGAGGCGCTCGCCCGAAAGCTGGAGATCGCTGAGCGCTGCCGCTTCTCACTCGATGAACTCAAATATCAATATCCCCAGGAGGTGAGCGTTGCGGGCATGACGCCGCAGGCAACGCTCGAGGAACTGAGCTGGGAAGCGGCAATGGCGCGTTACCCTGGCGGCGTACCTGACAAGGTATCCCGGCTGATTGCCCATGAGTTGCGGCTCATCGGGGAGCTTGGCTATGCGCCCTATTTTCTGACGGTAAATGCCATCGTCCGCTTTGCGCGAAGCCGGGACATTCTGTGCCAGGGTCGGGGTTCGGCCGCCAACAGCGCGGTTTGCTATGTATTCGGCATCACATCGATCGACCCCGAGCGCTCGGACCTGCTTTTCGAGCGGTTCATCAGCCAGGAGCGCAAGGAGCCGCCCGATATCGACGTCGATTTCGAGCATGAGCGGCGCGAGATCGTCATGCAGTGGGTGTTCGATACCTACGGCCGCGATCATGCGGCGCTGTGTTCGACGGTCATCCGCTACAAAGCCAAGGGCGCCATCCGCGACGTCGGCAAGGCCCTGGGGCTGTCGGAAGATCTGATTACAGCTCTTTCCTGCCAGATATGGGGCTGGAGCGAGGAGGGCGTCCAGGAAAAGCATGTCGACGAGCTTGGCCTCAATCTGACCGATCGCCGCCTTCGGCTCGCCATCGATCTTGCCAAAGAGTTGATTGGGACGCCGCGCCACCTTTCCCAACATCCCGGAGGGTTCGTTCTCACCCACGACCGTCTCGATGAACTGGTGTCGATCGAGCTGGCGGCGATGGCCGATCGCCAGGTGATCGAGTGGGACAAGGATGATATCGACGCACTCAAGTTCATGAAGGTTGATTGCCTCGCGCTGGGCATGCTGACCGCGATGAAGCGCGGGTTCGATTTTCTGGAAGCTCATAAGGGTATAGGCATGGACTTGGCATCCATCCCGCCCGAAGATCCGCGCACCTATGCCATGATCCGCGCGGCCGACACGCTGGGTACCTTCCAGATCGAAAGCCGCGCGCAGATGGCGATGCTTCCGCACATCAGGCCGCGCACATTCTACGATCTGGTGATCGAGGTGGCGATCGTTCGCCCCGGCCTGATCCAGGGCGACATGGTGCACCCCTATCTTCGGCGTCGCGCTGGCAAGGAGAAGGTCGAATATCCCAAGCCTGAACTGGAGAAGGTGCTGGGCAAGACGCTGGGCGTGCCGCTGTTTCAGGAACAGGCTATGCGGGTCGCGACTGAATGTGCAGGCTTCACCGCGTCAAAGGCGAATCAGCTGCGCCGCGCGATGGCGACATTCAAGTTCACCGGCGGGGTTTCGAAATTCAAGGAGAAGCTGGTAAGCGGCATGGTCGAGCGCGGCTACACTTCCGAGTTTGCAGAGAAGACCTTCGGTCAGCTCGAAGGCTTTGGCAGCTACGGCTTTCCGGAAAGCCATGCCGCCTCCTTTGCGCTGATTGCCTATGCCTCGGTTTGGATGAAATGCTGGCATCCTGAAATCTTCTGCGCCAGCCTGTTGAACCCGCAGCCCATGGGCTTTTATGCGCCCGCTCAGATCGTGGCGGACGCGCGGGCGCATCGGGTCGAAATCCGGCCCGTCTGCATCAACGCTTCGCGCTGCGACTGCACCTTGGAAGATGCCGGCGACGATCGGTTCGCGGTATGGCTTGGGATGCGGATGGTAACCGGGCTCAAGGAAGCCGATGCGGCGCGGATCGTCATGGCGCGGGCCGACGCGCCGTTTGTCTCTATTGAAGAGCTCTGGCGCCGGGCAGGCGTGGGGGGCGGTTCGCTCAACCGGTTGGCGGAGGCCGACGCTTATCGAGCGTCCATGCGCTTGCGCCGTCGCGAAGCGCTTTGGACGATCAAGGCACTGAGGGATGAGCAACTGCCTTTGTTTGCCGCGGCCGATGCGCGGGAGAATGGGTTTGTAGAAGAGATTGACGAGCAGCCGGTCGCGTTGCGGCCGATGAGCGAGGGGAGGGAGGTGGTCGAAGATTATGGCCATGTCGAGCTCACCCTGCGCCAGCATCCTGTTTCCTTCCTGCGCGACGATCTTTTGCGGCAGAAGATGATGCCCTGCAGCGCGATCGAGACGATCAGGGATGGGCGCTATATCTGGTTGGCCGGACTGGTGCTGGTGCGGCAGCGGCCCGGATCGGCCAAGGGCGTCATGTTCATCACCATCGAGGATGAAAGCGGGATCGCCAATCTGATCCTGTGGCCCAGCATGTTCGAGCAGAACCGGCGGATCGTCATGGGTGCGCGGATGCTGGGGCTCTACGGTCAGGTGCAGCGCGAAGGCAAAGTCGTGCATGTGATCGTCAAGAAGCTCATCGATCTGTCGTCGCTGCTGGGATCGCTGGGACAGAGAGGCGAGGCATTCCCCCTGTCGCGCGGGCGCGGGGATGGCGCTAAAAATGGTGGTGGCCCTGACCCAAGAGGCATGCCCAGTGGACGGGACATTCTCATAGCTGATCTCCATATCGATGGGATGAAGGAAGCCCGGCTAGGCAAAAGCGGGGACTTTCATTGATCGGCCTTGGGTCCACCTGTACATCCCAAGGCATTGAAGTAGCGCAGATGCACTTGCGAGCCTTCGAATGGACAAATGCCGGGTAAATTCTGAACAAAGCCGCGCTATCCCAACTGTCAAAATGGGAGCGATAATATTTGACCTGCTTAACATTTCACTCAACATTGGCCGAGTCGGAATGTGAATGGATGCTTTGAGGCCCAATCAGGGAGGACCTGATGACCTCATATCAGGGCGACGCCTTAGAAGAAGGTGCGTCGATATTGGCTGAGGTCAAGTCGATCTCAGGTCGCCGTATTGAAGAACGTCGCAGGCGGCATCGCATTACCCAACGGCAACTGGCCGCCGATGTCGGGATCGGCGTGCGATGGTTGCGCGAAATTGAATCGGGTAACCCGAAGTCCCGGTTTGATGATCACATTGCGTGCGCGCACGCCCTTGGGCTGTCTGCCGCGCATCTTCTCATCCCCATGCTGTTCTTGGAGCATCATATGCACTTTCCGCGACATTTCTTCGTTGACGACATGCATGAGATCGAACGCCTCTGCATCGAATTCATTTCGAACCTGAAGCTGCGGACCTTCCTCCAGCCCGGAGGCGGAGCGCGAGCGCGAACTGGTTCCGGACCGGCCGGATGAGTAGCCGGCATGGCACCTGAAGCACTGACGGCCGACCGGCTCCACCGCGACATCAAGGCGCTTATCCTGCGCGGCTATTTCGGGGCAGGTTTGCCACTCACGGTTCACGCCATGGCAGAGGCGTTTGGCACGAGCATCTCGCCTGTCCGGGATGCACTCAATCGACTGGTGGGCCAAGGATTGGTCGAGATGCAGGGGGGCGGCGGCTTTGCGATACCGGCCATCACCGCACGGAATACCTTTGATCTTTATGCCCTTCATGCCGAACTGATACGGGCGGCGGTCAAAGATGCGGAGAGTTTTGCAGCAGTGGGGCAGCCGTCTGCGCAGATTGTTGCGCGCGAGCCAGATCACCATAGTGTCGCGGATGCCACGACAAGCTTTTTCATCCGGTTGGCCGGCTGCTCTTCCAACATGGAATTGCAAGACGCGATCAAGGGGCTAGGCGAACGACTCGCTGTCCGCCGCTTATGCGAAGGCGCAGCAAAGCGCCATGCCGCAGAGCTTATCGCACTATGGAATCTGACTGAGAAAGGAAATAAAAGCGCTATACAAGGTGCCATGTGGCAATATCATCGCCGACGTTTACTGCGTGCGCCAGAGATTGCTGATGCTGCGTCGAAATGGATGTCGTCATAATTTGACCCAGAAATCCTCTGATCCTGTCACATGGACTTGAGATTGAATTAAGTTGCAGGGTGCATCCGGCTTATAAGCGCCCAATTTGAGGACTTATAAGGTCGGATATAAGCTAATCCATCTTTACAATCGACCGTGCCGCCAATCCCGGTGGTAGTTCGATGGAGATGAAGATGCAGAACATCCATGACAATGACGAGGTGATCGTCGATCTGGGTATCGCTTCGGTGGAAACGCAAGGATCCGTCCGTGGTGATTTCGATCAGATCGGCCTTCAGCAGCTCGATATGGGCATCGCCGACGACTGACCCTCGGGGCGCGCGCCCACACGTGGCGCGCGCCTTTGCGAGCGGGTGGCACCATATCTTCGAGAGCTTCGCCATGGGATATCGGATGAGAGAGGGACTTGCCTACTGTATCGCGGGGGGTCGTTCGATCTTCCTGGATGTCGAGGCTGATCGATATTTCGGCCTCCAGCACGACTGGGACCTTGCCTTTCAGGCGCTGGTGGCTGCTGGGTCGACAGGTCCTCAGCTTAGCGCACTTGTTAATGCCGGCATTCTGGTTGAGGCGGAAATCGAGGCTGAATTCACTGCGCCAGTAATAGTGGCAGCGAACCAGGAAATGGTCTCAGGCGCGCTGAAGCCAAGCCTGCGCCTCATCGCTAAATTCGTTGTAGCGCAAATTCGCGCTGCGAGCGCGCTTCGCACCAAAGCGCTGGCCGAGGTACTGCAAGGGATCGACCAACGCGCTGCTGCGACGAAGGACGCTGCTGGCGATGGACCCGAACCGCGCTGGCAGCCATTGGTTGCCGCCTTCTTCGCATCGTCGCATTTGCGACCCAGAAGCGGTCATTGCCTCACAAACTCGATCGCCTTCATGCGCGTTGCCAGGTCATTGGGCTACAAGCCGCAGCTCATTCTGGGCGTCTGCGCCGCGCCCTTCTCCGCCCATTGCTGGGTTCAGGCCGGCGACTATGTTCTTAATGACCGGATAGAGAATATCCGTACGTTCGAACCGATCCTCGCCCTATGACGCTCTTGCGCTATCTCATCCTGGTCGATCAGTCCGGGGCATCGCTGCCGCAGCTAGCCTCAAGGCTGCAGGAGACATTTCCTTTCCACGTCACATTGGCCGAACATCATTGTCTGATCCTCATGAACGTCGAGGGCGAGGCGCTTCGACTTCCCGGCGGAAAGGGCGTGGCGATCGGAACCATTTTCCCGCGCCATGGTGCAGCGAAGCGGATCGATCACAACGACCGTCAGTGGACAGAAGAGCTGGACGGTCCGGAGCCACTCAAAATCTTGCGCGACCAATATTGGGGCGGCTTCATCGCAGTGTTGGCGCGCGACGAGGGGCTTGAGCTGATCCGCGATCCAGGTGGCGCGATGCCATGCTATTTCATGGCGACATCGACGGGATGGGCTATAGCTTCTGATGCAGAGGCGCTTGTCCGCGCGGGCCTCTTGCGGCCACGCATCGCCTGGGCGGAAATGCCGCGCTATCTCACTGCCAAGGATCTCCCGTCCACACGGACCGCGATTGAAGGCTTGCACGAATTGTTGGCCGGGACATCCATCAAACTCGGAGCGCACGCAAGTGATCCGTCCGGCTTTTGGTCCCCTTGGGATTATGTAGGCGAAGCCGACGTGTGGGATGGCGCGGACATGGCGCACCGCCTGCGGCGGGCCATCGATCACTGCGCGGCGTCATGGGCTTCCACTGCGGACCAAATTGTTTCGACCCTTTCGGGCGGTTTGGACTCCTCCGTCGTCGTGGCAGCCCTGGCGCGCGCCAACGCAGATCAGCAATGCATAACCCTTGTTACGCAAGACCGGCTCGGAGACGAGCGGGAATATGCGCGTGCTATGTCGGCGCATGTCGGCGCCGCCTTGCACGAGCCCTATTTTGATCTGGCAGACGCCGATCTATCGCAATCCGTATCGCGACATTTTCCAAAGCCGATCGGCACGATCCACGAAACGGCCTATCATGCCGCTGTTGTCCGCTCCGCGGACGGCATCGGAGCGGACGCTGTATTTACCGGCAATGGCGGCGACAGCATATTCTACAACAGCGCGTCCCTCCGGCCCCTCTTCGATGTCCTCTATGGCCAGGGTCCAGGGCTGCAAGCTTTGCGGACATTCGGGAATATATGCGATGTTACCCAGACGAGCTGGGTCTCCGCACTGCGCGAAACAGTAAAGTTTCGTGCTGTGGTGCGCCGCCCTTATGTCTGGCATAGGGACATTTCGATGCTGGCTGCCGATCTGGCAGCGGACGTCATGACGCGTCCGGCTACGCATGCCTGGCTAGACAGTCAGCCAAAGGGTCGGCCCGGCAAAATCGGTCATGTCGCGCACCTGCTCAAAGTGCAGAACCATCTGGAAGGCTATCTTCGCCCCTTCGGGCTGCCGATGATCAATCCCCTCATGTCCCAGCCTGTGATGGAACTTGCCCTTAGCATACCCACCTGGCGCATGTTGGAAGGAGGGCGAGACAGGGCGGTGGTTCGTCTCGCTTTTGCGGATGCCCTCCCACCCCTCGTGCGCGACCGTCGTCGAAAGGGCAGCCCTAGTGGGTTCGCTATTTCCCTCATTTTGAACAAAGAACGTGAAGTGCGGGAACGGCTTTTCGACGGAGTACTCGTGCGACGGGGGCTGTTAGATGCAGAGGTTCTGGAAGCGGCGATTCCGAAAGGCAGTGTCACGGGACGCAGTTACGTCCGCTTGCTTATGCTCCTTGATCTTGAGGCCTGGATTTCCCACTGGCAGGGATTAGAAAGCTAAGGATCGCGCTTCAGCCCCCTCCTGGTTGACGTGGGATCAAGGCTCGCGCTTTGGAATTTTTCCACTTCTGCTGCATCAGTGCCCAGCGATCGACTTCCGCTGCGCCAGGATCGTCGGCCGGTGGCTTTTTTCCGCGAAGCCAGAAATCGAACCATAAAAGGTTGCGGTGATAGACGCTGGCTCTATGGGCCGGATGCCGTTTGATGTGCAGTTCATCAGGATAGACAAACAGGTCCACCGGACTGCCGGCCTCACGCAAGGCACGAACGGCTTCGAGCGCAACCAGATACTCGCCATCTGCTGCTTGCACGAGAAGAGGAAAGGCGATGTGCGACGCATTGCGCGCCAGGGAGATTTCCCCCCACTTTGCGGCTTGCTCCTCTGGTGATCTGGGCCATCCTACCCGTTCATAAGCGGTCTGAAGAGAAGGGCCAAGCAGCCAGGTCTGGGACGGTTCCCAGCAGCAGCCGCTTATGGCCGCGGCGCTGAACAGATCGCTGTGCGATGCTGCATATTGAACGGTGGTAGATCCATCACTGAGGCCTGTGATACCGATGCGGTCTGGGTCCGCCAGTCCCATATCGATAAGTTGCCGCACCTTGGTTTCGATCGCCGACAAGATGCCGCGACGTTCAAGAAAGCCCTCATTTTGCAGGCGTTGCCTCTCCATAGACGACAGCCCTTTGCCAAATAACGGTGATCGCGGGCGTTGCATGCTAAGGACGAGATAGCCCTCGCGAGCGAAGAGCTGGATGGGATATTCGTCGCCCGTGCCGCCCCGGAGAAATCCACGGCTTTCATATTGTACCACGATCAACGGATAGCGATGTCCCGGTCTGAAATCGGGCGGATAGACGAGGTCTCCAAAACATTCGACGCCCTGATCATTTTTCCACTTCAAGCGTTCAGCGCGGCCGATGATCAGATTGGCAAAGGCAGGGTTTGGGTCAAAGACGGTGGAGGATTTTTGGGTTGTCAGGTCTATGCGGTCGAGACGACGCGGTTGCATGCTACTCTCTCTGCCGCAAAGAACATCCTCGCCGATCGGGCCGCAGTTCAGCAGCAGGTCTGGCGTTGAATAAAGCCGGTGAGGGGCCTTGGTTCCGATCGCCCATTCGTAAATAGACATAGCGCTGCCAGCCCATGCGTCACGACGCACAAACCGTATTTTTCCCTTTAGTGATAGCCATGGCCGTCCGTCAGTGCGAGAGCAGAGCGGGCTTTCACAGCGTTCTTCCTTGCCTTGAATGTTGGCTGCAATCCGCTCTACACCCGGCTCGTCTGCAACCGTGACCGCACGAACGCGCTGGAAGGAGGAATCATCCCTTCTCGCTGTTGATACCAGAGCTTCTTCGGCATCGCTCGCGGTCCGGACGCGGCCATCGATCAAGTCGACAGTCTCATATCGGTAGAGCGGAGCGCCAGATGGAAAGGGGATGGATGAAGCGAATGGGAAATAGCGATCGTCGAACCGGTATCCCCGTTTCGACTCCGTCTGCAGGGTCGCTTGCTGACGAGTCTCATCCCATATCTTGTAAACTAGGCTGTCGCCCCCTGGCGTGAACTGAAAGTCGACGATGTTGCCCGCATCATTCTTGACCGAGCGAATGTCTCGCCCGATCTTTTCCCAAACGCGCAGACGCAGACGTCCATCTTCAAATTTAAGGTAGGCTAGACGCTGACCATCGGCAGACCAGCGGGGCGTGATCAGCTTTGTAACGCCAGTGGGAAAGCCGTTCGTGCCGTAAAATTCATCCAAACGGAAGAAAGCCGCGCCTGGCCCGGCATCTAGGACTGTGGCCTCGCCGCTTTCATTTACAAGGACTATCCCTGTGCAATAATCGTCATGCGCGATGTTCGCCCGGCGGAGACTTACAGCGATCATGGTGTGATCGGGTGACACTGCATAAAATGGGCCAGCCTCCATCTGCGAAATAGGGCCAATATCAAGAAGCTCGATTAAGTCTCGATCTTCGATGGGGCGGCGTGCTGCAGACATGCGCGGGCTAAGAAGCGTGGCACAGTCCTGAATTGCAGGTGCGGCCGGGACTGCGACCGCACCTGCTCCGGCAAGGCTTATGACAAGGGAGATAAGCATTACCAGGCTTTCGAGACGGTGAGGCTGATCAGACGACCGATCGCCGAATAGTTGGTGGCGTCATAAGTCGGGCTGGTCGCACTCGAAGCAATCCTCGATGGCTTCTCATTAAGGAGATTCTGTGCCGCAAGCAGGAAGGACCAGCCGCCTCCAAAGCCACTGCGTTCCGGCTGCCAACTGATCGTTGCGTCCGCGCTGTGGAAGCCGGAGACTTTGTAGACTGTGGTGGTTCGATTGTCGTCGGTGCCGCCGGTATAATTATAGGCCAGCGTCGCGCCAGCGCTGCCACGCCGCCAGCCGGCGCTGGCACGTGCCCGCCAATGTGGCGGGTTGAAGATTGTGCCCGCGCGAATGATGGTTGGCTGTCCCGCGCTCAACTTCTGATCGCTCTTAAGATAACTGGCATTTGCTTCGAGATTGAACGCGCTGCCGCCCGCCGAAAATTCGTAGGAGGCTGTAGCATCCACCCCCCGAATATGCTGCTCGGCAGCGTTCTGGAGCTGGTTGAAGATGATAGCGGCAAGGTTTGCCGGATCGTATGCGCCGGCAGTCTGGTTCTGGACGCCCAAGGGCAGCGAAGCGGTCGCCGCCAGTACCTGGTCAAGCGTTGGATTAAGCAGAATTAGGTCGGCATATTCCGGCCTGAATGCCTGTGTGCTGTCCGCAATTGGCCGGATGACACGGTTCTTGTAGCGGACGTTGAAATAGCTGCCTTCGATCCGCAGACCTGGGATGCTCTGAGGTTTGACCTCGGCGGTCAGCGTCAGGGTGGTCGCCTTTTCAGGCTCCAGATCCCGACTGCCGCCGCTGATCTGTAGAACATTTTGGCCGGTGGGCGGCGCGGGTAGGTAGAAGTCAGGGGCGAGCAGCGCGCCTTGCCGGACGGTGTTTTGCTGGCCGAGGGTCGGTGCCTTGAAGGATTTGCCCCAACTGCCTTTAAGGGTGAGGTCTCGGATCGGTTGATAAGTGACGCCGATCTTCGGCGTTGCAAGACCGCCGACCTCGTCATAGCGCTCATACCGGACCGCACCTGACAGCTGCAGCGAATGGATGAAGGCGATATCGTTGCGGTCCGCGATCACAGGCAGAAATATCTCGCCATAGGCGTAGGTAGCAGTCTGGGCATCGGTATAGCGCAGCAGGGAGGTGGTCGTTGCTCTGATGACGCGCTGGATCGACGCTGCCAGTCCATTGGATCTAAGCCCCGCCCCAAAGGCCAGACGGGCGTCGCCGCCCGGCAAAGCAAAAAGCGATCCTTCTCCGCTGAGTTCGGCCGACCAGAGGTCGTTCCTGTAGCCGACATGATTGACGGCTGATCGGGACCCGCCGGAATAGATCTCGGCGATAATCTGACTGTCGCTGATCGCGCGGGTGGCTCGCGCATCAACCTCCCAGCCTCCGGGCAGCTTGAACTTTACCGTAGGGCTGATCGAGTAGCCCTCGATGTCGGGCCGGCTGATTGTTCCGAGTTGCGTCACATCGCCCGTTGCGGTGAAGGGCAGGGCGGCAACCGACTTATGGCGGTTGTAATGCGCGTCGATCTCGAATTGGACTACATCGCCCAGCGCCTGATGCGCGGCAAGGACCGCGCTGACCTGACGCTGCGAGGGCAGGAGCGTCATGCTGCGCTGGCGCGAGCGCATATAGGAACGCTGCGAAGCCGTGATGTCCGTCGCCTTGTTATAGTCGCCCGCGATCATGAACCCGCCACCCGACCAGCGGCTTCCCGTAACGGCGCTGAACTGATGCTGCACATCGCCGCCGTCGGTTGCGGCGCCCAAGCGCGCTGTGGTCAAAAGGCCATCATAATCGCGCCGGAGCAGGATGTTGGCGACGCCGCCCACAGCATCCGAGCCGTACAGCGCGGACGATCCGTCAGCGACGACCTCGACACGCTCGACGGCAGCCAGCGGGATGGCGGAGATGTCGATCCCCTGGCTTACTGCATCATAGGCGACCCGATGGCCATTGAGCAGCGTCAGCGTGGCATCGGCACCGAGGCCGCGGAGGTTGAGGGCCGACGATGAGGTCGTGTTTTCGGACCCGGTCTGCAGGCTGGAGATAACGCCGGGATTTTGGCCGCCGCTGAAATTCTGCGGAATATTGCGGACGTAGGATCCGAGGTCGCTATGTCCTAGTTCACGAATTTTCTCGCGGGAGGCGGCGATGACGGGAGAGGTCGGTTGCGCGCCCCGTATGCGCGAGCCCGTTACGAACAGCTGATTGTCCGCCGCGCCGTCTATCTCTTCCGAGCGCGACGGTGCAACTCGCCCCCGCAGGATGATGGTTCGCCCCCTGACCTCGGCCTCGAGGCCGGATCGCGCCAGAAGGACAGCGACGGCTTCCTCCAGGGTGAATTCGCCCTTGAGTGCTGGCGAACGGCGGCCATCCAGCGCTTTGGGGTCTGCGACCAGTTGATAGTCGTTGGCCTGGGCGATTGCCCGCAACCCTTCGCCAAGCGACTGCGCGGGCAATTCATAATGACGCTTTGCATCCTGCGCCGCCGCTGGCATCGCAGCCGCGCACATGCACAGTGCGCCGCTGCCCAGAAGTGCGTTCCTAGCCAAACCCATGTCTGCCCCCATCTTTCAAGCCGCCTCTTTTTGAGGTTCGGTAGGGAAAGACAGGGCAGGAAAGATTTGAAGCTAACGGCCCGAGATTATTTTTTGGAGGCGAGGATAAGTCTGTGCTTTTGCGACCGATCGATAGTGAGGTCGAGATAGCCACTGATCGCTTCGGCGACCCGCTCGATATCCCTGATGTCGATCTCGGCGAAAATCTCTCGCTCGCCAAGACTGGGCGGGACTAGTTCGATCTTGGAATCGCTATAGCTGTTCGCTTCCACGATCACTTCCCTGATCGGCACATTGTCGAAGCTCTTCACGCCGCTCACCCACTGCTGGTCTGACCTTCGTGCAGGCATGACAAGAGATTGGGGGCTTTGTCCATGGCGTAGCGTCAGAATCTGACCGGGCTTGAGGGCAATGGTCTTTGCTGGTTGTGCGGCGTTGGCCAAAACCTGGACCTCCACGCCACCTTCTACGAGATGCACCGCGACAGTATTGCGAAACAGAACATCAAAAACGGTGCCGGTGGCACGCACCTGAATGCCGCCGGCTCGAACATAGAAAGGGCGGGCGCTGTCATGGGCCACGATGAAGCGTGCCCGGCCGCGCTTGAGGCTGATCGTCCTGCTGTCGGCTACCATGGACACCCCGAGGACCGTGTCGGTATCGAGGATCGCGCGGCTCCCGTCGGCAAGGTGGACCGTACGCACTTCGCCCAGCCTTGTGACAACAGAGGACGTGAGGCTGGCTTCTTGCACATGCGGAGCGACGTGGGATGGGCTCCGCCAGACCATGGACGCCGAAGCCAGCAGGCCGAGTATGGATGCTGCGGCCAGTACCGGCATCGGCTTGGCCCACCAGGGGCGTTGCCGCTGGCGAGGGGGCAGGGCGTGGGTTTGGAAGCTCGCAGCCGCCTGTCCGGCGGTCTGAACATCGTTCATGAAGTCGGCGTAGAGGGCCTGCCGGGTCGGTTTCTCAGCGATCCAGTCGGCGAGACCGCGCGCATGGAGGTCGGGCTCGTCCAGCATGCGCAGCACCCAGATCTGGGCGGCCTTCTTGTCCTCCGCAGTGATGTGCTCGTGGACGTTAGTCATTGTCCGCCTCCTTGTGGGCGGTGATCAGGCGAATGGCCTTCAGCATATGTTTCTGAATGACCCAAAGGGGCTCCCCAAGATCGGTAGCAATCTGGCGGTAGCTAAACCCTTCGACGCGATTCAGAAGGAAAATTTCCAGGGTTCGCGGGGGGAGTTGCTGGAGGATGGCACTCCAGTGGGCGAGTTCCTGGCGGGCTTGCAGTTCGCGGTGCGGGTCGATCCGGGAGACGCCATGCACGCCGTCGTGCAGTTCGGTTGACCGGCGCGACAGGCGGGTTGAGCCGCGCGCTGAATGATTGCGCAGGAGATTGGTGGCTATTCGAGTTAGGTAGGCGCGGGGGCTGTCCAGGTCAGGGTGGGGGGCGGCACGCACGAAGCGTGTCAGCGTTTCCTGGCTGAGGTCGTCGGCGTCGGCTGAGTTGCCGAGCTGCCGATTGAAGAAGCGCAACAGGCGCGGTTTCTCGCGACGGTAGAAATCGGAGAAGCTGAAGCGTTCGCCGCTGTCGGTGCTTGTGATCTGAAGATCGATCCTTCGACCTTCTCGTTCGCCTTGGCCCATTCGTCGCACCTATGTCCACTCGGGGCGACGGCCAAAGCCGGATGTTGGAAACCTGGCGTACACACAGGCGCATGCGCCTTTACCGTTGCCGGCTGGACATGCGCGCATGCCACCCGGCCCCAGTAAAACTGTGACCGAGTTGTAACGCAGGGGTTTCCACGCCCCGCTTCCGGGCTTTTTCCGAAAGCGGTCCCAATGTGCCGGAATGGCGTGGGAGTGCAACCCTAAAGAGAGGATTTGTGACGTTTTTGGGGATGCACGCTGTATGAGTTGGAATGGAGGATGGAGGGGTGGGCGGCTGCCCTCTGCGCGGTCATCGCGCTCTGGCCTGCGCGGGGTGCCGCCGCGCAGGCCGGGCTCGGCTGCGCCGATCCCGGCCCTTCGGGCTGTGATCGCTGCCGCAAGGATGGGCTGGTGATGGAGGTGCGGAATGAGTGCGAGACGTGATGCTGAGAGCGGTTTAGGCACATGCTACTGGATCGGGGATCACGGCGGCGACACCACTATCAACTGTGCCATCCGGACGTGCCGAAGGGGAGGTGAGGATTGGAAAGGGAAAGAAATCCCTTTCGAAAGTGTCCTTCATGTCCTTCTTCCCGCATGCCAGCCGGCTTCTCGCTTATGTCCTTGTTGAGTTACGAAACCTGGCTGGCGACAAGCGCTGTGCCGCGCGGATCGACCGATATCTTGCGCGATGCGTTCCGGGCGACATAGCCGAACCGATCGGTCTGGGAAGCGGCGAGGCAGGCGCGCGGGTAAGGGAAGCCTTGGCTCAGATGCCGCCGTTGACGCGGGCTGTCCTTGCGGTAGTGGTTGGCCGCAGAATGACCGTGGCGCAGGTGTCGCGCAGGTTTGGCATAAGTGAAGAGCGGGTCTGCTGGCATTTTCGTCACGCGATCTCGATGGTGGCGGAACGTCGAGATATGAGCTGAGCCTGCTCTTGAAGAGGCTGGTACGGATCAACCGCACAGCAACGAGCGTGGCCTAAGCCATTTTCTATTTCGGTTGGAAGGGCGGGTCGGCCAGTCCGACTTTCGGCAAAGACTGGGACTTTTGCGACAGTCGGCTTTGAAGCGATACCAATTCAATACCGGACGCTTATCGCGACAGTTACGATGCGCCGCTCAATGCCGACATGATCCGCGTCCTTGATCGCCGAAGAGGCCTGCCTGTGAGCCTTTCCATTCTCTATGTCGCCATCGCCCGGCGACTGGGATGGCAGGCGGATGTGCTCAACACGCCCAGCCATATTTTGGTGCGCGTGGGGCCAGAGGACTCAACCGCGCTGATCGACCCGTTTCACGGCGGCGCGCTGATAGAGGCGGACGACTATGCCGCTTTGCTGGATCGCGCTGTGGGTCCGGGTGGTGGGATGCGTGCATATGATATTGCCCCCATGTCCAATCGGATAACCCTGGTTCGTCTGCTGCTCAACCAGGCTATGCGCGCGGAACAAGCCGGCGATACTGTACGCGCATCCATCCTCTATGAACGCATGACCATCATCGCGCCCGATCATGGTGCAGGATGGTGGGAACTGGCCCGGCTTCATCTGACCCACGGCAAAGTGGGTGGCGCTCGTACCAGCCTGAGCGCGATGCTGGAAATCACGCGGGAAAGCGAACGGCGGGCGCGAATCAGCGCGATGCTCGATCGTCTTTCCAGATCCGAACGAACGGCCACCGTGAAACGGGTTGTAGGAATATCGCGGCATTTGCGGGCTTTTCGCTTTGTGCTCGGCGAGGCGGCAGGCGTGCTTGCACCACCAGCTTCGCCATGAAAGAACAGGGACATATGTGGGCGGATTCGGGCAATAGAGCATATGCTGTCGGCATCGCGCGTGCGTTTGGCGGTGCGGTCATCTTTGGCCTTCCTCTGCTCATGACAATGGAAATGTGGTCGCTTGGCGTCACGACCCATCCTCTGCGTCTTCTGTTGTTTCTGCTGCTTAATTTCTGCATTCTGATCGCCCTCTCGCGCTTTGGCGGGTTTGAGCGCACCCATAGCTTGCCCGAGGACTTGCTCGATGCTTTGGCCGCATATGCGGTTGGCATCATCGCCGCTGCCGCCGTGCTTGGCCTGTTCGGACTGGTTGGGCTGGACACGCCGATCAACGAACTGGCAGGGATGGTTGCCGTCCAGTCTGTACCGGCGAGCTTCGGTGCGATTTTGGCGCGCAAGCAACTGAGCACTGGCCAAAACGAGGATGACGAAGATCAGGAAGCTCGCGCCGACGGCTATGGCGGGCAGTTGTTCCTGATGCTTGCTGGCGCGCTTTTCCTGGCGTTCAACATGGCGCCGACCGAAGAGATCAGGTTAATCGGTTTCAAGATGAGTCCGTGGCACAGCCTGGTCTTGCTGGCAGCGTCGATTTTGGTGCTGCATGCGCTCGTTTACGCGGTCGGACTCGCTGGACAGAAGGAACAGCCAGAGGGCTATCGCAGCGGACGGCTGTTTCTCGCCTTCACCGTCCCCGGATACGGTATTGCTGCGATAGTCAGCCTCTATATACTCTGGACATTCGGCAGCATCGATGGCGCAAGCCTGGAAGCGATGGCAGGAAGCATGGTCGTGCTTGGCTTCCCAGCGGCGGTCGGCGCCGCCATCGCCCGGCTTGTCGTCTAGGAGGACATGATGACGCGCAAGGTCGAACAAAGCGAGACGCCTATGCTCGAATGGGTGGCAGCGGCGATCGGCCTTGCCTTGATAGTTGCACTTGTCTTCGTTATCGGTCGCGAGGCTTTACGCGAGCGGGAGTCTGAGCCTCCATCGATAGAAATCAAGCTCGGCGCGATCCGGCAATCGGCATCGGGGTACATGGTGGCATTCGAGGCAATCAACCGCGCCGATGGCACGGCAGCCGCTCTGACTGTCGAAGGCACCGTGGCACGCGGAGAGAAGATTATAGAGCGTAGCCAGGCGACGATCGACTATGTGCCGGGACATGGCGGTGCAGGCGGTGCCCTGTTATTCAGCCATGATCCCCGACGCTATGCGCTGTCGGCCCGTGCGACCGGATTTCAGGATCCATAATTGAATGGTCGCTGTCGCGGCCGGTCAAGGCGTGGATGTAAGCTACGGCACCTTAATATAAAAGATGTGACTTCAACAATGCGCCGTCCTAAAAATTAGGACCCAAAGCATCCAGAAATCTAGGGGCTATTCGCCATGTAAATGGATGGGGCTCACTCGCATTGGACAGCTGCGGGCATGCAAAGGAGAAACGCCCCGCGGATGCCAAGCCTCCCTTGGGATTGGCCGCGAACGTTGTACCTACGCAGTTGCCGTCGTGATCCTGACACCGAAAGGTCGATCTGAGAGGCTGGCTGCACTTTGCTCAGCCCCACATTCTGCACAATCCTACAGTCATTATTTGGTGATGGTGGTCCCCAAGGCACGCATCGCCAGGGCGAGAGGAGCATAAAGACGTCTGTCATCGGCTATCAAGCCGTTAGGACATGGGCGGTCATCGTCCCAGCCCGGGTGGTCAAGGATCGGGTACAAGCAGATACCCTCCACCGGAATACCAAGCGATCGAGCGAGGCGGACTTCATCCATTATATGTGCGAACCAAGTCGGGCGCGGATCGCCCTCTATGCCGGTCTCGGCGATGAAGATCGGGCGGCCGTAACGAGCGTATGTTTCTGCCAGAATCCGGTGGAACGGCTTGTAGAGCGCATGCGCGCCATCGATCGGCGGGCCACCATGGATCCATTGATTATTGTGATAGAAATTGACGCCGATGATATCCAGGAGATCTGGTCTACCACCGATCTGCGGCCATAGCCGCCCAGCGATCAGATCCCAAGCCTGGAACTGGGCCTGCCGATGACCCTGCGCATGGGATGCATCGGTAGGACGGGCGGGATCGGTGACGACATTGATCACAGGTTC
Organism: Sphingobium sp. HWE2-09; assembly: GCF_035989265.1. Taxonomy (GTDB): domain Bacteria; phylum Pseudomonadota; class Alphaproteobacteria; order Sphingomonadales; family Sphingomonadaceae; genus Sphingobium. The sequence continues at coordinate 433,769 of NZ_JAYKZX010000001.1, read as the reverse complement.
GGGATGGACGAAGCGCGCGGTCCTATCAACCGCGCGGATCGCATCCATTGCCGCGATGGATGCCCGCGCAAGTTGGACCTTAAGCTCGTATCCCCGCGCTGTGGCGAATGGATTGAGATAAGCCGCATCGCCGCCGCCCCAAGACAAGAACGAGATTTCGTTCACCGGTGTGTAGAAACGCTGGCCGACCGTCGAAGCCATCACGACACGCGCGGCTGCGGCGGCGAAGGCGGCGAAGCGCGTGACGAAGGCGGGCGTCCATACATCAATATCGTCAGGCCAGCCATAATGGAGTAAATCCCAGATGACCTGTGTTCCGCTCGCCTGCGCAGCCGTCAGTTGCAAAGACAGGCTCGACCAGTCGAAAATACCAGGCTCAGCCTCGATCAGATGCCAGCGCAGGCCATCGCGGACGGTCTTGATCCCACAGTCCTGAAGGAGCCGGTAATCCTGTTCCGCCAGCGCATCGTGGCGCGTGGCGGCGATGACATCAATGCGTTTGCGGTCATGGGCGCGGCGATGGGTGGAGCATTCAAATCCGCCCATAAGGAAGCTGTGAAACAGCGCGGGCGCTGGCAGCGGTTCGCGCACCGCCAGCGTGTCGAACAGAGCGGTCCATTGCAGCGCTACCACTTCCACCGCATAATCGGCATCGACTTTGGTCCTGAGCGCCGCGCCCAGACGATGGCGGAGCGCCGGATCGCCGATCAATCGGCCGATGGCGGCGGCGACGGCAACCGGGTCTTCATGCGGTACGAAAATGCCGCTATGCCCATGCTCGATCTGCTCCATGCTGCCATTGTCGGCGGTGGCGACGACGGCCAGGCGCGCAGCACCTGCTTCGGCGATGACATGGGGCATACCCTCGCCCCGCGAGAGCCAGACGAAGACGTCGAGCGCCGACAACAGGGCCGGCACGTCGGCGCGGTCGCCTAAAAACGTCAGCACGCCATCAAGTCCGAGAGCGCTCGCCTGCGCACCCAGCGAAGTGGCGTAATTCGGCAGAAACGCGTCAGGCCCGCCAATCACGAGGAAGCGCGCGTCGGGTCGTTTGCGATGCACCATTGCGGCGGCGACGATGAAATCCTCGACCCGCTTCTTGGGGTCGAGCCGGCCGAGCCAGCCGATCAACGGCGCTCCGTCGGCAATGCCTAGCGCAGCGCGGGTCGGCGTGCGTAACGCAAGATCGAAGGCGGCGGTGTCGACCATCGACGGGATCATGAGCGCATCGGCCTCGCGACCCGGCATCCTTGTCGCGGCAGCGTCGCGGATCGAGGTACATACGCCGACATAGCGGGTGGTCAGATGCTTCGGCCCGGCAAGCGCTTCGGACACTAGCCCACCATGCTCGATCAGCGGCGGGCGCAGGTGTAGCCGTTCCAGCGCGGGATAGATGTCGGCGACATTCTGGCATGATATGACGATGTCATAGGCGGGGATCAGGCCGGCAAGATAGGCGACGGTTTCATCGAAGGAGAGATGATAGGGCGTACGATCGACCGGCACCCCTATCGCTTCGAGCTGGCGATGGGTTTGTTCTGGCATGCCGGGCTTACGAAAACAAGCGACGACGTCGATCGCGTAGCGCCGCCGATCGAGCGCCTGCGCCAACAAGCGCACCTCGGTCTCCTCCCCGCCGACGACCAGCCAAGCGAAGACGAAAAGGATGCGGACAGGTCGGTCGATGACCACGCTCAATCGACCACTTTGAAGACGATCTGGAGGAATTCGGGACGTTGCACGATGAGATGGCGAAGGAAAACGGGGGCGTCCTCGATCGGCACGACATGGGTGATGAGCTGCGCCTTGATCTCATCCCCACGCGCGGCAAGCAACTTGATCGTCTCGGCCGCCAGCCTCCGCTTGTCCCAGGCAAAGGCCATGCCGCGCGGCACGCGGCCGATCTGCGCACAGCGCAGGTTGAGGCCGTTATGATGAAACTCCTCACCCAAGCGTAATCGATCCGCTCCGCCCTGGTAGAAGGCGAGGTCGATCACCGTGCCCTGCGGGCGCAGCGCTTGCATCGCCGCGTGCAGCGATGCGCTATCGGCGCGGGTCTGAAACACGACATCGGCACCACGATCGTCTCCGCCATGCAACCAGCGCGCCTTGGCGTGGTTCCAGGCCTGGTCCTGGGTCATGGGCGTCAGGCCAAGGCAAGCGGCGCGCAGACGCCGAAATTCGGAGGGATCGGCGATCAAGACTTCACTCGCGCCTGCAGCTTGCGCAAACAGGGCAACGAACAAACCAACGATCCCTGCGCCCATCACTAGCACCGGCCGCCCGGCTAGGCCCGCACCGAACCTGGCCGCATGAGGGCCGAGCAATTCAGAATCGGCATGCAGGATGCCGTTGGCGGCGATAGGCCCCATCTGCCCCACATAGATGCCCAGGATCGGATCGATACCGGGAGGCAGCTTGGTGAGCACATCGTGGAACGGGTCTGCAGTATGGCCGGTCTTGTGGCCATAGACCGTACCGACGACGTCGCCCGGTATATAGTCATCGACACCGCTTTCGATGACGCGGGCACTTTCCATATAGCCCAGGAACGGCACCGGATAATGCTGCTGCGGTTCGCCCTGTACGAACACGCCGCGCCCTGCGTCCCATCGCGCATGAAGATAGGGATTGCTGTTCTTGACGAAGGTCAACTCGGTGCCGGCGGAAAAACCGGTGTAAAGCGTTTCGAGACGAACGCGCCCCGGCTCCGGTGGCCCTTCGTCATAGCCATGGAGATAGGCTTGGTTGGGACATTCGACGCCGAGCGATCGGATATGGCGCCATTCAGACATGCGCCGGCTCCCGTGCAGGTGCGATGGAGACGGCAACGCCCGAGCGCGCGGATTCTACGACGGCGAGCGCCAGCCGATGCGTTTCGACCGCATCGGCATAGGGGCAACGAATATGATTTTCCTTGCCCTGCACCGCGTCGATGAAGTCGCGATCCTCCGCCCATACCGGGTCGCCATGCGCGCCGCGCACCGGACGACCGCGTCCGACGTCGACCATCAGGTCGCGGTCGGTGATCTCGATCGCAAGATTGTCGCCGAACAGATGCAGCCCGACGCGATGGCTCCATCCGAGCAAGCAGGTCGAAGCGAAATTTGCGACTGCACCATTGGCGAACAACAGGCTGGCGCTGCTGACCGTCGGCACATCAAGGCCGGGGAAGGCGTCGCGTGGCGTATGTCCGTTTAAGCCATAGGCGCGCACCACATTCCCCGAAAGATAACGCGCGAGATCAAGCAAGTGGGTAGTCTGTTCGACCATCTGCCCGCCCGACTGGTCCTCATGCCACCACCAGATCGGCGGCGGCGTGGAATCGAGCCAGTAGCCCGACATCAGCCGCGCTGGATTATGCGCGAGCAGACCGCGCACTTCGTCCACGGTATCGAGATAGCGCCAATGATAGCCGACCGCCGTGATCAACCCCGCGGCATCGACGCGGGCCGCGATCTCGTCGGCCGTATCGATGTCGAGCGCGACAGGCTTTTCGACGAAAAAGGGGATGCCATGGGCGATCGCCGCACGTTCTGGCGCGCCATGGGCGAAGGGCGGCACGCAGATATAGAGCGCGTCCAGTTCCACTGTGCGTAACATGTCCTCCATGTCGGTAAACGCACGCGCGCCAAAGCGTGCGGCCGCATCGCCAGCGCGTGCGGCATCGACATCGGTGACGGCGACGATCGACACATCGTCAAACTGTTCGAGTACGCCGAAATGGCGATGGGCGATGCCGCCCGCGCCGATAAAGCCTATCCGGGTCATTCGGTTTCCTTGCGGTCTACGCGCGTCGCACGGGCTTTCATAAAGGGCGGCAGTCTGTGCGATCATGCGGTCGGCGTCGAAGCGGTTCGCTTGTCGATCGCGCGCAGCGCTAGCTACCTGGCCAAGCCGTTCGCGATCGGACAGGGCATCGATCACGAGTGCAGCATAAGCCAGAGCATCCCCAGCAGGCGCAAGCCAGCCGCTCACCCCATCTTCCAGCAGTTCGGCGTTACCCGGCGCGTCGGTGGCGACGACGGGCAGCCCCGCCGCCATCGCTTCGAGCGCGACCAGCGAAAGCCCTTCGAAGCGTGAAGGAAGCAGCAACAGGTCGGCCGCGGCCATCAGATCGGGCATATCCTGGCGGCTGCCCAACATCCGCACCGATCCGGCCAGGCCCAGCGCGGCGATCTGCCTAGCGACAGTCCATAGCAACGGCCCCTCGCCAGCGAGCAGGACGATGCAGTCCGGATGTGCGGCAAGAATGGTCGGCAGCGCCTGGAGCAGCAGTGCATGGTCCTTCTGCGGCGCGAACCGTGCTGCCATCAGCAGGACCGACGCGTCATCCAGCCGCCATTCGCCACGCAGGGTGGCCCGATCGCGCGACGGCGCGCGATAGCGCACGCCATTGGCGATCGTTGCCAACAGATGCTGCGCGACGCCTGCTTCGATATAGCTTTGCGCGACGGCGCCAGATACGCAGATGACGCGATCGACGGCAGTCAGCCCCTCGCCATGATCGGCGCGCTGGGCTTCATCCGTCAGCAGATAGGGCAGATGTTCGGTACGGATAACGCCGCTGGCCCGGCCCTTCGCCGCGCGCGCCGTGACATGTCCTTCCCATCCGATGCCCGCATGGACATGGACGATATCGGGCTGACTGCGCGCGAACCAGCGGTCAAGATCGGCCGGGTTCGAGGCATCAACCGCTTTCACCGAAAAACCCGCCGCCCGGGCGCGCTCGATCAGTCGGGTGGCGCGCGGCGCCCCGATCGTCACATCGTTATCGGCGGCCAATCCCTGTGCCAGCGTCATCATATGTTCGCCGACGCCTGACGGATCGGGGCTTTCGGTCACCAGGCAGATACGCCTCCTGCCGCTGCTCAAGCGACCGACTCCTGGCCCAGCTTTATAGCCAGCCGGCGATAAGTGGCGAGCGCTTGGCCCACGACCTGGTCCATATTATAATATTTGTAGGTTGCAAGGCGGCCGACGAAGCTGACGTCTGGCAACGCATCGGCCAGCGCCTTGTAACGTCGATATAGAGCCTGGTTCTCGTCACGGGGAATAGGATAATAGGGGTCACCTTCATCCTGTGGATATTCATAGGTTATGCTGGTGCGGGCATGCTGCTGCCCGGTCAGGTGCTTATATTCGGTGATGCGGGTATAGGGTGTCTGCTCGTCGGGATAGTTGACCGTGGCGACGGGCTGGAACGTCGCAAAATCACGGGTCTGGTGCTCGAAATGCAAGCTTCGATAGGGCAAGGGGCCAAAGCGGCGATTGAAGTATTCATCGACCGGCCCGGTAAAGACGGTATGCGCGGCGCGTACATCGACATCGCGATAATCGGTCCCGGTCTGGACGGTGATGTTGGGATGGTCGAGCATCGCTTCGAACATTGCGGTATAGCCGTGCAGCGGCATCGTCTGATGCTTGTCGAGGAAATAGCGGTCGTCGGTGCTGGTGCGGGTCGGCACGCGCGCAGTTACCGACTTGTCGAGTTGCGATGGGTCCAGGCCCCACTGCTTGTGGGTGTAGCCGCGGAAAAATGTTTCATAAAGTTCCTGCCCGATGGCGGCGACGACCACGTCTTCGGACGTGTGCAATGCGCGCGGTTCGGCACGGTCGGCGAGAAAGGCAGCAGCGGCGGCTTCGTCCTGCAAGTTCAGATTATAGAGGCTGTTGAGCGTCGTGCGGTTGATCGGCATCGGCACCAGCTTTGCGCCCACACTGGCGAGCACGCGATGTTCATAGGGCCGCCACTGGGTAAAGCGTGACAAATAGGCGAACACATCGTCGCTGTTGGTGTGGAAGATGTGCGGGCCGTAGCGGTGGACCAGAATGCCCGCCGCATCTCGATGATCATAGGCATTGCCCGCGACATGGGGACGGCGGTCGATCACCAGCACGCGCTTGCCCGAACCGGCAGCAAGACGCTCGGCCAGCACCGCGCCTGCAAAGCCCGCACCGACGACGAGGACGTCGTAGTCGGGCCGGCGTGCGGCGGGGTGAACGGCAGGGCTAGTACCATAGTCATTGGCGACGACCAGGGTCGGCGCAGCGGGCTTGACCGAGACTGCTGCCATTTGCGCCTTCATGCCGTCAAAGGTCATGTCCCAGGATGTCGTTGCGAGCAGCGCGTCCGTTTCGTCTCGCCAAGCGCCGTCAACTGGGAGTGCGAGTGCGGCTTCGCACGCGGCGACAAAGGCGTCAGTTCCGTCGGCGATTGCGACGCCCTGGACCGCGCCATAGTGACGCTGCACATCGACAATGGGCGTGGACACTACGGGGCGCCCAGCGGCCAGATATTCCGGCGTCTTGGTCGGACTGATGAAGCGGGTTGCGTCATTGATCGCAAAGGGCATTAGCGCAACGTTCCAGCCCGACAGATAAGCGGGCAGGTCGGCATAGTCGCGACTGCCCAGCCAATGGATATTGGGATGGCGGGGAAGGTCGGCAGGATCGATCTTCACGACCGGGCCGATCATGACGATGTGCCAGTCCGGTCTGGCGCGCGCCACGGCGCCTATCAGTCCCAGGTCGATACGTTCGTCGATCACGCCGTAGAAGCCCAGGCGCGGGCCTGCGATGCTCGCCTGATCGGCTGGCTCGATAACGTTTCCGCGCGCAGCGGCAAAATGCAGCGTATCGACGGCCGACGGGAAGGGATGGATGGCGGCGTGACTGCCCCGTTTCGCTTCATACAGGCTGTAACCGCCGGTGAAGACGACATCAGCCCTCTTCATCAATGAGGCTTCCTGTGCGACCAGCTGCGGATCGGCGAAGCGGAATGCGGACAGTTCGTCCATACAGTCATAGATGATGGCATGCGCCTTCACATGGCCGGCAAAACCCAGCATCATTGGCGTATAGAACCATAATATGGGTTTGCTAGGGACTGATGTCGCGACCAGTGTGTCGAGCAGCTCGCGCAAAGCCGTCTGCCTGGCCTCATCATCCCACCAATGCGGCACGCGCGGGCGCAGGGCGATGACATTGTCGGCCGGAAAGGGATGATATTCCAGATAGGGCAAAGGATGATCGCACAAGATCGCCTCTTCCCAGAAAAAGACCCGCCGTTCAGTCGCAAAACGGCGCATCAGATGCTGGGGCCGCTGCGTGACGAAATCCCATCGCAGGTGGGAAAAACAGATTAGCGGGTTAAGGGAGGGATCAACTGAGATGCTGAGCTCGGACAAGGTCGTGGCATGTGTTGAACTGGAACCCTGCATCGTGTTCGTCCCCTTGTCATAAGCTGGCAATAAATGCTCGGGGATGCATATTATGTCCGCAGCCAAGCTGCTTTATCGCACTGATCCATGTTGGTGGGAGCGCCGCTTGCGCCGCTGGGCCTGCACAATCAGGGGCTGCAATTTTGCGATGCTGTGGTGCCATGTCCATTGTGCGAGCACGGCATCGCGCGGAGCGAAGGCCGCGTATTCTTCGCGCATCGTCATGATCGCCCCGGCGAAATTATCGGGGGAGGCAAGCATTCCGGTTTCGGGCTGGATATATTGGCGGCCGCAGACCAACTCCGCATTGGCGAGCACTGGAAGACCCGCCAGCATATATTCGGTCAGGATCGCGGGCGCGCCGTCGTCTCGCCCGCAGACGACGCCGAATTTCGCACGGTTCATAAGACGGTTTACCTCGACGAATGCGACGCCCGGCGGACCGACGAAATCGACGGACAGGCCCCGCGCGGCGGCATCGGCACGCAAGGCGTCGGCCATTTCACCATAGCCGAACACGCACAGGGCGCGGACGTCGTGGGGGCATTGCTCCAGCGCGTCGAACAGCAGGTCGTGGCGCTTGTAGGGCTGCGCCGCCGCGACATAGATGAGGTCATAGTCCTTGGGCATGCCAAGCGGCCGGAACTGGTCGACGCCCGCAAATTCGGGGCCGACTGGCAGGATGGCCGTCGTCATGCCGGGATGGCGCGCTGCCACTTCATCGGACTGCCATTGTGCCCCCGTCAGGACGATATCGAACCGCGCACTGACATCTTCGGGTACGCGCAGCGACGGCGCATCGATAGAATTATAAATCCGCACACCGTTGGCGCATGCATCGAGCAGAGTAGCGTCGATGCCCAGGCCAAATACCACCAATATATGCGGCGCGCCATGACGTTGAAACAACTCCAACATCGCTCTGGACTTTACAGGGCTTTCAGGACCGTCAGCAGGAACTCCGCGATAAGTAAGATGTGCGCTGCCCCGTTGAAGAGATTGACCACCCCCGATCACATGATGCCAGACCTCTGCTCGTTCCACTATGCCGCCTGTGATACAGGAAAGCGGCAAACGCTCCAGATAGCCTCCTTCGATAACAGGCTGAGGCAAATAGTCGGTGGTTTGCAGATTAGTATGGATGGTCGATGCCAGCTTTTCTTCGGAATATTCGATGCGGTCGCTGACGATTATGATCGACCGATCTGGGGACAGGGGCAAAGGGTTCATTTCATTCCATGCCCTTTTGTCGAGGTCAGCCGCCTTAGAGCCGCCAAATTGGATCAGCCATGTTAGCAGATGTCAGAGTGGCGGCAGGTGATTAATCCCTTTCAATTACCCACAAATGTTGCGGCTGACGTTAGCACCGATTTTGATGTCCATCAGGCGAGACCATCCTCTCCAGATGACGATGTTGCCAGGCGGCGGATCATGGGCTCGCGCAAGATAGCCTCCGAGCCGGGCGATTTGGGTTAGATAGTCGGAAAGGGTTCTGCCTGGCGGTTCATTCTTTCGGGAAGCTGCGAGGCGGTCGATCAGGGTAATTTCGACATCGGTCAGGATCAGCCGAGGCGATGCGTCAGGAGCAGCGCGATTGATCATGGTCATCCAAAACAGGCGCCATGACAGAATGCAGAATATGGCGATCAGATTGGCGAGGCGTTCGGCGGTCCGCAGCCGCGCATCTTCGGCTCGGCAGCCAGATTTGAGTATCTTGTGGAAGAGTTCGATCTTCCAACGCTGAGCATACCAGTCGAGCTTTTCGATGGCTTCGTCAGGCGTCGTTACCGGCAGATCGGTGATGAGCCGCCAGTCGATTGGGGGGCGCCCTTCAGGCGTTCCACTCTCACGGGCATGCAAGATGGTCAGGCTGAGGGAAGGATAGCGCTTTTGCTTTCCGATCGGCGGCAAAACTTGGATGCGCCTATAGCGCAGTTCGATGTCGGCATGATCGTCTTTGCCAATGGTGATCCGATGCGTGCCTTGCACGGTGGTTTCGCTCATTTCGTCGGCGATCGTATGGCCACCGTCGCCAGCCAGACGATCGACACAGGTGCGGACCAAGAAATGCGTGCCGAGCATCTGTGTTTCGCAGAAAAACTCGTAAATGTCGTTCTCCCGATCGCCAATATGAACCAGTCGCTCTGGATCGCCCAGCAGGGTGGTCGATTGACGCATATTCTCGAGCCAGCGGTAGCTCTCCTTCTCCTCGATCGGTACGCGCGTGGGATTGATCCGCCGCTTCAACGCGTTGGCACCCTTGAACTTGGTACGGGTCCAGAATTTCGCCGCTGTCAGACCCAGTGGCAATCCCTCAGTCGTGATCGCAAGGCTGGAGTGCATGAGCAGGCCGCAGACCGTATGAAGCCGAAGCCGACCATTCTCATCACGCCGGCTCGGCGCAAGCCCGATGGCGCCAATCGTTTCAGGATTGCGCCTTTGATAGGAGAATTCGGTGGTGTCCTGTAAAACTAGGATGAACCCCTCAAGCGCCGTCGCTCGTGCCCGTGTCGCCTGGAAATGCCCGGCAAGTATGTCTCCCTCGTTTACCGAGCCATTAGACAAAAAACGGTAGGCCGCCTTGGTATTGGCCCAGTCTTGGCACGCCATCGGTATCGGTGCGCCAATCGCTCCTGACATCTGCTTAAGCATCGTTCGAAGCCGTTCGCCCAATCGCTTATCACGAAAGGCGGCGGGATCGACTTCCCCGTCAGCCCATCCTGCCGCATCGAAAACGGATGTCTCCACGTTGCACCCCGCCAACCGCTTCAGGTGCCAGGGAATGAATCATGCTTGATTCCAGGCGAGCAATGCTCATGCGGCCAACGGAATCACGCTCGCGACCACTTGTGGGTAATTGAAAGCTGCTCGCCACGCTTACTGAGCAGCTGAAATGATGCACTTACCAAAAAGTGGCTGGTGGCGAGCGAAGCTGTTGGGTCTTGTTTCCGCGTATTTGTCGACGAGCGTGATCGCCGCACGACGTCGTTTGCGAATTGACCGTACTTGCTTAGCTAGTTCGTTGCAGGGTGTGGTTTGATGACAGCCTCGAGGGCGCCTTCCATGCCCACCATAAAAGCAGCAGGGTGGTAGTGCCGGCCGCAAATGACATAGGTGCAGCCGGAATATCGGTCAGAATGATGACCCAATGATTCCAAAAGTCCGTCTGGCCGATCGTCTCGAATCCAATCATCTGCATCGCCGTCGCTGCGGCTGCAAAGCCGAATCCGACCCGCGCGGTCGGCCTGCGGCATGCCAGCCAGAGCGCGAGCACGAGTGTGATAGCCTCGGCAAGCTGGAAAGCCGCGCGGAAGCCAGCAAAGCCAGCCCACCCGCCATGCGGAAACCCTGGAATTGCCGGTAACAGCCGGCCGATCACCGGAGGCAGGACGAGCAGCGCTGTGGCCAACATGGCTGCGGCATGGATCGGAACCTGCCGTCGATGAAAAAGGGCGTAGACGACCATGATTACGACGGACGGGCCTGCCACCATGTCGGCAATTACCAGCCTCGAGCCAAAGGCCGCATGGAACGGGTCGGCATTGCCCCGCCAGAGAATTGCCATTTCCTGCAGCGCCAAGGGCCCGGCCGCTGCAAATAGCGGGAGGATCACGAACGTAGCCAAGCCCGCCGTGCGGTGCCAGACCTGTCGTCGTGCATGGATCGACCAGCTTTGCGCCGTCAGAAGGACCAACCAAGCCGTAGCAGTTATGCCATGGGCGTGAAGCGCGAACGGCGCCTTGCCGAGTTGTCCCAAATAACCGGGCCAGAAGGCCAGCCCGATCAACGGGAATAGCAATAGCATCCAACAATATGCGTAGCGATAAGGCATTGTTGATCCCCCACGCGCATCATATCTTATCTCGCCGCAGCTACAAGAACGTAGGCCCGCCACACGTGCTGGTCGGTCCTGACCCTTTCGGTCTTTACGGAGCCAAGCTCTGTCGCCTGATTGCGGACATTGCCCAAGGATGGCTTCTCGTCCGAATATGTATAGCGGACGCACACGGCTTAGCTACATTCTCCCACATGAAGAAGATTCAGTCGGCAGCCATTCCTTTTCGTCTAGATGAGGCCAATAGGCTTTCCCTGTTGCTCATCACCTCTCGAAGGAAGGGACGCTGGGTTCTGCCAAAGGGAACGGTCAGCGGAATGTTACCTCACGCTTCGGCGGCGCGGGAGGCGTTTGAGGAGGCCGGCGTAATAGGCTCGATTGCGGAAACACCGTTCGAGACATATTATCTGCGAAAGAAGGTCGGATATGGGGCCGCGATCGAGATTCCGGTTCATACGTTCCCGATGCGCGTGACGGTAGAGCTGCAAACCTGGCCTGAAATGGATTTTCGGCAAAGGCGTTGGATTCTAGCGGGGCAGATTACCGAGATGGTCGAAAGCGAAGAGCTACGCTCGCTTCTCAAGCGTTTCGCTCAATCAGATCACGCACGCCTTAAAGCCTGAATGGATTGGCCAAGTGCCATCCGCTGCCTTACAATGTCGACCCTTGTCGGCCGCTCACCTCGAGATTGATGAGAAGTAATTGCGGTCGGTCCGCTCTTCGAGCTTACTTCGGTAGCGCGGCCAATAGCTCGATAACTCGGCGTCAAAGCCGCTGTGCGAGAGATACGCCAGTTAAAGGTGTGCCGGCGGTCGAACCGGCACAAATTATGAGAAGCCCCGCCATCGCTGGCGGGGCTTGGACGTAGCGGATTTAGTTGGGGGCCAATCGCGTAATCCGCAAAGTGGCTAACTTTCCGTTGTGGCTCTGGTTCCAACCTTCGTAGAAGGCTATATCACTTTTCGCCATTGTCCTTCACGCCGACCGTGGGGACTTCGATCTCTTCCTTTTTAGTGCCGACGACCACTTCTTTCGAATCGACGTCGACCTTCGGAAGAGCCCCGCCCTTGACGCTGACTTCGGGCATATCGCCCTCCTTCACATCAGCCGACCAGAAGCCAGTTGCGAAGAGCACACCGACTATTGCCAAGGCGACTATGGCAAGCATGGCAATGGTCCTGCCTGGGCCTCTTCGTTCGACGATCACGCGATCTTCGTACCTATTGTCAACCATCCCATCCTCCTATGTATTGATAAGAGCTGGAACGAAACGCGACACAATCTGTTCCGCTTGAGAAATATTATCAGTAGTCCATGGAGGGGTTCGGTAATTCCAGAGCAACCGGAATTTTCGATCAAAACTGATCGGTCTGGGGAATGATCTCCAACATTGTCGCAAATGATCAGTGGCGATCTCGAAGTCTCGCCAACTTGCTATGCTCACCGCGCACGCCCTGATGGGCGCGAACTGGCTTTTTTGAACTGCCCTCGTCAGCCGATCGATCATTCGTTGGGAGACGCACCGGGCATCCAAGGCCCAACACGTTCCGCAATCGCTTCAAGCGCGTCAGTCTGCCCGCAGACATAGCAGTGCCCCTGTATAAAAGAAGGTCGCCCTAGCTGGTCAATCGCCGGACAGGTGCAAGTGCGTCACAATCACAAAAATTCTCCCTTCAGGATAGTGAAGCTGCTCTACATCCTAGTTATCTGTAACTGAAGTAAGATACATTGTATAAGGCGCTTGCTGAGAGGGAGGCGTTGATGGCGAACGCGTTTGCAAAGGGGCGGCCGATTGAGCCATTGTTGGTGGCGGTGGAAGAGCGCGCATATCTTGAACGCAAGGTGCGGCGGCACTGGGTATCGCGGTCGCTGTCAGAACGATGCAGGATTATATTGCGCTGCGCCGACGGTCTGCAAAGCAAGATCGTGGCAATGGAGCTGTTAGCGTCCGCGCTCGTGGTGTAATTTCCGGTGTAGATTGAGGCGATCGCATGGGTGGGGCATGCCCCACCCATGCGAATTCGATCTCGGTGGCCACCGGGCTCATCGGTAAGGTGGAGTTACCACACTTCACACGCCCACCGAGGAGTTGATCCCGATGACCGACGATAGATTACCGCTTGCCGAGCTGATGGCGAAGACCGGAGATGGAGATTTCCTGCGCACGATCGCCGAGAACGTATTACAGATCATCATGGAGGCCGACGTCGATGGCCTGGTCGGCGCCGGCCGGCACGAGCGCTCCGGCGATCGCACGACCTGGCGCAATGGCTACCGCGACCGCAGTCTCGACACCCGGCTTGGCACGCTCAATCTCAAGATCCCCAAACTGCGGACCGGCGCCTACTTTCCCGGCTTTCTGGAGCCAAGGAAGACCGTCGAGAAGGCGCTGTTCGCGGTGATCCAGGAAGCATGGATCGCCGGCGTCAGCACCCGGCGCGTCGATGAACTGGTGCAGGCGATGGGCATGACTGGCATCTCCAAGTCCTCGGTATCCAAGCTGTGCAAAGACATCGACGAGCGGGTCCACGCCTTCCTCAAGCGGCCGCTTGCCGGCGACTGGCCCTACCTCTGGCTCGATGCTACCTATCTCAAGGTGCACGAGGGCGGGCGGATCGTCAGTGTCGCCGCGATAATCGCTGTGGCCGTCAACACCGAGGGCAAGCGCGAGATCGTCGGCCTGCACATCGGTCCTTCCGAAGCCGAGCCGTTCTGGTCGAGCTTCCTCAAGGACCTCGCCCGGCGCGGCCTGACCGGCGTGAAGCTGGTCATCTCCGATGCCCACGAGGGGCTCAAGGCGGCGATTACCCGCGTCATGGGCGCGACCTGGCAGCGCTGCCGCGTCCACTTCATGCGCAACGCCCTGGCCTATGTGCCCAAGGGCCAGAATACCGTCGTTGCCGCTGCCATCCGTCAGGTCTTCCTTCAACCCGACCATGCCGCTGCGACGCAGGTCTGGCGGCAGGTCGCTGATCAGTTGCGCGCCCGCTGGCCAAAGCTCGGCGCTTGCATGGACGATGCCGAGCACGACGTGCTCGCCTACATGACCTTCCCCGAGCAGCACCGGGTCAAGCTCCACAGCACCAATCCGCTGGAACGCCTGAACAAGGAAGTGAAGCGCCGCGCCGATGTGGTCGGCATCTTCCCGAACGAGGACAGCATCATCCGCCTCGTCGGCGCCGTCCTGCTCGAGCAGAATGACGAATACCAGCTCCAGCACCGCTACATGCAGATCGAGGGCATGGCCGCCCTTGCCACACCAATGATCGAGGAGGCACAGCCGCTACAGATTACACCCAAGGCCGCCTGAAAATGCAGCCCAGTGGCCACACCCGATTTTACACCACATTGACGGACGCGACCATGGAGCTTGGCGTTCACGAATACACAGTAGGCAAATGGCGTTGCCGCTTCTTGGCCGATCGTATTCATTCCATTTTTTGTCGTATCGTGCGTTCTCGCGGGTCAGGTTCAGGCACAAACGCTGGGCGACGTAGGCAGCGATATCGTCGTTACCGGGCGGGCCCAGAAATTGTACCGGGTGACAGATACCGAGATCGGGCGGGTGGATGCCGACCCGATGGATGTCCCGCAATCATTGCAGGTCATCACGGCCGATCTGATCCAGGATCAGGGCGCGCGAGACATTACCGATCTGTATCGCAATGTCGCCGGCGTCAGCGAAAACCAATATGCTACCGTTACTTATCGAGGCTTCCGACAAGACGGCATATTTTACGATGGCCTGCGTGGCGACCCTTTCCAGAGCTTCTCCGTGCCGAGCCTGTTCGGCGTCGAGCGCGTGAAGTTTCTGAAAGGGCCTGCCGGCATGCTATATGGCGCGAGCGCGCCGGGTGGCATGATCAACTATGTCACGAAAAAGCCGTCGGACCGCTTCCAGGCATCGGTGCGCGCGATCGCCGGCAATTATGACAGGCTCGGCGCGTCAGGCGAGATCACTGGCCCGATTGATCGCAACGGCGTAATCGCCGCGCGAATGGGCGCCTTCTACGAAACGTACGACACCATCCAGCGATTCACGAAAAAGGAAGCGACGATGCTGGATGGCGGCATCACGCTGCATGTCGCGCCGGATGCCAAGCTGATCACGCAGGTCACTCACTTCCGCCAAAACCTGCCGGGCAACCGCATTCGCGGCATCCCAACGACCTCCAGCGGCAATTTCCTGGCGCCGCGCGACTGGAACCACAATGAAGCGACCGACTTCACCAAACTCAATGGCACGGTCGTCCAGTCACGTTTTGACGGCGAACTGAGCGAAGCGTTTTCGTTTAACCTCGCCGGCCGCTGGTTTCGCTATGCGGAGGATCAGGATTTCCACGATCCGGTCGGTCGGATCGACACGAATGCCGACGGCGTCGTGGATGCGGTGTCGCGCGAGTTTCGTCGCCAGCATCGCGACATCGGGGGGCTGACCTTCTCGGGCAATGTGACAGCCCGTTTTTCGACCGGCGCCATCGAGCATCGTGTGACCGCTGGCGGGGACTGGTATCGGCAGACCCTGTGGTCGCTAGGGCAGCGCACGCGTGTCGGCGTGGCACCGGTTTCGTTCTGGAACCCTGTTTATGGCGTCAATCCGGTGTCCGGCTATGATCTGAGTGCCGGCCGCCGCGACGTTGCCGACACGACATCGCATCGCTATGGCCTGTTCGTTCAGGAACAGGCGACGCTTGGTCGCTTCATCCTGGTCGGCGGCCTCCGACAGGACTGGTTTGACGATCGTGATTTGGGCGACCCGAAGGCCTCAGGCGATCATCTGAGCTGGCGGGTTAGGGGCATCGTGAAACCGATCGATCCCATCTCGCTCTATATCAATTATTCGCAGAGCTTCGAACCGCAGGATCCCGGCTCTCAAAGTGCGAGCGTCGGCGGTCCCTTCGCGCCCATCGCCAGTCGACAGATTGAGGTCGGCGCAAAAGGCTCGTTGTTGGGCGGCCGGTTGCAGCCGACCGTTGCGCTCTACCGCATCGTGCGCAACAACATCCTTCAGGAAGATCCCACGATACCGCCAGTGGGTGGCTTCGATCAGCTTCGCCCGCTCGGCGAGGTACGAGCAAGGGCGTGGAGTTTACCCTGGCGGCGGACGTGACGCCGAACTGGGTCGTCGTTGGGAACTATGCCTATAACGATGCGCGAATTACGCAGGGCGTTCCTGGTGTCGTCATCGACAGCTCATTCGGGACGCGCTTCCCCAACGCGCCGCAACATCAGGCTGGCCTCTGGTCGCGATATCAGATCGCACGCTGGGATCTGGGAGTGGCGCTCGGAGGGCGTTATGTATCAAGGCAATCGGATCGCCGCGGCAATCAGGTCCGCGGTTACACTGTCTTCGACGGCAGCGTCACCAAGGGGCTGGGCTTCATCGACGTGATGATGCGCGTCGAAAATATCTTCGACAAGACATATGCCCTCTCCACGCTGGACGAGATTCGCGGATCGTTCCTGGGACGGCCACGCAGCTTCTTCATAGAGTTGCGCAAGACGATTTGATGGCATCCGCCTCGATGCTTGCTTCATCGCCGATGGCCTCCCTGCACGGTCCGGGTGCCTGTTCTTGGCAAAAGCCGTCCTTTCAGCGGCACGCCGACAACGGCGGCTTCGTCTCACGATGCGGGGCTACCCGCGGGTGAAATCGACCCTAATCAGACGCCCAGCGACCAATTTTCGCTCCCCAGGTGCAGACCGTCAGCTATTCCAGCGGCTGTCGACCCGGTATCGCCGTTCCTCTGTGGTGAAGTGAACGTCCGGATCTGACAGGAGCCGCCGGTCGAGCATCCCCGGCTGCCATCGGTCGCGATGTGATCGCGTCCACCCTCGGGTTAGTTAAAGCGCCCTGTTAAGAGGAAACAGAGCTTTGCTAAACCCGCAGCCTCGTCTTTTGGTCCGCACCAAAGGTCATACAAGGATAAAAACATATTTTGAACCGGCGTCACGACGGTTCGTTGTAGTAGCTCCTCTTATCAGGATGAACGGCATGCTGAATGCTTTCAATTCTCGCCCACTGGTGCCACCTGCTTCCTTCGCGACCCGCATCCTCCCATGGCAACCAAGCGGAGTCGCCGCGCTGGTCAACCACACTGCGTCAGAAGGAAACGTTCATGATCAGGCATCACGCGCGGTGCTGCTTGACCACATCGCGTCGCTGCTCGAGCAACCCTTACTAGCGCCAATGGGCGCCGATGAGGCGGCGAAGACGAATGCTTTGCTCGTGCCCGGCGACGCGCTCGAGGAAGATGCGGCTACCCAGGCTGGCATCTTCGACCGTAGTGACATTCTGGGAGGGGTCGTGCCGGCGTTCTTTATCGGCACGAAGGGCATTGCGCATGGTCTTGTCGATGACAATGCTCAGCGCCCCCAAGAGTGGTCATTTGAAATGGCCAGGCTCTTGGGCGATGCCGCGCTGCCAGGCTATACTGCTTTTAGCCATGCAGATGCTGCCAAAGCCGGCCGCCTCCTTCTTGCTCAGGGGCCAGTGCGGATCAAAGACGTATGCGGTAAAGCTGGCCTCGGCCAAGCCGTGATACACAGTGAAGCCGAGCTTGATGCTGCCCTAGCCCTTGAAGATGCCGAGGATCTCGCCTGCTACGGCATTGTGCTGGAGGAAAACCTTTGTGACGTAGTGACCTACAGCGTCGGTGTTGTCGAACTTGGTGGTGAAACCATCAGCTACTGGGGAAGTCAGAACCTGACCACCGATCATCAGGGTCGTGAGGTATATGGCGGTTCCGATCTGTTCGTCGTGCGGGGAGGCCTTGCCGGTTTGGCGAAGTTAGACCTGCCTGAACACATCACCCAAGCTGTGCGCTGCGCGGCCATATTCGATAGGGCGGCGCATGCCGCCTATCCCGATATCATCCTGACCCGGCGCAATTACGATGTGATTGAAGGCACCGATATACACGGTCATCGGCGCATCGGCGTGCTTGAGCAATCCTGGCGGGTGGGTGGCGCGAGCGGTGCGGAGATTGCGGCGTTCGAAGCCTTCCGCGCAGAACCTGATACGACGCATGTCCGGTGCTCTACGGTTGAGGTCTATGATATCGTAACGCTCCCTGCTGGTGCGACGCTCTACTTTCAGGGCGTCGACCCGGTGGTCGGTGCAATGACCAAATACGCAGTGCGGTACGCATGAGCGACCCAAGCAAGATTGACGAAGATGGGGTTGCCCTCAGGGTTGACGAACAGAAGGTTGTCGGCACTCTGCTGCAACCTGAAGTGCCTGTCCCCGGCTTTCTATTCATTCATGGCTGGGGTGGCGACCAGGCCGAGGATCTGGGACATGCCGAGGCGCTTGCGCGGCTCGGATGCGTATGTTTCACTTTCGATCTTCGCGGGCATGCCGATAGCGACGCAGATAAAGAATGGGTGACACGACAGGACGGACTTGATGATGTGCTCGCCGCTTATGACTACCTCGCAGCGAACCCACTTGTCGATACGAACGCTATCGGCGTCATAGGCACAAGTTACGGCGCCTATTTGGCTATGTTGCTTACAGCACATCGCCCAGTGCGATGGCTGGCCATGAGGGTGCCTGCCCTTTACCCTGACAATGATTGGGACATGCCCAAGTCAAAACTTAATAAGGAGATCGTGCGAGCCTATCGTGAACAGCCACATGAAGCAGGTGCGGACCGCGCCCTGTCAGCTTGCGCTAATTTCTTCGGTGACGTGCTGATCGTTGAGTCCGAGAAAGACGAGCGAATTCCACGTGAGGCTATCATCTCGATGCAGGCGGCTTTCCGCCAGGCAAACTCACTTAGCCATCGCATCATCCACGGCGCTACCCACGCCATGCGAGACGCAAACCACCAGCGGACCTATGCGACCCTTTTGACCGGCTGGATTGAAGAAATGGTTCGGGCGGTTCGACTAACGATTTAATTATCCCCCATCATCTCCACTTACTGTTGTGCTGGAAAAGCAGGCAAGAAAGTGGGCAAGGCCATGTCTTTCGGACGTGTCCCGCACGGACAATAATGGATTGGCTGACTTTATCGGCAGGAATTTCTTTGGTCTCGACCTACTTAGACAGCTTGCCGAACCGTCAAAAGTGAGACGGCAGATCGAGGCCGGGGCAGTCGTATCGCAAAACGAGACTGAACTATTGGTCGCGGATGGGTCCAGGCGGCTGACGCTATTTGCCGGTCAACTCATCGATGTGACCGAGGAAGATGCCCTTCTCCGCACTCTCTCTCGTGCGGGGTATTTTCATCATGACTTGGATCAACTTCGACGATTGGCATGAAACTCGATCTCCGCACGGAGCTTGATAGAGCTGAGAGGCCCAAAGGGCCTGCACGCGCAGAAAGGTCGATAATATGCCTGGTAACGAGAATGGCCTGGATCCCAAAAACGGCCAGTCCGAAGAGCTTCCCCATTGCGGACCCGCTGGCGACGTTCAGCCCAATGCGGATGACCTCGACCCGCGCACGCGCGGCGGCAACCCGTAAGAAGACGTAGAGGACCGGCCCTTGGTCGGCACCGTGTCGCCGGAGGATTATCCCGAGGCCGACCGCGCCGACTCCCGTCCCTGATGATCGAAGGAATTGCAATGAGCACGACTTTGGAAGGTAAATTCGCCAGCAGGACCGAGGCGGACCTGGCGATCGAGCGGCTGGTGCAAGAGATCGGGATTGAGCGGACGGATATCTTCATTTCGACCGAAGGCGACCAGAACAGCGCCGGTAGCATGATCGCCGGTTCGGACGGCGAAACGGTTGGTCAGGCCGCAAGAGACGATGCCGCACTTGCGGGACGGATCATCGTGTCCGTCGATCTGCAGGACGAGGCCCATGTCGAGGCGGTGACCGCCGCCATGCGCGAGTTCGCGGCGGCTATGTGACCTCGCGCCGTCATCTGCAGGAAGGCGTTTTAGTGCCCAGCGGATGCGATAGATGCGAGCGCAAGTCCGGCTATGCTCCGATATTTTATGTTCTTTGACTGACAGCATGAGGAAGCGATGGAGCCAGCATCCAGGCATCCGATAACTCCGGATGGCCGCTATTTCGTTGTCCGCGGCCGGCTCTGGCGAATGAGCAACCCCTCGTTGGCGGAGCATGCGCGCCTCATGCTCGTATCGGAACTCATGAAGGCACGACGCGAGGTCCGGGCCGCCCGGGAGCAGGCCGATCCACAAGCGGAAGGGGCCGCTCGAGAAGATGTCGATGTCGCCAAGCGAGCGCTCGGCGAGCGCGGTCCGGTCTGGTGGGAGGATGGCGACCCAGACTATAACCGACACATGGTGCACGACACGCCCTATGCGGGCTGGTTCGCGGCCCTCGCGTGACGGCGTTTGCGCACGGTGCCATCGGCCAAAGAGATCCAGACCGGCGCATGATCGCTCGTCTTATCCCACCCGCGCACATGCGCATCGACCTGCGCGTTGACAAGCCTGGAGGCGAGAGCGGGGCTAAGTAGGAGGTGGTCGATGCGCAGACCTGCATTGCGCCCATAGGCATTCCGGAAATAATCCCAGAAGGTATAGATCGTCTCGTCGGGATGGATCGTCCGTAGGGCATCGGTCCAGCCTTGCCCCGTCAGCCGGAAAAAGGCGTCACGCACCTCGGGGGCGAACAGGGCATCGTCCAGCCAGCGCTCGGGTTTGTAGACATCGCGTTCGGTCGGCATGACGTTCCCAGAACAGCCCAGGCTGCCTGTGGTTCCTGCAATAAAGGCGGGAGAAGACATGCAACCGATCGCGCGATCGGCGCTTCATATATACACCGGGCATCGATGAAGATGACCGCCATCCCCGCACATGCCGATTCCAGGCCCCGATGAAAGGATCATCATGAGTACGACATTGACAGGCACATTCGACAGCCGTGAGCAGGCCGACATGGCGGTGGAACGGCTTGTCCAGGAAATCGGTATCGACCGGACCGACATTTTCGTGGCGGCATCCGGGGATGAAAATAGTGCAGGCAGTCTGATAGGAGGCGCGGATAGCGGGACGATCGATCAGGCCGAAAGGGACGATGCGCCCCTCGCTGGCGGCATCACGGTGTCGGTCGATTTGCAGGATGAAGCGAAGGTCGAGGTCGTCACGGCCGCGCTAGAGGAATTCGGGGCGCAATTATGACGCGCGAGCCGATGGCGCGATATGGGTCAATCGGCAAATATCAGTGCGAAGGCGCTGCTGGCACATAGTCCGGCCACCCGGCTTACCGACACACGGTGAGGCTGTCGGATATAGCGAGCCGTCAATGCGCGTAGATCATCTTGCGGGTCATGCCGCCATCGACGGCGATCTGCTGGCCAGTGATGAAAGCTGCGCCCTCCGACGCCAGAAACAGGACGGTAGCCGCGATGTCGGACGGTTCGCCGACGCGGCCCACCGGATGCTGATCCCGGTCGATCGCGCGATGCTCCACCGCTTCGCGCGCCTGTGACTTCGCCCAAGGGCGGGTTTCAATCCAGCCGGGCAAGACGGCGTTTACGCGGATGTCTGGGCCAAGACTGATCGCCAGCGCATGGGTCAGAGCGCAGAGCGCACCCTTGGCCGCCGCATAGGCCTCCGTATCCGGTTCCGACTGGATCGCGCGGGTCGATGCCATGATGACGATCGCCCTTTTACGCTGGCGCAGGAGCGGCACGGCGGCGCGCACCATCAGAAAAGCGCCGGTCACATGGCTGTCCTGCCATGCCTGCCATTTTTTAAGTTCCAGGCTTTCGATCGGACCGCTGACCGAATTGGCAAGGCCCGCATTGGAGACGAGCAGATCGATACCCTCGGCCTCTTCCGCCGCCTTATTCCAGGCTGTAATCTTGTCGAACGCTTTTTCGACGTCACGTTCGCTGGCGACATCAGCCCGGATCGCCATAAGCTTGTCGGTCGGCATTTCGTCGGAAAGGTCGCGAACCGCTTCGGCATCCTGGTCCAGCACCGCCACTCGCCAGCCCTGCGTCAACAGGGCCTGTGTGATACCTTTGCCGATGCCCTGCGCACCGCCTGTAACGACCGCTATCTTCATGTGGTGCACGCCCTCTTGATGGCACGACAATCCCGGTGCCGCAGATCAGATTGATCGACGCAATGTCGGGGCTAGTTCCGCTAAGCGCCAATGCTTTCGAGCAGGTCGGTCACCCGTGCGAGCCGATCAGCCTCGTCCGTCTGCGCCTTCAAAAGCCTGCGGCCGTCTTTTTCGGACAGCCCTGCACATTGGCTTATGTCGCGATCCGTTTCGCGCGGCGTCAGCGCTATCGCGGCCGGGCCTGCATCGACGCGTGCGATCCCGGCCGCCCGCGCGAGAATAGCAATTCTGTTGGCATCGATCAGACGTTCGGCGGCGGGGGGCAGCGGACCAAATCTATCCGCCAGCTCCTCCTCCAAAGCGCTGAGCCCAGCCTCATCGACAAGTCGCGAAAGCCTGACATAGAGGCCCAGGCGGATGTCGGGGTCGGGTATCGAGTCCGATGGCAAGCCGCCCGTGCTGCCCAGATTGAGTTCAGGCGTCCACAGTCCGGCGTCCTCCCCCGCGCCTCTTTCAAAGCCGCTTCGAACAGATGTTGATAGAGGTCGATCCCGATCAGCTTCATATGCCCGGCCTGCGTATCGGCCAGCGGATCGCCAGCGCCCCGTTGATCGAGATCGGCTGCACTGATCGCAAAGCCCGCACCCAGCCGGTCGTAGGTCGCCAGAGTGCGCAGCCGCTTCATCGTGCGTTCCGCAATCTCTCCCGCTTCGGTCAGCAGAATGACCTGACCCCGGCGATTGCCGCGGCCCACCCGCCCGCGCAACTGATGAAGTTGGGCGAGGCCAAAGCGGTCGGCGCGCCAGACGATCATCGTGTTGGCGCGCGGCACGTCCAGCCCCGCCTCGATGATGTTGGTCGCGAGCAGGACATCGCCTTCGCCACCGCCAAAGCGGACCATGGCGTCGTCGATGGCGGCCACCGGCATCTTGCCATGCGCTTCGATCAGCGCGAGGTCCGGCACGATCCGCGCCAGCCGTTCGGCCAGGGGCGCGAGATCCTCGATACGGGGCACGACGACAAAGCTCTGTCCGCCCCGCGACCGCTCACGCAGAAGCGCCGTCCTGATCATCGCATCGTCGGGGCTGGCAAGGCTCGTCCGGATCGGCTGGCGACGGGCGGGCGGCGTTGCGATCACCGACATCTGTTGCAGGCCGATCATCGCGCGGTGCAACGTCCGGGGGATGGGCGTCGCGCTCATCGCCAGCAGATGAAGGTCGGTGCGTCCCCGCAGCCTTGCCTTGTCGGCCGCGCCGAAGCGCTGTTCTTCGTCGATGATGACAAGCCCCAATTGGGCATAGCGTATATCCTTAGCCATCACCGCAGCCGTGCCGATGACAATGCCGATGGACCCGTCGGCCAGCCCGGCCTTTGCCGCCTTCTTCTCCGCCGCACTCGACAGGCGCGACAGGCCAGCGACGACCACGCCCGTATCGGCAAAGCGGCGCTGGAACGTCTCGATATGTTGCCGAACGAGAACCGTCGTGGGCGCGGCCAGTATGACTTGATAGCCTGCAAGGGCGGCAAGCGCGGCGGCACGCAGGGCGACCTCCGTCTTGCCATAGCCGACATCGCCGATAACCAGGCGATCCATCGGTCGTCCGCTGGCCAGGTCGTCCCGTACCGCCTCGATCGCCCGCGCCTGATCGGCCGTTTCGTTGAATGGGAAGCTGGCCACAAATCGTTCATAAGCGGCGCTATCAGGTTCTATCACGGCGGCTTTGACCTTGGCCCTTTCCCGCGCCAATCGAAGAAGATCGTGCGCGCTTTGAGCCACCGCCTCGTCAATCGCCCCGCGCCGCTTTTCCCAGGTTGATCCGTCCAGCTTGTCGAGCCGCACCGCATCGCCATCGGCGCCATAACGCCATAGCAAGCCGGCCTCCTGGCACGGAACGAGCCGCCGGGCGCCATTGGCATATTCAAGCGCAATCAGTTCTGCGTCGCCATCGCCGGGAGCCGGCTCAAGGCCCAGCACGCGCGCGACGCCATGATCCTCATGCACGACCAGATCGCCCGCACGAATGTCGCCGCCCGCCTGGGCAAGCCCTGCAGCAACGCTGTCCTGCGCTGGGCCTATAAGCGCCCGGCTACCCAGAAGATCGGCGGCAGCGATCATCACGAGCTTCTTGCCGACAGCGCCCCGGTCGATCGGCGCAACCAGCGCAGCTATCGCGCCCGGCGCAAGCGTATCGACGGCCGCGATCGCGTCGATGGCCTCGACCTTAGCCTTGAACGTCTTGGCAATCTTCGTCCGGAGGAAACGGACATCTCGCTCGCTGCCAACCAGCAGCAGACGCTTACCCGCCTGCACATGCGGTGCCGCAAAGCGCTTCAGCGCCGATAGGGGCGAGCGCTGCTCCGCAAAGCGAGGGATGGGCGATATGGCGAAATCCGCCGAATCGCCTGAACGCCAGGCCGCAAGATCTTTTGCCCACAGCGACTGGGATGCGGCATCGATCGCCGAACCCGAATTGCCAGCGGCCTGGGTGGCCAGGCGAATGAAACGTGCGCGACGCTGCTCGGCCTTTGCCGAAACGTACAGCCGCCCAGGCCGCAGATGGGCGAGGATGGTGCCATTCCGCGCTGGCTCCGGTTCGGCCGCGCGGCCAATCTCCAGCCCTTCGCACGACTTCTGCGTGCGCTGCGTGACTGGATCATAGCGCCTGATGCCGATGACGCGACCATCGGCGACATCGATACGCGCCGGCAGCCCGGCATCTGCCGGAAAGATGTCGATCACCTCCCCGCGGACCGCTACCTCGCCTGGTTCATCGACGCGATCGTCGGCGACATAACCAATATTCTCCATGTCAGCGGCGAAATTCGTCGGATCGATCGGTTCGCCAACCCGCAGGCTGGGGGGCGCAGCGGCGAAAGCGGCGGGGTCTGCATAGAGCCGCGCAGCCCCTTCACCGCTCATGATGGTGGCAAGAGGACGGCGCTTGGGTTCCTCCGCAAGACGCCGAAGGTGCCGCAATGCGGCGACCCGTTTCCCGATGTTCGAGGGCGATGCAGGCGCGCTGTCGCCGGGCAAGGTGTCGCTCGACGGCAGGAGGACGACGTGATCGTCAGGCGCCAGGGACATGAGCGCGCTGGCTATCGCTTCGGCGTCCTGCTCGTCATCGGCCAGATAGAGAAGATCGCCCGCGCCCAGGGCGTCGAGCAGCATGAGTGCGGTCTCACCAATCCCCTGGGAAACGCTCATTTGCCCACCAGGACGCGAAGATCGACCTGGGCAGGCCTGACAATAAAACAGCTCAAAAGCCTTCTTCGCCCTGATGATCGCCATGGCCTGTCGCGCGCAATTCCGCCCGGTCGCGATCTGCGCGCGCACGCGCGGTCGTGATCTTCGTTCGTTCTTTCTTGGATGGGGGATCGTTGGATGTCGGCGCGGCCTGCTCATAGAGGCCGCCCGTCGCTGCCGGCCGTTGATCCGCTTCCGGTTCCTGGCCCTTTCTCTTTTCTTCCACCGTGCCTCTCCTACAGGTGGGCAGCTAACGGCGTGACGATGTCGTGGGTTCCGCCAACGGCAAAAAGTCCGGTTCAAAATGAAAAGCCGGAAAACGCGCGCTAAGGCGGCTGCTTAAGGATCAGATTGGCCGGTCGCTGATCGGCTGCCTAGTTTGTCACCTTCGTCGATCATCTCACGAACCTTGCTGACGATGGCCTCGATTCCGAAGGGTTTGGTGATCACGTGCATATCATGCTCCAGCAATCCGTTGCCGATGATGGCATTCTCCGCATAGCCAGTGATGAACAAAATCTTTAGTTTGGGACGTCCCACTCGGCCGGCGTCTGCGACCTGACGGCCATTCATTCCGCCGGGCAAGCCCACATCCGTGATGAGAAGGTCGATGCGTAGATCAAACTCAAGCACCTTGAGACCGCTGGGACCATCCGCAGCTTCAATGACGTGATATCCCCCGTCGGTGAGGACATCGACGATGAGCGAGCGAACGGAGGCCTCGTCATCGATGACCAGCACGGTCTCCCCGTGCCCCCCAGCATCAAGCTGCGTCGGCCGCAACTCCTGTTCGATCTCAGTTACCGGTCCCATATGCCTTGGAAGGTAGAGGCACATGGTCGTGCCTTCGCCGACTTCCGAATAAATCCGTACTTGCCCGCCTGATTGCCGCACAAAGCCATAGATCATTGAGAGGCCAAGGCCCGTGCCTTCGCCCAGCGGCTTGGTCGTGAAGAACGGATCAAAAGCGCGGGCGATCACGTCGGGCGTCATGCCCGTTCCGGTGTCGCTCACGCATAGTGACACATATTGACCAGGAGGTAGCTCGCGTTCGCGCGCCATGCGGTTGTCTAGCCACTTATTGGCTGTTTCGATCGTCAAGCGTCCGCCATCCGGCATCGCGTCTCGCGCATTGATGCAAAGGTTCAAAAGCGCATTTTCAAGCTGGTAGCGATCGACCAACGTCATCCACAAACCGCCCGATCCAACCACTTCGATCTCTATGGAGGGCCCGACGGTCCGGCGTATGAGGTCTTCCAAGCCAGAAATTAGCCGGTTTATATTGACGGCTGTGGGATCCAGTGTCTGTCGCCGGGAAAAGGCAAGCAGTCGCTGCGTCAACGCGGCAGCTCGCTTTGCCGCGCCCTGCGCGGTTTCGAGATGGCGACCGATAGCCTCCATACGACCTTGGGAAATACGTAGTTCCAGCAATTCCAGATTGCCGAGAACCCCCGCCAGAAGATTGTTGAAATCATGGGCGATGCCACCGGTCAACTGCCCTACCGCCTCCATCTTCTGGCTTTGGCGCAAAGCTTCTTCTGTCGCGATAAGGGCTTCGGCCGCTTCAGTCTCTACGGTGATATCGCGGCCGAATAGATAGAGGATCCCGGCTTCTGGAACGGTAGTCCAAGCGAAGCGTCGGTGGCTACCATCCTTTGCGCGAAAGACGCTTTGTGACTCGACGACAGCAGCGTTGAATTCGGAGAGTTTCGCCAACCGCTGCTGCGCGGCTTCTTGCTCCTGCGCTACAAACTCCAAAATATTGCGGCCGACCGTATCAGCTTCGCTCCACCCCAGCGTCTTCGTCCAGGATGGATTGACGGCATTGATAATGCCTTTGGTCGTCGCCACCACCTTGACGATCGGAGAGAGCGCCCAAATCCGCTCCCGGTCGCGGGCGAGTTGGCGCTCCCGGGTTATATCGCGCGCCACGGCATGGATGCGGCCCGCGTCCGGCACAGCGTTCCAGTCGAGCAATCGATAGCTGCCGTCCTGGCAGCGATAGCGGTTCTCGAACAAAAGGGTCGTAACGCCCTGAGCCAGCTTTTCGACTTCCTTGGCTGTGGCAGATAAATCGTCGGGATGGACGAAATCGGCCAGGACCTGTCCAACCATCTCATCCTCTCGCCACCCCAGAAGGCGGGTCGCAGATGGGTTCACCAAGCGAATGACGCCATCAAAGTCGCAAACCAGCATCAGGTCCTGACTAAGCGACCACAGCCGATCGCGGTCGCGTCGCTGGGCAGACACGGCATCGATGGTGGCAAGCGCCCCCGCTATCTGCGCGGCAATAAGGTTGGCGAAATCACGAGTTGCTTCGTCGAGCAGGCGGTAGGGATTCAATCCCAGAACAAGTGCACCGACGGCTTGCGCTTCGCCGGGCTGCTCGATAGCTACGATCAACGCATCGCGCGGCGGTATCTCCCACGGTCCGGTCGGTAACTTCGAAAAAGCGCCCCCCAGCGGTTGCACGGCCTGTTTTTCGCCTCTTTGAATCGCGACGACTGGCCAATCCGCAGCGTCTCCAGTGCCGGGATCAAGGCTTTCAGGCAAGTCGAACAGCTGTAGGTTCGCGAACGGAAAGTCCCGGCTCTCTCTGCCAAAATGGCCTTGCACCGCTTCGATCACGTCAGACCGACTTTTCGATCGGAGCAACGCGGCGGCCAGATCATTCAATTGCTTGATGCGCCGTTCACTGATGACCCTATCCGTTTCCTCGCGAACGACGCACATCAGGCCTTCGACAGCACCCCCGCGACCCATCAGAGGACTGTAAGAGAATGTATGATACGTCTCTTCGGGATAGCCGTTGCGCTCAAGGAGCAGAAGCAACTGTTCGTCCCAGGTCGCAACGCCATCTCGCATGACCGAGACGATGCGATCCTTGACGTCCTCAAAGACCTCCTTCCATACCTGCGACATGGGCCGACCCAGCGCTGTGGGATGTTTGGAGCCCAACGTAGGAATATAGGCGTCATTGTAGAAGAAGTTGAGGTTTTCTCCCCAACCAAGCCACATCTCAAACCGAGACAGGAGCATAAGCCGTAGCGACCCCTTGAGTTCTTCGGGCCATCGATCAGGCGGACCTAAGTTCGATGCGTTCCAATCATGCGCTCGCATGATTGCACTCATTTGGGAATCGCCAGGGAAAACGTCAGGCCAGTCGTTTGTCACATCCCCCCCTCAAAATTGTTTGGCCAGCATTACGGCGAAGCCGTAATGATTTTAACATCCCTCGGTTCCGTTGCGGCGTTCGCGCTGCGACACAGGGCGGTGAGGACAGGCTTGGGCAAAACAGCGGTCTTTCTCCAAATCATCGGCGAAAATTTAATCTAAAATTCCTGCGTGTCACGTTCCAATCAATCAAGGGAACACTGACTAACTCGGCTCGTTATAAAAGCAGTGTCATGTAGGAGAGACTGGTGAGCATCGAAGGAAAAGCGAAAGAAGCAGCCGGATATGTCAAGGAAGAGGCGTTCGAGCACGGCAAGTCCGCCGAAAGCCAGCAGAAAGCACAAGAAGGCCGCGATTTGCGCAATGAGGGCCGCGTAGAAGATGGCAAGGCGCCAAAGACTTCTGAACCAGGCACCGGCGAGAAGTAATTTTTGATTTCTGCCGAACGATACGCCGCCCTCCACAGGGCGGCGTTTTCATATCCTCTTACTTTAGCGGGGTGTAACGGCAGGCAAATTTCGGTGGTCGCGCTGTTTCGGTGGCTACCAAGTGGATGTGAAGCTTCTCGCCAATGACCTCATTGAGAGCAAACGCCTTCTCAGCCTCGTATAGATCGTCGCGATGGCCTTCCTTCCACGCAGGAATGGTAGCCATCGCGCGTGCCTTGGCTTGGGTCACATTCTCAGCGACAACGAACATGTTGCGATGCTGTTCAGCGAAGTCAGCCGGATCGTAACCACCCAGATTTACGAAAAACAATCGTTCGCGCCCCTTATATGGCTCCGACCGTAGCTGAACGTCGTAACCGTCCGCATGGTCGATCTCGGCCCAGCAGTCGATATGTAGCGTGCTAGGCGTGCCCCACCACTGGCGTCGAAGCGCATCATGGGTCGCCTTCAAGGACGGTGCCACTATGAACCGTACATCATGAATTTCTATGTGCGCGGCAGGGTGTTCGCCGCCAATGTAGATTGCGAACAGCTTCATGCCGCGTCAGCCCGAATAGGCGCAGCACTGATGCGAGCAAGTTCCTCGCCCACGATACCGCCCATCTCATGCGAACTGGTGATCCCCTGTACAAAGGGATGACGTCCCAGGATGAAGGGAAGGCTGAGACAGAATAGCCGTTGCGCGCGCGGATCGGGAGATGCCGGGTGAAATGTCTCATCCACCGAGATACCCTTGGTGGCACCCGCGCCTGCATCTTGCGCGTCCAGAACGATGCCTTGTTCAAGAAGCGTAGGGAATGGAAAATCGTCGGCTTCGAGCGGGCTTTGGCCCGTCGCATCGATGAACACGTTATAGTGGCGCCGCTTTCCATTAATGACGACATTGACGCCGGGTTCTGCGCCGTGCGTTTCCACGCGGTAGTTGTTCCCAAGCGCGAGCACGTCAAGATGGCCCGCACGATGCAAAGCAAGGAGTCGCTGGATGGAGAGATGGGGAACGCTCGCATATTCGTCGACGAAGGCAGGCTTCAAATGCTTGCCGAACGATTCCAGCGCCTCTTCGTTAAGATGCGGGATGATCAGCGCCAGCACCTCGTGCATTCGCAGGATCGCGTAGCGCCAAGGCACCGTGATTTCTTGGTCGAAATTGGCTTGCGCCTCCCGCAGATTGGCCGCGGCCCATTCAAACGGATCAGCGCCCGCACGGTCGGCGAAGAAGCGCTCCGCGAAATCTTGCAAAGTCAGATCAGCCAGTCCGACATGGTCGGCATAAGCGGGATCGCTGTGCGCCAGTTCCTGCTTGAAAAGCGCATAAGCCTGCTCAAGAAGATCCTCAGGCTGAGCCTCGATCAGCGTTGCGATCGCTTCAGGCGTACAAAAGGCTAGCGGTTCGTAGGGTATCGGATGGTAGAAATCTGCTTCGGGCAGCAGCCCCTTGCGCGACATCATCGTCAACGCAAGTCCTTCCGATCCCGCCCCGATCCGATATTCAACGCTGCCATCCGGGCCTTCAGTGAATGCGCCATGCGCGGTGGCGAGAGCGACGACTGCGTCGATCGCCGTCAGAGAGCTCCCGCGAATGCCAACTTTGACAGCGTTGATGCGCTTAAGGGCCGAAGCTGGCCATGGGCTGAGAAAATAGCCGGGCCGCGCCTCAGGCTCTTCCGGCCACTGATGGCCAGTCGCCATGACGACGAAGTCGAAACGATTGTCAGCTATATCCTCGTCCTCCCCTTCAATCTCCAGTTGAACGAAGTTGTCCTGGACAGACATGTCCAGGACACGTCGACCGGTTCGAATATCGACGATGAACCCTTTATCACGCGCCTCGCCCACAAGCATGTCGAACTGGTCGAGGAAGTATCGCCCCAGGGCAACACGCGGGTAGAATGCGCGATCGTCTACGTCTCGGGGATCGATACCCAAGCCTATGAGACGCTTGCGGCTTTGACGCTTGAGCCAGGATAGAAGCGTCTCGCTCAGCGGCGGGATTTCAACGCTCGCAATGTTCGAGAGCATGGCCGGATCGTTCCACCCCGGCCGATACGGCGTACCGAGACCGGCGCGCGCCTGTTGCTCGAAGACGGTGATCCTCATGGGGCGGGCTGCATGCTCAACAAACGCCTTGAGCGTATAAAGGGTGGTCGGTCCGGCACCGACAAAGGCAATGGAGGCGGTCATTCGGCTATGAATGCGTAGATGCCAGAGTGGTGCCATCTCAAAGCACGGCACATCAAAAAATCATCTCGCCGGCGGTGAAGTAGTTGTCCTACAAACCCTTGAGATACCGTTGGCCACTGCAAATCGAGAACACCGCCAGACCTTGAGGCCGATGAAGAATGAGTTTTTTCGCAATTGTCTTGTAAGCGCAAAATCTTCAAGGCCTTTTTTACATCTGTTTTTGTCGAGAGTTGTCGTACGCAGCAGCACCGATGAATGCCGGCCTAGCCACTACGCAGCGTCCGGCGCGTGGCAAAACCGACCCATCCCGGCGTTCGTCTGAATATTTTCAATCCCTAAGGACCGGACAGTCAGCTTACCGTACATAACCCTCCGCAAAACCCGGCGCGGTTCATATTGATGCGACTGCATAACTCGACATCTCCCTTTAGATGCAAAAAACGATGAAACTGCCTTCTGCCTAGTCAGCAGCTCTCAAAGGATCTCGAGCATGCGCGGAATTCGTGGCAATAATTCGCGGGCGAGAAAGCCAATGGCACCGATCTCGCTCGACGCAAGTTGCCCAGCGGCTCCATGTAGCGCAACGCCCCAGGCTATGGCGACAAAGGGGGAGGCCCCCCGGGCGATCAGGCCGCCGATGATGCCGGCAAGCACATCGCCCGATCCACCAATGCCGAGCCCGGGACAGCCACCGGTGAAATGCAGTATCGGGGTTCCAGGGCCGGCGATCCAGGTTTCCGGCCCCTTGAGCGCCACAAAAGCGCCCGTCCTTTGTACAAGATCGGCTAGCATAGCTGCAGGATTGTCAATGATGTCTTGCGGATCGCCTCCAATGAGCCGGGCCATCTCACCATGATGCGGTGTGAGAACGAGGGGCAACTTGGCCGAAGCTGTTGCCAGTTCGCTTGGTTCTGCGCAGGTGAGCGCCGCCGCATCAAGCAGGAGAGCAGGTGGCGACAGAGATAGAAGGCCTTGAACAAACAGGCCCGTCTCGCTGGTAGCGCTCATACCGGGCCCGACCAGCAGCACATCACACTGCGGTACAAGATCAGCCAGCACAGCGACGCCCTCCTGAGCGATCTCGCCGTCCTTGCGCATCGGCAGACCGACCATGGCAGCTTCCGGGACCAATACGCCCAGAGCCAATGCGACCGCTTCGACAGTAGCCATCTGTAACTTGCCTGCACCCGCGCGCAACACCGCTTCGCCGGTGAGGGCAAGTGCCCCGGGAACGAAGCGCGCCCCGCCGACCAGAAGGACGCGACCCCTACTATTTTTGTCGCTGCCGCTCTCGACCTTGGGTAGGGGATGGGCGGCACACCAGTCCCCATCAAGAGCAACTATTTCAGTCATCCCCGGGCAACAGATGGCAGGTCGGGCGCATCGGTCACCTGTACATCATACGCATCTTCAGGCGCCACAATGTTATAGCGCTGGAGAACAAGATTGCCCCGCCGCCCCGCTTGTGGATCGAAGCGGTATTCGGTGACTGAGCAGTTAGCGACGTCCCCCGCGCTATCGATGTCCAGGATCTGAGCTTCATCCATATTTTCGATAATGTAGCGCAGGCACAGGACGACCACCTGATGCGCAAAGATGATGACCCTTTGACCCGGATAATGAAGAGATACCGTATCCATGAGGGCTCGGAGACGAAAGATGACATCACACCAACTCTCGCCCCCGGGCGGACGGTGATAGAATTTCCCGAGCGTTTGGCGAAAGGCGGCCTGCTGAGGCTCGAGCTTTGCCACGCCGCCGGTGGTAAGGCCGTCAAGGATACCGAACTCCTTCTCGCGTAGCCGCTCGTCGATGCAGACGGGTTCGTCCATCGCAGCGCCGCCCGCGCCCTTAAATAGCTTGGCCGTCTGAACGGCCCGGCGATACGGTGATGAGAGGATGACATCGGGAAGCGGCCCTATACCGCTATGGGCAAACCAATGACCAAGCGCCTTCGCCTGTTTCTCGCCCAGGTCGCTGAGCGGAACGTCGACATCCCTGCCTTCCAATGCGATGCGATCAAGTGCGGCGTCATGGGCAGCGTCGCGGGCAACATTCCCGGCGCTTTGTCCATGACGAACAATCCAGAGGTGCGAGGGCCAAGGCGGATGATCATCATTCATGGCGAGATCAATGCCCTTGGGCATCTTCCAGTTCCTCCAACATGTCGATGGCCGTTTTCCACGCGATGCTTGTCAGCAACATTGCACGATCCGCGTACCTACATCTTCATTGTAAGACCTTGACTAACGACTGTCCGATTGACCGGGTGCGCCGGCCAGAACCAAACTTTGGACTACAGCATCTATCGGGAAGCAATGTGTTGATTTAAGTTAGCCAAATTTGGCTCTGATCCACTGGAACAGGAGACAATTTCAAGAATTCTGGAGCTATGCCGCACTATCATCTCAACCTGTTCAACAGCGCCGACACCTATGATGAGGAGGGCCGTGATTTCACGGATCTGGCCGCCGCGAAAGAGGAAGCAATACGAAGCTCCCGCGATCTGATGGCCGAACATGTTAAAGCCGGTGAACCCATCGACCTTGGCCATTATATTGAGGTTGCAGATGATGAGGGGAAGGTTTTGGCCACCATCGATTTTCGGGAATTGATTACGATAACCGATAGCAAAGCGGCCGCAGTCTAGCGATCCTGGCCCTCTATCTAGTGGGCCCAGCGAAAGATTACCATATTGCCGGTCTATGAAAGGGCAACAAGCAGGAGGCGCAAATCAGCGGGCTCACACATCCATCAGATCTTGGTTTGTTCGTTCAGCGTCTGCTGGCGCGTTCGCGCCTGACCGACGAAGAACAGCGCGCTATTCTCGCGCTGCCAGCGCGTGAGATCGAGGTACGCGCCAGACAGGATTTTGTGCCGCTCGGCGAAGAGACGGATTATTGTTGTTATATCGCGTCTGGCCTTGTCGCGCGGGTTGGTCAGGTTAAAAATGGGTCGCGGCAAATTACCGCACTTCATATCCCTGGGGATATGGCAGATCTCCATTCTGCTGTTCGACCTATCGGGATCGGCGGTCTGACCGCATTGACTGATACGCTGATCCTGCGCGTACCCCACACCGCCGTTCGAACCTTAGGTAGGGAGTTTCCGGCCATTGCAGAGGCATTTTGGAGAGACTGCATCTTGGATGCTGCCATTCTCATGCAATGGGCGGTCAATCTTGGTCGAAAGGACGCACGGTCACGGCTCGCTCACATTCTTTGCGAGCTCGCAATTCGGTATGGCGGGGGACGCGGAGATCCGCATCTCGAATTTTATCTGCCGATGGTCCAGGAGCAACTGAGCGACGCAGCGGCCCTGACGTCCGTCCATGTGAACCGGAGCCTTAGAACCCTGAGACAGGAACGCTTGGTTACGGTTAGAGGCGGCATGGTCAAAATCCATGACTGGGAACGTCTCATGCACGCAGGCGAGTTCGACCCCACCTATCTCGTTGCCGACACCTTCCCCGATCGACAGAGGCGTCTCGTATTTCAATAGCCCGCTATCGGCTCTTCGTCATTGATTTGAATTGGAAGCTGGGACAACTTTGGAAGCGAAGTCGCCCCATCCTGACAGCCTGAAGATGGCCTTTGGCAGGAGGGGTTGGTCCTTTCGCCTCTTTCCAAAGCATGGCAAGCTGGCGGCTGGATCTGACTAGGTACAGGTTTGCCTTCTAAGCCGTCGCGATGGTCAGTTCGATCTGTCCCTTCACGAGCCGGCGGCAATATTAAATAGTTAACCCTATTATAGCATTACGTAATTATGGAGAGACGTGCATCCGTGACGGACCGGCGGTCGGCGCCAGCTATCTTTGGCGGGCGAGCAGACCTGCTGTTGCCGGAGGCGGTCTATCGCGATCTGGTAGCAACGCTCTTCTCGATGAGCGCACCGATCCTGGGGTTTGGCATCCTTTACGCTTTGGTGGGAACTCTGGTCTTCCTAAGCTGGCAGGACGACAAAGTTCTAGCAATGGTATGCTGTGCAAGCGCGGTCACAGTAATTCGCCTCATGATCATCCGTGGCTATCATCGTGCAGGCGGGATAGCACAGGACTTGGGGGCGCTCAGAACATGGGAGAGGCGATATGCTTGGCTGACCTATAGTTGCGCAGCATTGATCGCAGCCCTTAATGTATCGGTGCTTTCAGCCCATCAGCCCCTTAACCATCTTGCAACCGTCAGCCTCACCTTCACCTTCGGAGCTGGCATAGTGTCTCGCAACGCGGGCAGACCAAGGTTATGCCTGGTCAGCCAGACGATCTGCGTAGTACCGGTTTCGCTGGCGATGCTGATACACGCAATCCTTGTGGGACCGAGCGCTTTGTACGCGCAATTTTTCGCTCTGGAAGCGATGTTACTGTTCGTAGTTGCTGTGATGAGTATCGAGTCCGTCCGACATCTCTACTGATCGGCCGTCGAGCATCTCACCACCAAACATGACTTGGGAAAGCTGGCACGATATGACCCACTTACCGGACTTGCGAACAGACTTCTGGTCCGTGAATCTTTTCTGACCCGAGCGACATCTTGTCGACCCGATCAGCAAATTGCCCTCCATTATCTCGATCTGGACGGGTTCAAGGCCATCAATGATCAGTTTGGACATCCAGTCGGCGATGTAATGCTGGGGCAAGTCGCACAGCGCCTTGTTGCTACGGTGCGAGGCGACGATGTGGTCGGCAGGCTCGGCGGGGACAAATTCGTTGTGCTTCAGCCGGGCGTCCAACATCAAGACCAGGCGGAGCTTCTCGCCCGGCGCATCATTCGTCAGCTCTCCGACCCCTATCAGATTAATGGCACGGAGATGCGCATCTCCGTCAGTATCGGCATCGCGCTTGCTCCGGTGCATGGAATGGATCTGGACAGGCTAATGCAATGTGCTGACGGCGCCCTTTATCAATCCAAGGCCAAGGGAAAGGCGCATGTGCATTTCTGCGAGATCATCGACGCCGGAGGCGGTCGCGCCGTCGCCTGACAGAGGTTAAGAGCCGGTCTGCGACCTGCGTTTAAATGGAGCGGAACCCCTGCCACTGGTACCTGGTGGTCCGCAGGTCCAACCCAACTGCTCGGCCTGGATCAAGGGTATATTGTCGATCGTTAGGGTGAAAATTGATCTCTACCGACATATTAAATCCGACGGGACATTTCGGCGTAAGTCGAAGCTACGGCTCAAGCGAGAAGGTAGGTGCCCCCATGTCGTTTGCAGATCCTATCGTGAGCGCCGCGCGCGTAGGCTTCATGACGGATAAGGAACTCATCGACATACTGAACGGAATTACTGCCGATCAGCACCTGTCAGACTTTCAACAAGCGGTGCTCGATGAAGCGCAAATGCGGAGAATTCTGTCAGATGCCCATAACATTGCGCTTCCAATGAGCCCTACCTTCCGCGAGCTTCAGTGCAACATCGACTGAAGAGTTGATATCAGGCGTCGTCCCAGCGCGGGTTTAAGGACCAGCGGGGCGTCGGGATGCCGCTTGACAACCGGATGATCAAATGCGCCCGAGCAAAACAGGTAGGGAATATCATACAGGTCCAGATCATCGGCCAGCAGGTCAATGTCCCCACGCCTGAGGCGAATGTCCAGTACGGCTGCCGCTGGCATCGATTTGGCAAGTGCCTCCATACCATCGGACAACGTGGCATAAGGGCCATCGACGACATAGTCAGCCCTCTCCAGCATGTCGGAGATCAAAGCGGCAACGTCCGGGTCGTCTTCAACTAGCAATATGGGGCGTACCATCGTCTCACTCCAGCCCCAGATGCGCGCGATATCTCTCAAAACATCGGGCCCCACAATGAAGCCGGATAAGCGCACCTTCTGCCATTGCTGTCGCACGACGCGGGTCTTCCTCGACGAGCGGTCGGATCGCTTCATCGTTCCAGTCCCGGCTATGCTTGATGTCAAGAACGGCGTGCAGATCGAAGTAACGCCGCTCGGATTCACTCAATCCGATCCGTCGCAAGGCTTTCGCCGTATGCGCCGAGCGATCAGGCGCGGTCAGCTCAATGACGCCAAGAGCGCCGACGCTATGCCAGGCATAGCTTCGCGATGTGGCCATGGCCGTCATGGCGTTGGCAAGCGCGAGGCTTTCCCAAACCGTGTGTTCAATCTGCGTATCGAGGTCGAGAATGTCGACTAGCTGATTGAGCATAGGACCATGCATCCCCTTAGGATTTCCGCGTCCCATCTCGTCCCAATAGTTGCGGGCAAGCTCAAGCTTCGCCCGAGCGGGCAGTTTGACCTGCGTCAGTGCTACAAGATCATCGAACCCTGCCTCACCCGCGGCTTCCTGCGACAGGAACCAACGTAGTTCGTCTCTGTCGGCCTGGTCCGCCAGCCATGGGAAAAGGCGATCATGTTGCCCAGGTCCGGTCGCTTTCAGATCCTCGAACCAGGCGACAAACGCATCAGGCGTGGTGGGTGCTTCAGAAGCCTCCTCTACGACAAGCGCGCGCAACTCCTCGACAAATGCATGCTCCAGCCGGAGCATATTACGGTCATTAATGAATTGCGCGGCTGTCGCCTCCGTGGGGAATGCCGGCGCGAGCCGCTGCTTGTTCCACCTACTAAGTTCTTCCTGAAATTCCTGGCGCAGAAATTGCGAACCGCTATGTTCGAGCTGAGTAGCCACGAGATTACCTTCCGATTTGCTTGGCATTAAAAGACCGGAAGGGGTGGTGTCGTTCCCAGAAAAACGTCTTGATCGGGATCAATTATGCGGTGCTTCACGGCACCGATGTCGCGCCATCCAATCTTTCAGTGCCGAAATTTGCGTCGTTAGTAACCGCCGTCAGCCATAGGCGACGGACGTGACAACCGTTGCTGGCAAGCAACGGTCGAACGCGATGACACCTAGCCTTCACTATATTTTACCCGTTGTCGCGCGACCCTACGCTAGGCATTCCAATGGCGAAGGGGGAAAGCAATTTAACAAAGAGTCTCCGGGACCGATTACAAACGGTACACGTTTAAAGGGCGAGCCAAGCAGGAGAGCCCCGAATGTCGAAGAGGAACTTGAGCGATCTCGCCGAGAAAATGAAGGACATCGATTTCACGATGTTATCCACGCACAGCCCAGGCGGAGCGATTGGCGCTCGGCCGATGAGCAATAATCGCGAGGTCGATTATGATGGCAATAGCTGGTTCTTCACGAGGCAAGACACGCAGATGGTGGCCGACATCGAACGAGACTCGCAAGTGGGTCTCAGTTTCCAGGGTAAAGCCGGCATTTTCGGTGTCCGCCCTTTCTTCATTGCCATCGAGGGCCAGGCCGAGCTCATCCGCGACAAGGGCGCATTTGCCGAGCATTGGTCCAAAGATCTGGATCACTGGTTCGAGCAAGGCGTGGATACGCCGGGGCTGGTGCTTATCCAAGTGCATGCAAAAAATGTGCATTACTGGGATGGGGAAGAAGAAGGCGAAGTGCAGATTGAACATGGGCCTTCGTAGCCGTCCACGATCAGACCTTCAGTGGCTGGATTAATCCTTTCAATTACCCACAAGTGGTCGCGAGCGTGATTCCGTTGGCCGCATGAGCATTGCTCGCCTGGAATCAAGCATGATTCATTCCCTGGCACCTGAAGCGGTTGGCGGGGTGCAACGTGGAGACATCCGTTTTCGATGCGGCAGGATGGGCTGACGGGGAAGTCGATCCCGCCGCCTTTCGTGATAAGCGATTGGGCGAACGGCTTCGAACGATGCTTAAGCAGATGTCAGGAGCGATTGGCGCACCGATACCGATGGCGTGCCAAGACTGGGCCAATACCAAGGCGGCCTACCGTTTTTTGTCTAATGGCTCGGTAAACGAGGGAGACATACTTGCCGGGCATTTCCAGGCGACACGGGCACGAGCGACGGCGCTTGAGGGGTTCATCCTAGTTTTACAGGACACCACCGAATTCTCCTATCAAAGGCGCAATCCTGAAACGATTGGCGCCATCGGGCTTGCGCCGAGCCGGCGTGATGAGAATGGTCGGCTTCGGCTTCATACGGTCTGCGGCCTGCTCATGCACTCCAGCCTTGCGATCACGACTGAGGGATTGCCACTGGGTCTGACAGCGGCGAAATTCTGGACCCGTACCAAGTTCAAGGGTGCCAACGCGTTGAAGCGGCGGATCAATCCCACGCGCGTACCGATCGAGGAGAAGGAGAGCTACCGCTGGCTCGAGAATATGCGTCAATCGACCACCCTGCTGGGCGATCCAGAGCGACTGGTTCATATTGGCGATCGGGAGAACGACATTTACGAGTTTTTCTGCGAAACACAGATGCTCGGCACGCATTTCTTGGTCCGCACCTGTGTCGATCGTCTGGCTGGCGACGGTGGCCATACGATCGCCGACGAAATGAGCGAAACCACCGTGCAAGGCACGCATCGGATCACCATTGGCAAAGACGATCATGCCGACATCGAACTGCGCTATAGGCGCATCCAAGTTTTGCCGCCGATCGGAAAGCAAAAGCGCTATCCTTCCCTCAGCCTGACCATCTTGCATGCCCGTGAGAGTGGAACGCCTGAAGGGCGCCCCCCAATCGACTGGCGGCTCATCACCGATCTGCCGGTAACGATGAACCGCGCCGGGTTTGTCGGAGGCTCCAACTCTTGAGTAGATGGAGCCGATATGAGCAAGACGACGAACAAATTTGCGCCGGAAGTACGCGAGCGAGCGATCCGGATGGTGCTGGATCACGAGCGGGATTACCCATCGCGCTGGGCCGCGGTGGTATCGATTGCCGAGAAGATCGGCTGCTCACCGCCGACGCTGCATGAGTGGGTGAAGAAGGCTGAGGTCGACAGCGGTAAGCGGGCGGGTGTCCCAGCCGAAATTGCCGACAGGGTGAAGGCGCTGGAGCGCGAGGTTCGCGAACTGCGGCAGGCCAATGAGATTCTCCGCAAGGCATCGGCATATTTTGCTCAGGCGGAGCTCGACCGCCCGTTTCGGCGATGATTGCGTTCATTGACGATCACCGCGATGCCTATGGGGTCGAGCCGATCTGCCGCGTCCTGCCGATCGCCCCATCCACTTATCACGAGCGCGTCGCGCAGCGACAGGATCCGACACGCTTGTCGGCGCGGGCGCGGCGGGATGCGGCCCTCAAGCCGGAGATCGCGCGCGTGTTCGCCGAGAACTTCGCGGTCTACGGCGTGCGCAAGGTGTGGCGGCAGATGATGCGGGAGGGCGTGCCCGTCGCCCGCTGTACGGTCGCCCGGCTGATGCGCGAGATGGGCTTGGCCGGAGTGATCCGGGGCAAGCCAGTGCGCACGACCATCAGCGACAAGGCAGCAGCTTGCCCGCTCGATCACGTTAACCGCAGGTTCTACGCGCCAGCGCCGAACATGCTGTGGGTATCCGACTTTACCTATGTCGCGACCTGGGCCGGCTTCGTTTACGTCGCTTTCATCATCGATACCTACGCCAGGCGGATTGTAGGCTGGCGAGCCAGCAGGACAGCGCACGCAAGCTTCGTCCTCGATGCGCTGGAACAGGCGCTTTATGATCGACGGCCGGCCCATCGGGGCGGCCTCATCCATCATAGCGACCGCGGGTCGCAATACGTGTCCATCAAATACACCGAGCGCCTCGCCGAAGCCGGGATCGAGCCGTCTGTCGGCAGCGTCGGCGACAGCTACGACAATGCTTTGGCTGAGACGATCAACGGCCTTTACAAAGCCGAGGTGATCCACCGGCGAGGACCGTGGCGCAGCTTCGAAGCGGTCGAGTATGCCACGCTCGAATGGGTCGACTGGTTCAACAATCGCCGGCTGCTGGAGCCTATCGGCAACATCCCGCCTGCCGAAGCCGAAGATCAATATTATGCTGCCGCGGACAACATCGATATGGCAGCGTGACTCACAACCCAACGCCTCCGGCAAATCCGGCGCGGTTCACGACGCCTGACGAAGCCATCGAAAAGCTCGACTGGTATGCTCAGCGTTGGAAGATCGAACTCTTCCACAAGATACTCAAATCTGGCTGCCGAGCCGAAGATGCGCGGCTGCGGACCGCCGAACGCCTCGCCAATCTGATCGCCATATTCTGCATTCTGTCATGGCGCCTGTTTTGGATGACCATGATCAATCGCGCTGCTCCTGACGCATCGCCTCGGCTGATCCTGACCGATGTCGAAATTACCCTGATCGACCGCCTCGCAGCTTCCCGAAAGAATGAACCGCCAGGCAGAACCCTTTCCGACTATCTAACCCAAATCGCCCGGCTCGGAGGCTATCTTGCGCGAGCCCATGATCCGCCGCCTGGCAACATCGTCATCTGGAGAGGATGGTCTCGCCTGATGGACATCAAAATCGGTGCTAACGTCAGCCGCAACATTTGTGGGTAATTGAAAGTGGGAAACAGCGCTTACGGTTTAGCGCATGACCGACAGAGAAGATTTCCTTCCGGTTGGCAGTACCCATCCGGCGAGGCCCGCCTTGCCGATGAGGTGAGCGAGCGGTCTTAAGTGCGCTCTTAAGAGTGCGCTTAGGAGCGGTGGATGGGTCAGATCACGGTGTTTTCCGGGCCGGAGCGGCGTCGCCGTTGGAACGACGAGGAACGGCAGGAGATCCTGAACGAGGCCTTCGCGCCGGGGGCCTGCGTCGCCGAAGTGGCACGGCGGCATGATGTGTCGACCGCACTGGTCTACACGTGGCGGCGTAAGCTGCGCGATGCTGTCGTCGAGCCCGAACCAGGCGATTTGGCCGCTCCCGGTTTCGCAGCGGCCGTGATGATCGAGGATTTGGACGTCGCTCCTTCCGAACTGCAGCCGGCGATCGTCATCGACCTGGCACGCGGCAAGCGGATCAGCATTTTTGCCTCGGCATCGCCGGTGCTCGTGGCCGCGGCGTTGAAGGCGTTGCGATGATCCCTTCGGGCGCCCGCGTGTGGATCGCGATGGGGCACACGGATATGAGGAAGGGGATGCAAGGGCTGGCCTTGCTGGTCCAGCAGGGCCTCAAGCGCGATCCCCATGGCGGCGACCTGTTCGTGTTCCGCGGGCGGGCTGGCTCTTTGGTGAAGCTCATTTGGCACGATGGTATCGGCATGTCGCTCTACGCCAAGCGGCTCGAGAAGGGGCGGTTCGTCTGGCCGTCGGCCAAGGACGGGATGGTGTCGCTGACAGCCTCGCAACTGGCCTGCCTGCTCGACGGGATCGACTGGCGTAACCCGCAGTATTCCTGGCGTCCGCAGAGCGCCGGATAGGGCGTTTGTTTTCTTCGTCCTTCTCGCATTTTCCGCTTCATTCGGGCGGGTTTCTATGATTCCATCGCGGTCATGGAAGCCGCCGTTTCGTCCTCTCCTGACGATATCGAAGCGCTCAAGGCGCTGCTGGCGAGCGCCACCCAGCGGGCCAATGAGGCCGAGGCCAAGCTCGCCAATGCCCATGCTCGGGAGAGCGCCACCGAGGCGGTGATCGCGCACCTCAAGCTGCAGATCGCCAAGCTCAGGCGTGAGCAGTACGGCGCCAGCGCCGAGCGGACCCGGCGGCTGCTCGACCAGATGGAGCTGCAGCTCGAAGATCTCGAGGCCGACGCGGCCGAGGATGACCTTGCTGCCGAGGT
The DNA here is from genome assembly GCF_035989265.1 of Sphingobium sp. HWE2-09. GTDB lineage: Bacteria > Pseudomonadota > Alphaproteobacteria > Sphingomonadales > Sphingomonadaceae > Sphingobium. The sequence goes on along the minus strand of NZ_JAYKZX010000001.1, from coordinate 391,102 downwards.
CGCGGCCAAGAAGACTGCGACCGTCACCGCCTTCGAACGCAAGCGGCCGGCCAGGAAGCCGTTTCCCGAACACCTGCCGCGCGAGCGGGTCGTCGTGCCGGCTCCGTGCTCTTGCCCGGCCTGTGGCAGCAGCCGGCTGTCGAAGCTCGGCGAGGACGTCACCGAGACGCTCGAGGTGATCCCACGCGCCTGGAAGGTCATCCAGACCGTGCGCGAGAAGTTCTCCTGCCGGGACTGCGAGACGATCACGCAGCCGCCGGCACCGTTCCACGTTGTGCCGCGTGGCTGGGCTGGTCCCAGCTTCCTCGCCATGCTGCTGTTCGAGAAGTATGGACAGCACCAGCCCCTCAACCGCCAGGCCGAGCGCTTCGCCCGCGAGGGCGTGCCGCTGAGCACCTCGACGCTTGCCGACCAGGTCGGTGCCGCCGCCTTAGCGCTGATGCCGATCTATCGGCTCATCGAGGCACACGTCCTCGCCGCCGAGCGATTGCATGGCGACGATACAACCGTGCCGGTCATGGCCAAGGTGAAGACCGATACGGCTCGATTGTGGGTCTACGTGCGCGATGATCGGCCGTTCGCCGGCGCCGATCCGCCCGCGGCTCTGTTCCACTACTCGCGTGATCGGCGCGGCGAACATCCAAGGGCGCATCTCGCATCCTGGTCAGGCATCCTGCAAGCTGACGCCTATGGCGGTTATGGCGAGCTCTATGCTCCCGGTCGCTTGCCTGCGCCTGTGCATGAGGCCGGCTGCTTTGCTCACGCGCGGCGCAAGTTCTTCGAGCTGGCCGACGTCGCCAGCGCAGCCCGCAAAAAGAGACGCGGCGATCATACCGGCATGATCTACCCGATCGCGCTTGAGGCCGTGCAGCGGATCGATGCGCTGTTCGATATCGAGCGCGGCATCAACGGCCAGGACGCCGACGAGCGCCTCGCCGTACGCCGCCGATTGAGCGCGCCCCTGATGGCTGAGCTCCACGCCTGGCTGACCAGCCAGCTCGCCAGGCTGTCGCGCAACCACGATCTCGCCAAAGCCATCAATTACATGCTGCGGCGTTGGGATGCCTTCGCCCACTTCCTCACCGACGGGAGGGTCTGTCTGACCAACAACACGGCAGAACGTGCGCTGCGCTGCGTGCCACTAGGCCGCAAGGCCTGGCTGTTCTGCGGATCCGATCGCGGCGGCCAGCGCGCGGCCATCCTCTACACCCTGATCCAGACTGCTCGCCTCAACGACGTCGATCCGCAGGCCTGGCTCGCGGATGTGCTCGCCCGCATCGCCGAGCATCCGGCCCGCCAACTCGACGAGCTGCTGCCTTGGAAATGGCTGCCAGCAAGGCGCTCGATCGCCACCTGATCAAAGCTACCTCGCGGCTTTCACCGGATGGTTACGGTTGGCAGCCCCCTTTGCGGAAGCTCGCGCCAACGAGCTGGGTTCCCGATAACAGCTATTCGTCCAGTTCGATCACTATCGCACTTCGGCCATTCGGAAATTCAATCTTCAACGATGCAGGCCCGCTGGTAGGCCATTCGTGAACCCAGCAGTGGGTGCACGGCATCGGAAGGACTGTGACTTCCGCGATTTGAAATGGCGTTTCGGTTGCTTGCTCATTGTGTTGAGCACCGCCGCCCGTGCTACGCCGGGCTCCACGCACGTCAGTCCGATCGTGCCAGCGTCAATTTACGTTGCGATGGGGAGTTCTTACGCCGCAGGGCCCGGCATCACAACTTCAGCGGATCCGGGCGGAATAGCCACGCACCAAGCGTGACACCGCCTTCAGTCGGAAACGTCACATCGATCTTCGAAAACATATCGCAGGCGTCCCATGTCAAATACGGTACTATGCACGTATATGGTCGCACCGACATGATTTGCACGAATTGCGCGAGGTCGTTCGTAAAATTTTAGCGCCGATCGACGTGCGCCACGGCAGCCCCCGAGCGGCGAGTAAGCCAAACCGGTAGCACACCGACCTATCAGATGTGATCGCTTGCCGCCGTGGCTACGCTGCCACGGCAGCGGATCAGTCCAGCGGCAATTCAGTCGCCACGACCTTAGCCATGGTCTTTCGCATTTGCTCGGCATTCTCTGTGCCGAAGCCGGCCTCGAATACCCGTTGCGCCTGTTCCCAAGCGGCAAAGCCGTCGCGGAGGCGCTTATGGCCGTCTGTTGTGACGCAGATCTGTCGCGATCGGCGATCGTTCGGATCGGGCGTTATGCGCAGTAGGCCATCGCGCTCAAGAGGTTTGACAAGGTGGCCGACGGTAGTGCGGTCCATCACCATGGCCTCGGCCAACTGGCCGATCGTCATCAGACCTTGCCGTGACAGAAAAAGTAACGTGGTATATTGGGTGCCACGCAGGCCGGTGCCCGCTAGCGCGGCATCGTAAAAACGCGTTATGTGCCGCGCCGCTTGGCGGATCGCGGTAGCATTACAATGCGTTTCCCGGAACTGGGGTAATTCACATCATCAAGTTGTAGCATAGCCATGTCCAGTAGGAGATCATGCACATATCGGTATGACGACCATGTGTGTCAATTTTGCGCATCGGTGTTCCTCGGCACAGGCCCGGTGAGCGTGGCGACATGAGGCGGATTAGCTTGCCTCGGTGAGTTGCGAGACGAAATAATCTACAAAAGCACGCCCAGCTGGGCGCGTGGCCCGTCCCATAGGGAAATAAGCAAAGACGGGAATTTTGGCCATCGTCCAGTTGGGGAACAACGCAACGAGCGATCCATCCGCTACCTCGCGCCGGCATGCCCATGCGGTTGTTGTCGTGATGCCTAATCCGGCGATAGCGGCGGCGACAGCGCCTTCATTCTCATTGGTCGAGAAAATCGGGCTAAGATCGAGGGACACAGTCTCTCCGTTCCGTTCGAACGACCAGGCGTCTGGCGTCACGGACGCAGGGCCGCTGACGATCCGGTGTGAGCTGAGATCCGCAGGCGTTTCAGGCGACCCGTGTTCTGCCAGATAGGTCGGCGATGCCAGGACTAACCGGGGGAGCATGGCAATCAGTCGCGCCGTGGCGCTTGAATCGCCCTGCGGTCCGACACGGATCGCCACATCGACCGCATCGCGCACCAAGTCCTGCCGCCGGTCGTCGAGGCTGAGTTGAAGATGGAGCATCGCATGCTGGTTAGAAAAGGCGGTCAATCGCGGGATCACCTCGCGGATGCCAATGCTGGTCGGCATGCTCAGGCGAAGCGTTCCGCGCAGTTCTCCGCTTTCGCGCACGCTGTATTCGGCTTCATCCAGCGCCCGCAGGATTGGTTCGATGCGGTTGAGAAAGTCGCTGCCCGTTTCAGTGAGAGCCACGGCGCGCGTGCTGCGCGTGAGGAGGCGCGTGCCAAGATGGACTTCCAGATCGGCAATGATCCGCGACACTTGCGACTGTGACATGCCGCTTTCGCGGGCGGCGGCTGAGAAGCTACCGAGCCGGGCGACACGCGAATAGAGCCGAAGCGCGAAGATATCCTTGAGTTGGCTAGCAGCTGATGGTGTCATAAATCGCTAGTCCTTCGTTTGTAGAAACCGTCATAGCTACATTCTTACGTATGGAAAAAGCGACGCTGCTCGAGTGCCGCCATCCCCTGTGGATCCCATCTAAATCCGGACCTGCAGGCCCTGCCGACGGCATCCACATCAGCATTTATGCGCGAACCGCATAAAAGATAGTCAATCTGATGATCTACTTGCGGGGCGTGGAGAGGGCTATCTAGGCGTCACACTGAACGAAATTTTAAAGACCTCAGGTCAGGCGGCCGAGATCATTTGGTCGCTGACCAACACAAACAAAAAACAGAGAAGGACAGATGATGAGCATCGAAGAGATCAACAAGAAATTGGTTCTGGACGCGTTTGACGCGCTGTTCAACAACCGCGACTACGCCGCAGCCGAACGCTTCTGGTCGCCTGACTACATCCAACACAGCGCTTACATCGAGCCCGGCCGTGAAGGTCTGTTCAATCTTGTCAAGGCAGCGCCCCCCGAGTTTCGCTATGAAAACAGCCTGACGACAGCCTCGGGTGACTACGTCATGCTGCACGGTCGTTTTTCAGGATTCGGTGCCCCGGCTAACTGGGTCGTGGTCGATATCGTCCGCATGGAGAATGGCCAACTTGCCGAGCATTGGGATGTGATCCAGGACGAAGCTACGCGTGAAGGTTCGAAGAGCGGCCTTCCGATGTTCGGCGACAGTTTCCCGGCCTGACCTAACGGCGCAGCCTGCCGGCCGTCCCTGTCCAGACAATTGTGTAGGATGATTCTCATGAAAGACGCAAAGACGCTTCTGTTCGAACTGCTTGCCGTGACCCATGACGGCAGGCAGTGCGCCGCTCTTTTTGCCGAGGACGGGGTGCTCGAACTACCGTTCCTCCATTCGCTTGGAATCCCAACTCGCCATGTTGGACGGGAAGCCATTGCCAACTTCTACGATTATGTCGGGCAGACCCTGTATCCCGGTTTTGGCTTCAAGCCTGAGGATATCACGGTACTGATCGACACGAAGGATCAGGTGTTTGCTGAATATCTGACACAGGCGCGTGCCGCATCGACTGGGCGGATCATCCATCATTTGTTCGCAGGGCGCGTGGTCGCTGAGAACGGCCAGATCAAGCTGCTTCGTGAGTCGCTTAATACGGTAGCCGCAGCACAGGTACTCAACCCGAATGGCGTCGCCGATTTGCAACCCCACGCTGAAGAGATCTTCTCGGTTCCTTTGGAGTATGTTCGATAGCAATACCGGGGCTTCACACGTGGCCCTCTTCGGAGGGCTGGCCGGTGCCTGATGGCGTCTTGCTTCGCCGCGCTCGCGATCAGGGGGCGCGGCAGCAGACCGCTACGACCATTTCTCGGCTCATGCCGATGCGTTGTATGCATCAATGACAGTCGAAATGACGATCTAATCCCGGAACGCACCACCATATGACAACCACGCTGAACGTCGGGGCCTGATCAAACCCCTGAGTGAGTGCTGATCCCAATGCCGCCCGAACAGTCGGGCAGACAGCAAAGAGAAGGAAATGGCGATGAATATCGACGAACAGAACAAGCAGTTTGTACTGGATGCGTTCGAGACGCTGTTTAACAAGCGCGACTATGCAGCCGCCGAACGCTTCTGGTCGCCCGACTATATCCAGCACAGCTCCAATGTTCCCCCGGGCCGCGAAGGTCTTTTCGATCTCGCGAAAGCCGCGCCCGCCGAGTTTCGGTACGAATGCCAGTTGGCGGTCGCTTCCGGCGACTATGTCATGCTCCATGGTCGTTTTTCCGGGCTCGCTGAGCCGGTGAACATGGTCGTGGTCGACATCCTGCGCATCGAAAACGGCGTGCTCGCCGAGCACTGGGACGTGCTCGAGGTCGAAGCCACGCGCGAAAACTCGAAGAGCGGGCTCCCCATGTTCGGCGAAAGCTTCCCGAGCTGATCGGAAGGCGCCGCGCGCGGCCCGTCCATCCAACCGCGTAGGGCAAATTTCATGAGGAACGCAAAGACGCTGTTGTTCGACCTGCTTGTGCTGCCACACACGATGGCAAGCAGGTCGCGGCCCTCTTCGCAGAGGACCGGGTGCCCGAACTTCCATTCCTCCATTCGCCTAGCATTCCGACGCGTCGTGAAGTGCGGGAAGCTGTCGCTAGCTTAATCCCGGATTAACCATCCGCGCTGCTTATGGCCGCTTTCAGCATTGCCGGTCGCTCTCGCAACCTGACCGGAACGGTAATAATTGGTCGCCAGCTGCCCTGTAAGCAGCCTGCTAGCATCTCGATCCAGGATCTGATCGCTAAGGGGTCGACAGCGGCACGTGGTCTTGCCGCTGTCGATACACCGTTTCAGAAGCGCAGGCGAATGCCTGCCGTCATATATCGGCCAGTAACGTCATAGGTGGACCGGAAGGTCGAAACCGCCAGCCCCGGATTGGAACCGATGGCGGTGATTGGATAGCCCCGGTCGAACAGATTATTGACCGTCGCGAACAGCTGAAAATCGCCGAGCGAGGATTTCAGATCATAGCTTATGTTGAGGTCGGTATAGACAACCGCACCGATCTTATTGTCGCGATAGATGAACAGGTTCGATCGGTTGTAGCCACCGATATAGCGCGCCTGCGCACCGATGGTGAAGCCACCCGTCGCATAGCTTAGATTCATCGTGCCGCGCCATTTTGGCATGGGGAAGGGCTGATTGCCGACATCAGCGAAATCCGCGTTACCTGCATATTCGATCGCCGCCGCAGTGGCGCTGCCCTGCAACGTGTAGCTGATCAACCGCGTCGCCAGCAGTCGGCTCGACACAGTCCCGCCGAACAACGAGGTGCGGTAGGATGCCTCTATATCCAACCCCTCGGTCCGTACGCTCGCCACATTGGTCTGGAAGATGTTGACCTGCGACGGGAAGTTCGCCGCCGACGGATTGGTGGGGCCGAGCGGCCGGATGACCTGATTGCAGACCGGGCTAGTGTAATTGCTGTTCGCGCACAGATCCAGCACTTGGAGGCTGCCATATTGGCTGGCTATCGCGTCCCGGATACGGATGCGATAATAATCGGCTGAAATCGCGAAGCCGGCCAAGAAGCTGGGTTGAAATACAAACCCGCCGGTGAAGGTCGATCCAATTTCGGGCGTCAGATTGGGATTGCCCTGATTGACTTCGCTATATTGGCCCGCCTGGTTCGTCAGCCTGTCGGAATAGCCCTGCACGCGAATGGTGGGGCCGGCGAACAGTTCGTAAAGCGTGGGCGCCCGAATATCGCGGGACAGCGTCGCGCGTGCGCGAATGCCGCCGGTTGGTTCATAGGTGCCACCAAGCTTCCACGTCTTGACCGAGCCGGATGTCGAATAATCGGTGTATCGGAATGCGCCATTCAGCTCGAGCGATCGGCCGATCGCAGAATCTTTGGCCAGCGGCACGACGATTTCGCCGAACGCCTCCTTGATCGAATATTCGCCACTGGCAATGCTGACATTGGTGAAGGAAAAGCGGTTCGTGTTGGTTGGCACGCCGCGAATGCCGGCAAAGGTCGGACGCGTCGCCAGATTGCTGTTGCTCGTCTGGTCGAGGGTCTGATGTCGATACTCTCCGCCGAAGACGATCGAAACCGGCCCGGCCCAAGTGGAGAATGGCTCGCCTGAAATGCTGCCCTGCACATCGTGCATGACATTGACCGCCCGCCATACGGACAGCTGCATGACATAGGCCAGGGCCTCAGCGGACGCATTACCGACGCCCATGATGTTGAGCGGCACGCACCCGTCCTGAACGCCGGGATTGGTTATGGTGATGCGGCAGACGATCTGCCCTGCGCTGTTACCAACCGCGTCCGTCGCAGCATAATAGCGTTCCATATTGAGGTCGCGTGCTTCGGAATCGAGGCGGGTGCGTCCATAGGTATAGTTGACGTCCCATTTGAAACTCTCGCCCAAGCGGCCTTCAAGTCCGGCATCCACCACCACGGCGCGCGTTTCCTGTCGCGCCGTGTAGAAGGGGAAGTCCGACATGAAGCGTCCGATGGTAAAGCTCTGGGTCGTACCCAATGCGGCGCGGTCCGCCGGATTCAGAAATGCGTTGTCAGCGTAAATGGTCGTACTGCCGGAAGCGCCATTGCGCGTGACGGGCTGTGGTCGATCGTGATTGGCGGCATGATTGTAACTGGCCTGCACATAGGCGCTGACATTGTCACTGATGTCGTAAGAGATGCGACCCAGAAACTGTTCGGTCGTCGCTGCGGCGCTCAACGTGCTGCGGTCTGCAGGGAAGACCGATCCCTCGCCGCCATAGGCAAGGCCCGCGCGGCCCGTCGGTGTGCCAGCATTGAAAGCGCCCGTCCGCCCAGTGGCGAGGAATTGGCGTCCCGACAGCGGTCCGCTGGTGATGAGGCCGCCATCCGTCGCGTTGGAGATATGGACATTAGACGCGTTGACGAAGGGGTCCGCTACAGTGCCGGATCCGATGACGGCCCAATTATCTGTCACACCTTTGCGCGACGATTTGTCCCTGATCCCGTCTGAATGGTAGCGCTCGGCGCTCGCGATGATCCGCAAGCGATCATCGAGAAAGGCTTTGCCGAATGCCGCGCCGATCCGCGTTGACCCATTGTCACCGCGCGATGAAATGCCCGTCTGCGCCAGCATCTTCAAGCCGTCGAATTTCTTGTCCAGAATAAAATTGACTACACCCGACACCGCGTCGGAGCCATAGGCCGCCGACGCGCCGCCGGTCACGACATCGACCCGTTCGATCAGCAGTTGCGGGATCATGTTGGCGTCAGTGCCGCCCGCATTGCCGGTCGGCGGCAGGCGATGCCCGTCCTGAAGGACGAGGACGCGCTGAGGGCCGAGCGAACGCAGATTCAGATAATTGCCGGTCCGCACGCGGCCCGCATTCGAATTGCGATCCTGCGAATTGCTGATCGACCCGGTAAAGACCGGCATTTGGTTGAGGCCGTCAGAAATGCTGCCGGGTGCCCTTGCTGCCAGCGCTTCGGTCTGAAGCATCGTGACGGGCGTTGGTGCAGTATAGCCGGCGCGCGCTACGCGTGAACCAGTGACGACGATGTCGGCGACGGAAGATTTCTCAGCATTTGCCTCGTCTGGCAATGTGGCAGCATCGCCCGCCGCCTGCATTGAATCATCTGCGCCGGGCGCGCTCGATGTCTGCGCCATGGCGATGGTCGCCGGGATCAGCGCACTGCTTGCCAACAGGATCGTAAAAAGGCCTTTTTTCATCGAACTCCCCACTTTTTGCCGCCGGCTTCTTTGACCGGCCGAATAGACATATTTCACCGCGCCGCGCCGTCATGGCGCAGCCTTCAACCAGCGCCTTGGGGCACCAGCCGTACATGGCAAATCGGATACGTACTCGATCGGGCGACAGCTACGGGCGAGCCTTCACCATCACCCTATCGGCTCGGATGACCTGTAACATTACATAACAGGTTCGAGTCGTCAATCGTAGTTTATTGATCGCGATTTTTGTCGGTCACGCGCTGTCGGACCCGATCGAGATGATAGCGCATCGCCAGTTCGCCGGCCTGGCCGTCGCCGCGCTGGATCGCTTCATAAATGGCCCGATGCTCGTCCAGCACGCGCTGCGACCGTTCCCGACTGCGCTCGCTGGTCAAGCCAAGGGCGATAACCATGCCGCGTTGAATCGATTGGTCCAGCGATTCAAGCACCTGCTCGATCAGTGTATTGCCGCTGGCCGCCGCGACGGCAGCGTGGAAAGCGTAATCGGCCGCAGCCGATATGCCCACACCGTCGGCTTCCTGTTCCATCCGGTCCAGCGCCTTCCTGATCCCTCGCAATTGCGCAGTGGAATGGCGGGTTGCCGCCAAGCCGGCCGCTTGGCCCTCCAAGGCCAGCCGCAATTCCAGGCATCGCAGCATATGCGCGACGTCGCCGGGCTGGGAGAAACGGGTCAGCCCCTCGGGCGGACTGCTTTGGACGATGGTGCCCAGTCCCTTACGCGTAGCGACCAAACCATCTGCCTTTAGCCGGACCAGTGCTTGCCGCACGACCGGGCGCGACACGCTGAAAAGCTGACAGAGCTCGTTTTCGGAAGGCAACTTGTCGCCCTGCCGCAATATCCCCGACGCGATCTGTTCGAGCAGCTGGTCGTACAGCCGGTCGCTCAGCTTTTCCTTGCGTGCGGGAAACAGGGTCAGGTTGGTCATCACATCCTCTTTGCTGCCCGATGGGCAAATCAGGAGTAGCACGGCAGAAGCCCGTTGACATCCAATCGCACGTGTTAATATATATGACAGGTAGATGGAAGTTTAGGGGAATGCTGAATTATGGCGAGCGAGCCGGAAAATCGTTTGAGGCGCGCTTTGAGCGGAGTGTCGGGCATATTGGTCACGCCGTTCAATGCGGAGGACCAGCTGGAACCAGCGCGGCTGACGCCGGTCGTGGACCGGGCCGTTAATGCAGGCGTCAGCCTGTTGGTCGCCAATGGCAATACCGGTGAATTTTATGCGCTGACCACTGTTGAGGCTGAAGCGATGGTGCATGCAGCCGCCGAAATCGTGGCCGATCGCGTGCCGCTGATCGGTGGCGTGGGGCGTGGCATCGGCGATGCACTGGCCCTGACCCGTGCCTCGCGTCAGGCAGGGGCCTCCGCGCTAATGATACATCAACCGCCAGACCCTTTTGTCGCACCGCGCGGGATCGTCGATTATGTCAGCCGTATCGTGGATGCAGGGCAGGGGCTGCCCGTCATCCTGTATCTGCGTGATGACGGTATCGGTCTGGACGCGATCAATCAGCTCTGTGCCCTACCCGGCGTGGTCGGCATCAAATGGGCGTGTCCCACGCCTACACGGCTTGGCGAAGCGATTAAGGCAAACGACCCGCACCTCATCTGGAGCGGTGGCCTTGCCGAAACCTGGGCACCGATCTTCTATGCGGTGGGCGCGCGGGGTTTTACATCAGGCCTCATCAACGTCTGGCCCGAACGCTCCGTGGCCATCAGCGCGGCATTGGAAGCGGGTGACTATGCCACTGCGCGTACATTGGTGGACAGCATCGCAACGTTCGAAGCCTTGCGTGCAGAAGAACGAAACGGGGCCAACGTGTCTGTCGTAAAGGCCGCGTTGCAACTGCTGGGCAATGATTGCGGTTTCCCCCGGCCGCCTGCGGCATGGCCGCTGTCCGACCGCACATGGGCGGATCTAAAAGAATTGCTTAAAGATTTGTCGGTTGCATCTGCAGCCTGACCTTGGCGACGATAGCCTATAAGCGTCAGAATGCGGCGCAGCATGGAAGAGGATAGGGGCTGATGAAGATAGATCGCGTCCGAGCGTTCATGACCCGGGACGGCAATCGTCCCCGCGTGATCGTTGCGATCGACACCGACGCCGGGCTCACTGGCTGGGGCGAATGCTATAATCATGGCCCCGACCGCGCCTTGCCACCGATACTGGATTATCTGGCAGATTTTCTGATCGGCCAGGATCCCCGCCGGATCGAATATCTGATCCAGTACTTGCTTCAGCAATCGCGTTTCCCGCCCGGCGCGCTGGGGCTAGCCGCGATTTCCGCCATCGACCATTGTCTGTGGGACATCTCTGCCAAGGCGCTGGACGTTCCGGTCTATATGCTGCTGGGCGGGCATGTGCGCGACAGGGTCCGTGTCTATGCAGGCATTTACACCGCGCCCGATCCGCAAGCCGCCAGCGACACCATGGACATGCTGCATCAGGACTGGGGTTTTAACGCCTTCAAGCTCAGCCCCTATCGGATAGACATTCATGCCCATCGCTGGGGTGAGGTTTTGCGCACAAGTGCGGACTATTTCCGGGCGTTGCGGGAAAAGGCCGACCAGCGCTACGAAATGGCGTTCGATGCTCATGCCAAGATTTTCGAACCACGCCTTGCCGCTCAGCTAGGCAATGCGCTGGCCCCCTATGATCCGATGTTTTTCGAAGAACCGATACGACCGGAAAATTACGAAGCCTGGGGTGAACTTAATCGCAGCCTCGACTGCGTTCTTGCGACGGGGGAATCCCTCTATAGTCGGTTTGAATTTCTGCGGCTGTTGCAGGTTGGCGGATGTGACATCATTCAGCCCGACATTTGTGTCGTGGGTGGCCTGCTGGAAATGCGCAAGATCGCGGCCATTGCAGAGGCTTATTATGTGACGATTGCGCCGCATAATCCCATGGGACCGCTCGCTACGGCGGTGAACCTGCATTTCTGTGCCGCCCAGCCCAATTTCAAGATCTTGGAATATCGCCTGCCCAACAAGGATGTGTTGGACCCCGGCCGCGCGGAGATGGTCGGCGAAACCATGGGCGACGCTCATTATGTCGTTGATCCCTATCTGCCCCGCGACGGCCATCTGGAATTGCGTCCTGACCGTGCGGGCTGGGGCGTGGAGATTGACGAAAGCCGCCTGGCGGGCGATCAATATGTTCGTTGGCAACGCAAGGTGCCTGTGCGCCCCGACGGCTCCACCGGGTTCGCCTGACCCATGGCAGACGCTCCCATCTCTGCCGACATCGCACTTTTGCCCGCTGGGCGGACACGAACCGGCGGACGCCGCTTTTTCGTGCTGGCGCTCATCACCATCGTGCTGGCGCTCAGCACTGGCGACCGCGCAACATTGTCAGTAGCGGCCTCGGGCCTGTCGCGCGAACTGGGCATCGGCCCGTTGCAGATGGGGTGGCTGTTCTCCGCCTTTTCCTGGAGCTATTTCCTCGCCCAGTTGCCTGCGGGCTATCTTGTCGACCGGATCGGTGCGCGCATTGCCATATTGGTCGCGGTGATCAGCTGGTCGATTGCCACCGTGGCGATCAGCGGCGTGGGTTATGTCGCGGCGCCGGTGGTCGCCATCTATCTGCTGCGCATATTGCTCGGCATATTGGAAGCGCCGGTGACGCCGGCCTGCGCCCGCATTATCGCTGCTTGGTTCCCGCCCGACGAGCGAGGTGTAGCTGGCGCGATCTTCAACAGCGCGCAATATCTGTCGTTGGCGGTTTTCACCCCGCTGATGGGTTTTCTTTTCCACGCTGCGGGGTGGGAAGCGATATTTTCGGTAATGGGCGCGCTTGGCGTGGCGTTCGCTGTGCTGTGGGCTGTGCAATATCAAGCGCCTGATCGCGACCGACGGCTGTCGCCTGCCGAACTAGATGACATTACGGCGCGGGGCGCACTCACTGGCTTGATGGAATCCGGACAGCAGACAGATGGCTCGCAAGCAAAACCCGCCGTCAAAGTGCGGATCTGGAGTTTGCTGTCCAATCGCATGCTGCTGGGCATTTTCCTGGCGCAATATTGTGTCGCGTCGCTATCCACCTTCTTCATATCATGGTTTCCCAGCTATCTGGTGGAAGCGCGGCATCTGTCCGTGCTGGAGGCAGGATTCGTTGCTGCGCTTCCCGCGATCTGCGGCTGTGTGGGAGGTATATCCGCCGGCTTCTTTTCAGATTGGCTTTTGAGGCGAACCGGTGCGCTGTCCTGGGCACGCAAACTACCGATCACCATGGGTCTGGGGCTGAGTGCAACGATCATTTTGTGCAATTACACGGCTTCGAACAGCATTGTGGTGCTGATCATGTGCGTTGCCTTTTTCGGCAAGGGCTTCGGCGCATTGGGATGGACGGTCATCGCCGACACGGCGCCGCGGGAAGCAATCGGAGTAACCGGTGCGCTATTTAATGCGGCCGGCAGTGTCGGGGGCATCATCACGCCGATTGCGATCGGGGCGATCGTCAGTCAGACCGGCTCCTATGATGGTGCGCTGCTCTATGTCGGCATCCATGTGTTGGCCGCAGTGGCCGCTTATTGGCTAATTGTGGGCAAGATTGAGCGATACGCCTTCGACCGCTAGTAAGGATGGATTGGTCAGACCGGCAGGTGGGACGGCGGGCCTTGTTCGTTAAATGTGATAGAGCGCGGTTGCCATTCTTTGGTCAGTTCAATGCAACAATGGGGCACGGGAACGACCTGACAACTAGCCGCTTTTGTCCAGAGCCGACATTCAAGTTTTGTTTTGGGAGCGTCTTAACTTTGCCGGAAGCCCCCATTCATTGGTTCGGCTATAACGATGGCTTCGTGATACGACGAGACTAGAGCGCAATGCTCGCTTGCATAGGCAAAGTCGGTATCTCCTCGACCGTGAACGTGCCGAACGGAGGCGTTACAATCAGTTCCTCCTCGGGCACGGTATGGCTCAACCACTTTTGCGCATCCCGACGTTCGACCATTGCGCCATGCCGCGACCGATAGCGGATGATCTCGGGATTAGCATCGACCGTTATGATCCGATAGCTAACCGGCCAGTCGCCCATGGCTGGTTCCCAGATCGCGGCCATCCCGCAATCGGGATCATTCGGAAGTTCGGGGCGGGTGCCGGGCGCGGCACGGCGAAAAAGTTGCTCAGCCCAAAGGACCGATCCGGCACGGCGGTCAGTATCGGCCCAAAGAAAGAGCGGATGCGGGCTTGAAAAGGCGATGTCCCGCTCGATACCCATCCCAAGAGGCAGGCGGACGCTGGCTATTTCCGCTAGTGAAAAGGTGCCAAGTTCCGGGCAGCCGAACCCAAGATCGGCAAGGCCGAACAGTGTATTGTCGTCGGCGTAGAGTTCAGTTGCCAGCCACGTGCTAGCGCCCAACGGGTTGAAGAATTTCAGGATCGGCGCGGGGTCAAACCGTTCGCCCTTCGCGTTGACGGCCTGTGCGCAAATGGCGTTGGCCCTTAGCGCGTATCGCAGGTCGGGGGTCAGGAGGATCATGCGGCCCTCCGATTCAGATCGGGGTCACTGCAGGACCGATTGCTGTATTTGGCGGCCCCGGCTCCGTTAGCGATACCTGGGGCGGGAAGGCGCGACAGCAGCCAGTCCGCCGCCTTGCTGGCAGCGCCTGCGGCACGGAAGATGGCGCGATTATCTTCACGCAACACCTCCAGCCACGATCTGATATAGTCGGCGTGACGCACGGTCGGCACGATGCCCAGCGACGCGCAGAGAAAGGCCGATCCCATTTCGGCGATCAGTTCCTCGCGGGCATAGTCCTTGCTGCCAAAGCTGTTGGTCAGATTGCGGTCGAGACGCGAGGCATGACCTGTCGCATGGGTCTTATGCCGATATCGGCATAAGGGTCATAATGCCGCGACCCGGGTTATGCCGCGCGGCCTCTGGTTGAGGGTAGTTTTCTGGCCTTTGACCGCGCGGCGGTTCGGCATAATCGGAGCCCTTCCAGGAACGCGAGGAGTTGGTCGTCAGGTCGGAACCGGCCTGACGGCGTGGGCGGAGCAGCGACGCGGGCGAGCGCCTTTTCCTTCATCCGCATGTCGGCGTGGATGTAGATCTGGGTGGTCTCGACGTTCTCGTGACCAAGCCAGAGTGCGATCACCGCTGGATCAACGCCGTGATGCAGCAGGTCCATTGCGTTGCTGTGGCGCAGCGTATGTGGCGTGACCCGCTTCGCGCCAATGCTCGGGCATGTCCGCGCAGCCGTCAGGCAGTGCTTGCGGACCAGATGTTCGAGCGCATCGCGGCTCAGCCGCTCGCCCCGGATCGACGGGAACAGCGGCCTGCTTTCCTCCTTATCGGCGCCGATCCACGTCGCCAGCAGCTTGGCGGTATCACGGCGAAGCGGTGTGGCGCGCTCCTTTCGGCCCGTGCCCAAGCAGCGGATGTGCGCGCCGCTCCCGAGCACAACATCGCCTCGCGTGAGGCCGACCAGTTCGGATGCCCGAAGGCCGGTCTGGACCGCGAGCAGGAGCAACGCGTGGTCGCGCCGTCCCGCCCATGTCGAGCGATCCGGCGCTGCCACCAACGCGGCCATCTCGTCAGCATCGAGGAACGTCACCGTGCGCTTCACGTAGCGCTTGTTAGGCATCGCGAGCACGCGCTGGCAGTGCAGCAGCCAGGTCGGGTCGGTCATCGCGACGAAGCGGAAGAACGACCGGAGGGCGGCGAGCCGGGTGTTGCGGCTGCGCGCGCTGTTGCCGCGTGCCGTCTCGGTATGGACGAGGAAGTCGGCGACCAGATCGACATCAATGTCCTCGACGGTCAGCTTGACCGGCGGCTTGCCAAGCTGCGCGCTCGCATATCGGAGCAGCAGCCGGAACGTGTCGCGGTAGCCCGCCACCGTGTGACGGCTCGCCTCCAACTGCGTGCACAGCCGGTCGGTGAAGAAGCGCTGGCTCAGCGCGGGCAAGGCGGCGCTCATCGTGCCACCTCCCCATCGGTCGCACGCGCCATCGCCAGATCGAGCAGTTCCGGGACCGCTTCCAGATACCAGTATGTGTTGGAGGGATCGGTATGGCCCAGATAGGTCGTCAGCCGGATCATCTCGCGCGCCGGGTCTTTGCCGGTGCGATACCAGTTGATCATCGTGAGCACCGCGAAGGTGTGACGCAGGTCGTGGATGCGCGGTCCCCGGCCATGTCGCTGATACTGTTGGTGGGATCGCAACCCGATCCGCTGGCAGGCCTGCGCGAAGTTGTAGCGGGCCGAGCAGTCGGTCAGCCGCGTTGCCTTGTCGGTGACGAACAGCGGTTTCGCCGCGTGTCCGATCAGCCGATCCCGCTCGGCAAGATAGGCATCCATGTGAGCCACCACGCCCGGATCGAGCGGCAGCAGTCGCTCGCGGCCAAGCTTTCCACGCCGGACCCGCAGCACGCCCTGATCAAGTTCATCGCGGTCGAGCGCCAACGCTTCGCTGATCCGCAGGCCGGTGACCGCGATCAGCCCGAACAGCGTCGAGCAGGTGAGTCCCCGGAGGCCGTAGATCGAAGGCAGTTCACGGGCGGCTTCAACGATCTCCGCGATCTCGACGGTGGTATAGATGTGCGGACGAGGCCGGTTGGAAGAGTCCGGCAGCAACCCTCGCGGCGGCACCTCGTGCGCGAGATCGAAGCCGCTCAGCCATTGCGCGAACAGGCGCACGACGCGCAGCCTCGTAGCTCTGGTCGACCCGTTCCCGTCCGCCAGCGTTGCGTGCCAGCGCAGGAACAGCGCCGTGCCGATGTGGGCCGCACCTTCGGTATCGGCATAGCTGGTGAAGCGGCGCAGGATGCGCTCGCTCGTGCGCAGATCGTAACCGAAGCTGCGGCGAACGCTAAGATAGCGATCAAGCTGGGGCATGAGGCTCATTGCGCGCCTCCCGCCACCGGCCAGGGCATCGCGATGGATCGCAGCCCGTCGATGTCGAGCCGGGCATATATCATAGTCGATGAGCGCGAACGGTGCCGCAGCACGTCGCCGACCTCGTCAAGCGATGCGCTCGCGTTCACCAGCTGGGTCTTAAGGCTATGACGCAGCAGGTGCGATCCCACATAGGGCGTCACCGGCTTCTGTCCGGTCGCCTTCAATGCGTCCTTGAGGATCGCGTTGACAATCTGCCAGTCCTTGAACGGTCGATAGGGTGCGCGCTGCGTGACGAACAGGGTGCGGCAGGTCGCCGGGCCACGTTCCTCGCGCAGATAGGTGCTCAGCGCGTCGCCGACCTCCGGCGTGATCGGCATCCGGTCGTGCAACTGGCCTTTGCCGCGCACCGTCAGTTCGCCAGCGCGCCAGTCGATGTCGTCGAGCTGGATCGCGATGACCTCGACCGCGCTCAGGCCGAGTCGTGCCATGATCAGCAGCATCGCGGAGTCGCGCGCGCCATATCGCGGATTACTGCGCGCCGAAGCGAGCACTGCCTCGACCCCATCGGGCGACAGATGCCGGGGCAGCCTCGCGTCCCAACGCTTGGCCATCTTGGGAAGGCTCAGCGCCAGATTGCTGGCCGTCGCCCCACACCCGAACAGATATTGGAGGAAGATGCGAACATGCGTCGCAACCGTCTTGTCGCGGCGTGCTGCCGCCAAAACATGCTCGATAAAGCTGATGACATCCGCAGGGCGAAGGTCCGCGAGACTGATCGCGCCGTCCCCAAAGCGATGATCAAGGAACCGGTTGGCGAACCGCAGCGTGTGATAGATCGTTCGCGCGCTCAGCCCGCGCTGCTTGACGAGATAGTCGTCGAAATTTGCGAGCAGCACCGCTCGCGCGGTCCCCGCCTCATTAAGTATGTCGGTCATAATCGTGATGCTCCATGTTGCTGGAGCACGGAAGATTATGCCGAACTGAAAGCGCGTGATCATGCCGCTGACCGCGCCATTCCGACGCCGTGCGGCATAATCCGGTCGCGGCATTATGGGTCAGTTCGTGCAGGCAGGTCCGATAGAAATTGATCTGGTCGAAAAAAGCCGGTTGCGGCGGCACAGCTATCAAGTCTTGGCTCGGCACATAATAGGCTTTGTCGCCACCGATGCGCAAATCGACGCCGCTGGCCGCTATCAGTTCTTCGGCAACCGGCACGATTTCCCGTTCGGGCAGAGGCGCAGGTTGGGCCGCTAGGCCGGGTCGCAGCCCTTCGCATTGCGAGACATTGAAGACGGTAAAACGCTTGAGGAAAGCCACTGACTTGGCATTGCCGCCCGTTTCGCGCGCTTTTTCCCTCTCCGCTTCGGGAGTGAAGCGATCGGCATAGACGACAGTCGTGCCCTGTTCGCCCTTGCGGACGCATCCGCCTGCATCCCGTGCCTGCTTGAAGGTCAGCCAGCTCTGCGACGGAAAGTCTTTTTCCATCACCACGCCCCACAGGATAAGCATGTTCACACCGAAATAATTGCGGGCGGTGAGCGCATTGCGCGGCAGACCGGGGGCAAGGCCGCCAAGGCTAAGGTCTACATTGGATGCCCAAGGCTGGACCCAAGGAATGCGCCCCGCCTCCAATTGTGCGATGATCTTGGCGGTTACCTCGTCATAGAGGTTGATCCGTTCGGGCTGCGCCGCATCGGCACCGTGCGGGCCGCGCGCGCGACGTGAGGCATATCGAGCCATGTCCTGTCCTCCTGCCTGCCCAAAAACATGAGGCTCCCCGTAAAGCGGGGGTGGGCGGCGAAACGCGACTGGAAAGGCCCGCCCCGGCGGGCGTCGGCACCGCAGTGCGAAACGACAGTGAAGCACCCTCAAGCGCAGCGCAGACGGGTTGCCGAAGACTGCCAATGGCCTAGGAGGGAGCGCCGCTCACTCCCGCATTTCGGGAGAGGCTCACACCAACGCCGCCGCGTCGAGCGCGGCGACTATTTTTCGGACAGTCGGTCCGAACCCGCGCCAGCGATCGTAACAGGATGGACCAGACGCGCAGTGGCTGGGTACCGCCGACTATCGGAGGCGGGATAGAGCGTGGCCGCGCAGCGGGGCGCCATGACATTTTGTTTATGACATGACCGGGGCTTTGCGCTTCCTGTCACGATTGCCCAATCGCACTCTGTCCAGCAGCTATTAGAGACCGTTTGAGAATGTGTTGAACGGCTGACGAGTATGTGATTTAAGCTTGGGATGTGGACCCGAGCGAGCCGTGGCCGAATGGCTGGATTTGAGAAGCGATCGAAGCGCTATCCGACCGATCTGACCGACGAGGAGTGGTTGTTCATTCAGCCGTTTCTGCCGTCGTTGCCGAAGCGGGGGCGCAAGCCGACGACGGACCTGCGCGATGTTCTCGATGCCCTGCGCTACCTTGCCCGGACGGGTGGCGGGTGGCGGATGCTGCCGAACGACTTCCCGCCCTGGCAGACGGTCTACTGGTGGTTCCGGCGGTTCGTCCGCCGGTTGCTGTTCCGCACGATCCACGATGTCGCGCTGATGCTCGACCGCGAGAACCGTGAGCAAAGTCCGACGGCTGCGGTCGTAGACAGTCAGTCGATCAAGGCGCCAGCGGCGCAAAAGCGCGGCTTCGATGCGGGCAAGAAGGTCGTCGGCCGTAAACGGCATATCGCCGTCGATATTGATGGCAGGTTGTTAATGGTCAACCTCACCACCGCAGACATCTCCGACAGCGCCGACGCCCAGAGTATCGTCGCGGCCATCCGCCAGCGCTGGCCCTGGCTCAAACACCTGTTCGCCGATGGTGCCTATGACCGCACCCGCCTCATGGACGCTGCCGCCTATCGCGACTTCGTCCTCGAGATCGTGCGGCGCACAGATAAGGAGTCAGGCTTCAAGGTCCTACCCCCGGCGATGGGTCGTCGAGCGAACCTTCGGCTGGATGACACGTTGGAAACGCCTCGTGCGAGATTACGAACAGCGCCTCGATGTCTCCGAAGCCATGATCCACGTTGCGCTCGGTAGCCTCATGCTACGCAGAATCGTCCATCCCTGAGCATTCTCAAACGGACTCTTGCAATCCAATAATAATGGATAGACAGCAACCCGCGTGTTAGGCCGCGTATCAGGGCATGACAGTCTTGCATCGTCGCCCCTAAGCGACGATCTGGAAATGATACCGGCTGAATCACTTTTCGCAATAAGATCATAGTTCGCTGTTCGCCTGATTCAGTTAGGCAATATTACATGCTGACACCATCGCGGCTCAAAAACTGCATCGTCAACCAAGCATTAGCTCCAACTGATCTATCATTCGTGTAGGTAGGCTGCCCACTGCAGGGGCAGGACCGGTGCGTGTCGTGTTCGGTGCAAGGCGCGCCAAAGCCGATAGCGTTTCCTCGATCTCTACCCAAGCCAGCGCTTCGCCAATGCACCGGTGGGCACCGCCCCCGAAGCCCATCGCCCATCGCGGATGATCCGTACGTGTTATGTCGAACGAATCCGGATCACTGAACATATCAGGATCCCGCGAAGCCGAGACGATCGAGAACATGAGCGTGGTGCCCGGTTCGATAGTATATCCGTCCAGATCGAACGCGGTCACAGCAACCCGAGGAACACCGATCGCCACAGGTTCATACCGTTGTCCCTCCATCGCCGCAGAGCGCTTCCAGCGCTCAGGGTCTTGAACGAGCATCTGCCATTGATCGGGACGATCCAGCAGAAGCGATACAGTCACAGCGATGCTGTTCTTCGTCGTATCTGACCCCGCCAGTATCAAGCCGATGAGATTGCTGCGCAACTCCTCGTCAGACAAAGGGTCGGTCTGATCAGACTGGTCTGCAAAACGTGTCAGAAAGTCATCTCGCGGGCTCAAGCGTCGTTCCGCGATCAAGCGATTGGCGTAGTCGAAAAACTCCAACATGCGCCCTTCAAGATAGGTGCGCTGTGCTGGATCAAAAGTGAATACGGTTAGCATGACGTCATCGACTAGGGCTCGGAAGTAAGGCAGGTCAGATTGAGGAATTCCTAGAATTTCTGCTATGATCCTGGCCGGAATCTGTGCAGCCACCTCGTCGAGGAAGTCGATTGGACCTGAACCGATCCTTTCGCTGACTAATTGCTCGGCGATTGCGCGCGCGCGCGGACGCATTCCTTCCATCAGCTTATGGGCGAATGTCCTAGTGAGGGCGCGTCGCCTGCGAACATGCACATTGCCATTGGCCCACAACAGCATGGCTGAGTTATTATCAAATATTGGCCCGTCAGTGATTCCTTGCATTTCCATCACTTCGGTTTCGAGCTGCCGGGTCAATGATGGTGAGAGGACTTGGTCAAGATGGCGTGCGTGCAAGGCCAGAACGATACCTTGATGATCAAGTGCAAGTGGCGCCTGCTGCCGTGCGCTGCGAAGCGCCAAATGAAGATCGCTAGGATTTTTTGCGATTTTCGGAAGATCCGCCAATGTATTTTTCATTCTTGCCTCTCCGACATTTAAATAGCTGAGCACATTGATGGTGCCTCAGTTGATGAGCGTCTGCTTATTGTAGGTTTAAGTCTGAGGATCAGCGATGGTGACGATAATTCCGTCTAGTTCGTCGGTTAGGATGATCTGGCAACTCAATCGGCTCGTCGGTAGCCGTTCAAGGGCTGTGAGTGTCAGCATGTCCTCTTCGGTCGGTTCGGGTGGTGGTAGGCGGCTATAATCAGTTGGCTCAAGCAGCACGTGGCACGTCGCGCAGGCTAGTCCACCGCCGCAATCTGCTACCATGCCGTCGATGCCAGCGTCTATCGCGGCCCGCATCACGCTGATCCCGTTGGCAGCCGCCACCTCATGGCGGGTCGCGTCAGCTTGAACGAAGACTATCGTTGGCATTTGTATCCGGCCCTCCTGGCGCGTTATTTTGGCTTGCTTCGTTGCAAAGCTTGGGATGGAAAGCACCGCTCAGTCTGTCCCCATAGAGGGGGGTCTTGGCACACGGTCCATGGGCAGCGCGGACTTTCCTCATTTTCATGGGTCTGCCCCCCATCGCCCCCCTGTCCCCATCCTTAAGGACATACTGCAGGTTTGCAGAATAATAACAGGGTCTCCAATTCTCCGGCGGCCGTCCATACTGGATGCGGGGCGCTTGCGGCTCAACGCCGATGACGTTCTCCCCTACAATTGCCAAGAAGGAGCGAAAAATGGTTGGCATACTTGAAGGCAAGGTCGCCCTCGTCACCGGGGGAGCACGGGGCTTGGGAAGAGAATATGCCCTGGCTCTTGCCGAGGCGGGGGCCAAGGTCGTCGTGAACGATCTGGGCGGCGCGGTTGCCGGTGGCGGAGCCGATCAGGAGATAGCTCGCAATGTGGTTGATGAGATTCGAGCCATCGGAGGAACTGCCGAGGCTGATGGTCATTCGGTAGCAGATTGGGCCGCAGCCGCTGACATAATCGCGACCGCAGTCAACACTTATGGACGGCTCGATATCGTTGTCAACAACGCCGGCGTTTCGCGATTCGGATCGATTGATGGAATGGATGAGGCGGATTGGAAGGCCGTGCTGGAGGTCAACCTGAATGGCGTGGTAGCCGTTACGAGCGCGGCCACCGCCCACTGGAGCCGATTTGACCGGGAGAAAGGGCGAGCCGTTATCAATATTTCCTCCCCAGTCGGCCTTCACCCCAGCCCGGAGGCGGTGGCGTATAGCGTGGCTAAGGCGGCGATCGCCAGTTTCACGCTCGCGGTCGCGCCGACGCTGGCGCCTCTAGGTGTCAAGGTGAATGCGGTCGCCCCCGTGGGGCGGTCGCGAATGACCGACGGATCTCCACAAGTGCGCGACTTGATGGCGGCTCCCGCCCATGATGCTTTCGATCGCTTTCACGCCGGTAATATCGCGCCTTTGATCGTTTATCTCGCCTCGCCCGCTTGCGCTTTCACATCCCGGGTTTGGGGCATCGAGGGCGACGACGTGTTCTTGTTCGACGGATGGTCAGCAGAGCAGGCCGCGAACAATGGCGGCAAGCGCTGGACATTGCCCGGTCTTGCGTCAGCGATAGCGGGCTTCAAGCCACAGGACGAAAGCTGGGCGCTTTGGCCGGGCGGTCGGTTGCGTGTAAATACGCCGGACGACGCGACGTTTTCGTTTTGACGCGCCGCTGCCTAGATGACGCGAACAGGGTCGGAGCCGTCCCAGTCAATGGCGGCATTCCGAATGATCTTATTGAACTCACCCATGATCGTGGCCGAGTCCGCGATTTCGATCATCGTTTCCGGTTCATAGGCTGGCTCGAAATAAGCAAAGCGGATGCCAGTGGATCCATCGACGTGAACTTCTCCTTCGACCGAAGGAGACCGGCCGATCGCGTGCAGGTCGGCCATAGCCTGGTCGTAATGATGGCTCCAGACCGACAGATGATGCATCCCTGGGCCATGACGGTCCAGAAACCGACGGTAGGGCGTCGGGGCCCGGTCATGCTGATAGATTAATTCAATCTGCATATCGCCGCTGTTGGCTATTCCCACGTCCAGGTTAAGCGGTACGTCCTGGCCGCCGACCCGGAAATAGTTGGTCTTGAGGCCGTTCATTCGGAAGAATGGCCCTACGCCAAGTGCCAGCCATCGGTCGATTGCGCTGTCGAGGTCATCTACCACATATCCGATCTGTCGCGCCGGCCCGAATATCCTGCTCACCGAAGCCTCCGTCGTAAAATCGAATGGTCTTTACTTTCGTCTTGGGCAATCACGCGGTTGCAGGAGCCGTCAGCCCAAGTTCCTGGGTCATGACTTCGCGCATGACGAATTTTTGCGGTTTGCCCGTTACCGTCATCGGAAACGCATCGACAATGCGCACGTAGCGAGGGACCTTTTGATGCGCGATCTTCCCACGGCAAAAATCGCGCACGGCGTCTTCGCTGAGCGCATCGCCATCATGAATGATGACCCATGCGCACAGTTCCTCACCGTAGCGCGCGTCCGGCACGCCAAAGACCTGCACGTCCCTGATAGCGGGATGCCTGTAGAGAAATTCCTCTATCTCGCGCGGATAGAGATTCTCCCCGCCCCGGATCACCATGTCTTTCAGGCGCCCGACGATATTGCAGAGGCCATCTTCGCTGATGGTGGCCAGATCGCCGCTGTGCATCCAGCCTTCCGCGTCTTTGGCTGCTGCTGTTTGTTGCGGGTTGTTCCAATACCCCAGCATCACCATGTAGCCCCGCGTACACAATTCGCCTGCCACCCCGCGTGGCACGACCGCGCCGTGCGCATCGATGATCTTGGCCTCGACATGGGGGTGAACATGACCGACCGTTCCAACGCGAACTTCGAGGGGATCATCAATCCCACTTTGGAAGCTGACGGGGCTTGTCTCGGTCATCCCATAAGCGATGGTGATTTCCCCAAGATGCATCCTCTCCACCACGCGGCGCATCACTTCGATTGGGCAAGGTGAACCTGCCATGATGCCGGTGCGCAAAGATGTCAGATCGAACTCTTTAAAGCGGGGATGATCGAGTTGTGCGATGAACATGGTCGGCACGCCATAGAGAGCTGTGCACCGTTCGACGGCTACTGCCTCCAAGGTCGCGAGAGGATCGAAGCCCTCTCCGGGATACACAATCACGGCACCATGATTGACGCAGGCGAGATTGCCCATCGACAGGCCGAAACAATGATAAAGCGGCACAGGGATGCAAAGTCGGTCTGCCGGGCCAAGCCTTATGCTGTCGCCCACGAAATAGCCGTTGTTCAGAAGGTTTCGATGGCTGAGTGTCACGCCTTTGGGCGCGCCCGTTGTGCCGCTCGTATATTGGATGTTGATCGGATCGTCCGGTCTGAGGCTTCTCTCGATGTCGTCGAGCAGGTCCCGGCCATGATTGCGACCAAGCGTCTCGACATCGGCAAAGGCGTGCGCTCCAGGCAGGGTCGCTTCGCCCATCTGAATAACATGGCGCAACAAGGGAACGCGTACCGAGCGCAGACTTCCCTGCCTGCCGAGCTCTGGCAGCAACTCAGCCACCATTGCGGGATAATCGCTCGATTTAAATGGGGGCGAGAATATGATGGCGCTGCATCCCGACTGTTGAAGCGCATATTCGAGTTCTGCCAGGCGATAGGCCGGATTGATGGTGACGAGGATGATCCCGGCCTTCGCAGCGGCAAACTGGGTCAAGGCCCACTCGACCCGATTGAGCGCCCAGATGCCAATCCGATCTCCGGGCCTGAGGCCAAGCGTCAGCAAACCAGCAGAGAGGGCTGTAGCCCTTTCGCCGATCTCTTCCCAGGTCAAACGCACATTTTGCCCGCGATCTATGAGGGCTAACCGGTCTCCCCAGGAGGCGACTGCCGAAGCGATCGCTGCGCCAATTGTCAGCTCGCGCAAGGGGCGATCTGTCGGACCAGCAACGAAACTCATCATGGGGCGCTTGCTATCCTCTCTTGGCCAGGAACCACTTCGCAAAGCCACGTGCCTTTCAGTAAACGCCGTCCGCCACCAACTTGGTCCTTACCCGAACCCTATGCCCCTAAGCTTGCTGCTGCTGTCCCTCTGAAAGGTCACACGCCGATCGGTCGCGCTCCCGTCGTCTCACGATCTTTTGACGAGCGCTCGCAGAGCGTCCCCTCGTAGAGGGACATCGGCTTTGGCTTGGTGCGATATTGCTCGCTTTAACTGGCGTGAAAAGATGGGCGGCGGCAAGCTTGCTTAAACCAGGGGAGAGATGTCATGAGAACAAACAAAATGTTGCTGCTGGCTTCGGCGGCTGTGGCGCAACTGACGGCGCCGGCCTACGGGCAAACTGTCGCCGCCACTTCCGGCCAAGAACCGGCAGCAAGCAGTGACGACGGTCAAGTTGCCGATATTGTGGTGACGGCGCAGAAGCGCTCCGAGTCTTTGAATTCCGTTCCTATCTCCGTGACCGCGGCGACTGGAGAATCCCTGATTTCGCGCGGTATTGCTGATGTGAGTGACTTAGGTAAGCTCGTCGGCGGCTTTAAGGCGGCCTACACGAATGCTCTTACGCCTGTTTATACGCTGCGTGGCATTGGCTTGTATGAGTTTGGCCTGGCTTCGTCGCCTGCAGTTACCGTGTACTTGGACGAAATCCCGCTACCCTATCCTGTCATGACGCAGGCTGCGACACTGGACCTTCAACGAGTAGAAGTCCTGAAAGGTCCCCAAGGCCTCCTTTTCGGGCAGAACTCGACCGGTGGTGCGATCAACTATATCGCAGCCAAACCGACCAGCACGCTCGAGGCAGGGGGCAACATCAGCTATGCTCGGTTTAACCGCATCGACCTCGACGGCTTCGTTAGCGGACCTCTGACAAATACGATCAAAGCCCGGCTGGCCGTTCGTGCGGCATCGGGCGGCGCCTGGCAGAAAAGTGTGACACGGCCAGGAGACCGGTTGGGTGACGCACGCCGACTGCAGGGACGATTGCTTCTTGATTGGCAGCCGGCTAGTAGACTCAAATTTCTGCTGGCATTGACGGCCTCGCGCGACAATTCGGACTCCCTTGCCTCGCAGCTCATTGCCTTCTCTCCTCAGGATCCCACGCGCGCCGATCCTTTGGCGGCCAATTCGCTTGTGCCCCCTTCCAGTCGCAACATTCGGGCGGCGGACTGGTCTGCCGAATTCCCCAACCGCGTCCGCGACCGCTTCTATCAAGCGGCATTGCGCACAGAGTATGCGGTTAGTGACCAGATGGATCTTGTGTCTATCAGCACTTATTCGCGCCAAACCGTCAACCGCAATATCGACACGGACGGGAGCGCAAGTACCATATCCCAATACTTCGGGCGCGGTGCGATCGACTATGTAAGCCAGGAACTGCGCCTGGTTGGCGACACCGATCCGATCAAGTGGATTTTGGGCGCTGCCTATGACCATACAAAAAGCGATGATAACATTCGCTATGTGGTCACGGATTCGTCGGGCAATCGGCCGTTGCCTTTCCTCCCTGCCTACAGTTCTGCGGATGCGTTTGCTCGGCAGAAGGTGGATAGCTACGCGCTGTTCGGCAACGTCGATCTTTCGATCACCGATCAGTTAACGGCGCATGCAGGTGTCCGATACACCAAGATGAACCGAAACGGCGACGCATGTCTGTACAATTCGAGCGCCGGTCAGGAACTGACCAATCAGTTTAATGGCCTTGAGCAAATCTTCATTGCGCTTGGAGCGAAGACGACACCGTTCGTGGCAATTCCACCGGGGGGCTGCATGTCATTCACCCCTGCGCCGGATCTTTCTCCCACGATCATCCCACGCCGGCTCAAGCTTAACGAAGACAATGTATCCTGGCGGCTTGGTCTTGACTACAAGACTACCGGTGGGGCCCTCATATATGCCAACGTCAGCCGTGGCTATAAGGCGGGCGTCATCGCACCCGTCGTCGCCGTGATCACCACCTCTCAAAACCCTATCGGACAGGAGCGCGTCGATGCATATGAAGTCGGCGTAAAGGTTCCGCTTCTCGATCGTCGCATACAGTTCAACGCTGCCGGCTTCTATTATGATTACAAAGATAAACAGTTGCGTGGCCGTATCGCAGATCCGGTGTTCGGTCTCTTGGAGATACTGCAAAACGTACCAAAGTCGCGGGTTCTGGGGTTCGAGGCGGAGGTAACCGCTCGACCGGTAACCGGGCTCGATCTCAGTTTTAGCGGCACTTATCTCAATACAAAAGTTACCGACAGCTTCTTCAACTTCAATGGTCAAGGTGCCAGCGGTGATTTCAAGGGAGCAAAACTTCCGTTCACGCCAAAATATTCGTTGGTTAGTGATGCCCAGTACGGATGGAATTTAAATAGCGACCTCAAGGCTTTTTTGGGTGGCAGCGTGACGTACAATAGCGCGACTAACACGACTTTCGAGAGTGCAGCGTTGCCGGCTCCTCTCTACAAGCTAAATTCCTATGCATTGCTCGATCTGCGCGCCGGGTTTGCGGCAAGCGACGACAGTTGGCGCGTACAGTTTTTCGGACGCAACATAACGAACAAGTTCTACAGCACGGCCAGCGCAACCAGCATTGATGCCGTGTCGAGGATGACGGGTATGCCCGCAACTTATGGTGTGACAGTGTCGGTGCGATACCGATGATAATCTCTGCCATAGTCGGCATATGCGTGGAACGGGCGGGCTATGTATCTTTAGGAACGCCTCAGGCGTGGAAGGTAATCTGTGCATGCGAACAGTGGACGGCTCAGCAAATAGCTGGCTTGGTCTCGAGGGCAAAGTCTGCGCTGTCACTGGCGCTGCGAGCGGTATCGGTGCTGAAATAGCAAGGCGTCTCGCAAACGCAGGTGCGCCTGTGGCTTTGCTAGATCGGGATTTTGATCATGCGCTCGAGGTTACCGCCGATATCGAGCGGTCGGGTGGTCAGGCGGTGGCAATATCTTGCGACGTTGCTGACAAGCATAATGTTGAGCGCGCTGCCGTCGAGGTAGAGAGGACCTTTGGCCCCTGCGAGGTTTTGGTGAACAACGCGGCGACCCTTTACCCAGGGGCGATTATGGACGCCGATCTGGATCGCTGGCGTCAACTGATGGATGTCAACATCGGCGGCTATCTGCTGTGCGCCCAGATTTTCGGTAGGCAGATGATGGCTGTGGGCGGCGGCAGCATGGTCCATGTCGGTTCTCTCTCAGGCCAAGTTCCGCAGGCTTTCAGCGGCCCGTACAGCGTGAGCAAGGCGGGGGTGGCGATGCTTTCGCGTCTACTGGCGGTCGAATTGGGAGACCATCACATACGCAGCAATCTCGTCAGCCCGGGCATGGTGCGCACGGCAATGACCGAGATGATCTATCGGGATCCGGTCGCGCTGAGGAAACGGGAGGCCATCGTGCCTGCCCGTCGCATTGGCAGTGCGCCGGATCTGGCTGAGGTCGTATTGTTCCTCGCCAGTAAACGTTCGGCCTACATCAATGGGCAAGATATAGTTGTGGACGGAGGATTGAGCACGGCATGGCTGACGCTCGTGCCGAGGCCGGGCTTTGAAAGAACAGATGCAGCGGCAGAA